>NZ_JBOFXD010000075.1:0-5344 GCF_051653945.1 Cetobacterium sp.
ATGGAAATAACTCTAATTAGATTACTTGAGAAAATTTTTGAATGAAAAATGGTCGAAATACATTGAAAATAAAGGGGGCATCAATGGTCAGGAAAATCCTTAGCGTTGTTATTCCGCGTTTTCCTGATGGGACCCCAAATACTGAATATTCTATCATTTTTTTTAAATAATTATTTTTAAAAATAATTATTTATTCAAATTTATAATTTATTGTATAATTCAATTTCAAACTTTAAATCAATACAAATACATCTATATAGTTAAATATACTCAACTGGAAATGTAAGTCATATATTTTTAGAAATTCCCTTTTATATTTTTTATAAGTTCTAACGAATTTGAATTATTAGTTTTCCTATTGTTTATAGCTATTTTTATGATATAATTAATCCTAAATGTACATCCGAAAATGTAAGATGGAGTCAATTCACACGATAAAGTTAGAATAATTATCAAAGGAGAATAATTTGAAATTAAATAAATCTATAAATTACAAAGAAAATACAATTAAATTTTTTGATAAAATGGCAAGTAAAAAGCATGGAGATTCTTTTAAACACTATAATAATGTTTTAAATTGGTTAGATTTATTATTAACAAATGAGCAATATACTCTTTTAGATTTAGGAACAGGAAAAGGAGATTTGTTATTAAAAATAATGAAAAAAAATAGAGTTTTGAAATTAATTGGTTTAGATATCTCGCCTGAAATGATAAAAATAGCTCTTAGTAAAAGGCTTCCTATTGACTTTATAATTGGAGATAGTGAAGCCTTACCTTTTAAAAACTCTTCAATTGATATTATAACTTGTATAAATTCTTTTCATCATTATTCTAATCCTGAAAAATCAATATCTGAAATTGCCAGAGTCTTAAAATCTAATGGAACTCTTATTTTAGGAGAAATCTGGATATTACCTATATTAAGAAATATAATAAATTTTTTCCTTCCTTATATGAAAACAGGTGATTATAAGATTTACTCTTGTAAAGAAATTCAAAATTTGTTTGCTGAACAAAATATTGTTTTAGTAGAAAAAAAATATGTTTTTCCAAGTAACTATACATATTTATTAAAAAAAGTTGCAGTAAAAAAAGGCTGATTTTAGTCAGCCTTTTTTATATTAAACTCTATGATTGATTATAACTGCTATCATTTCTAGTTCATTTTTTCCAACATTAATCAAATATAATTTCAAGAAAAATATCTCTTAGTTAATAATCTCTAATAACTCCCAATCCTCTTCGCTTCTTTTAAAGTATCTAATAACCCAGTCATTTTCTAATTTTAACTTTAACTTCTCAATATACTTAAATGCATCTTCTGGTGTAGGAAAAAATTGTCTTGAATCTATAAAGTCATAGTTTTCATTATTTATAACCTGTATTCCTTTAAAAATTTCAACTTTATACTGTCTTTTTAGCTCTTGCTTCTTTACGTAATTCATAAAACCTCCGATTTAAATTTTATAAAATAACTAAATAAAAATAAAACAGCCTTGTTCTAGGTACAAGGCTGTATAATAAATCATTTAAAGACTTTATATTTTTAAAATATACACTTTGACAAAAAATACTACTTCATATCATTATATCGCATATTTGTAAAAAAGTATAGTTTTATATTTTAGACATTGAAGTAACTTCTGTAAAAAAAGCTTCCACAGATTAATCCAATTGACTTTTTAAATAACCATATCCTTTTTCTTCCATATTTTTGAATGGAATAAATTCGATAGCAGCACTATTTATGCAATATCTTAAACCTCCGAATTCTCTTGGTCCATCGTCAAATACATGTCCTAAATGAGCTTTACCAACTCTACTTACCACCTCAACTCTTTCCATATTAAAACTACTATCTCTATGATAATTCACTACCTCTGGTGCAATTGGCTTTGAAAAACTTGGCCATCCACATTGAGAATTAAATTTATCTTTAGATGAAAAAAGTGGTTCTCCTGTTGTTATATCAACATAAATTCCTGGTTCAAAAAAATCCCAATATTCATTATTAAAAGCTCTTTCTGTATCTCCTAGTTGTGTTACTTTATATTGTTTTTCTGTTAGTTTAGATTTTAATTCATTATCTGATAATTTAGCATATTTATTTTCATCAATTATTATATTATCGGCTTTTGATAAATCTATATGACAATAGCCATTTGGATTTTTCTTTAAATAATCTTGATGGTAATCTTCTGCCAAATCAAATCTAATTAAAGGCATAACTTCTACCATAATTTTCTTAGGATAATTTTTTTGAAGTAATGTAATCTCTTTTTCAATAATATCCTTATCTTCTAAATCTGTATAATAAATTCCTGTTCTATATTGAGTCCCTTTATCATTTCCTTGCTTATTTAAACTAGTTGGATCTATAATTCTAAAATAGTATTTTAAAAGTGTTTCTAAACTTATTTTCTCAGAATTGTACATTACTTCAACAGTTTCAGCATGTCCTGTTCCTTTATATATAACATCTTCATATGTTGGATTTTCTGTTATTCCATTTGCATATCCTGAATTAGCATCAATCACACCATCAATTCTTTTCATATAAGCTTCTACACCCCAAAAACATCCACCAGCTAAATATATTTTCTTAATATTTTTCACTTCATCACCTCTAAGAGTTTATTATTATTATATTTACTCTACATATTAATTGTCAAATTTTTTCTTAAATTAAAAAGAAATTGAAAAAAAATTTGTAAAAAGTAGAAAGCTTACTACTTATAAAAGGAAGGTAAATTCATGGATAATTTTAATGATAATCAATTTTATAAAAAAGATTTAAAAGAAATCTATAAAATTTTTGATAGTAGCGAAACGGGATTAACACCTTCTAAAGTTAGAACCTGGGTTAATCGTGGAGCTAAAAATTTATTGACCAAAGCTCCTGAAAAAACTTTTTTTTCAAGAATTTTAGTAGCTATTTCAGAACCTATGGTTAAAGTTTTAATAGTAGCTATTTTTTTAACAATTGTAATAAATATAATGTCTATCGAACAACATCAAACTCCAGATTGGGGACAAACTATTGGAATAACTTTTTCTGTACTTTTAGCAACTATGGTAACTGTTTTTATGGAAAAAAAATCTCAAGATGCTTTTCTTGCCTTAAAAAAAATTGGAGATAAAAGAAACATTAAGGTTATGAGAGATAGTATAATCTATGAAATCCCTATCGAAGAGATTTTTCCAGGAGATATTATTTTTATATCTACAGGAGATAAAATTCCTGCTGATGGAAGGATTATTGAAAATAGTGACTTAGAGATTGATGAATCTTTATTAACAGGAGAAAGCCAAGCTTCTAGAAAAATTCAAGAACCTCTCCAAGGAGATGATTATTCCATTGGTGAAAGACTTAACATGGTATACTCTGGAACTTTTGTAGTTTCAGGTCATGCAAAAGTTCTAGTAACTGCTATTGGAGATAATACTGAAATTGGAAAGATATCTACATCTGTACAAATTGAATATAATATTTTAACTCCATTACAAAAAGAATTAGGGAATTTAGGTAAAAAAATAGCTATTGCTGGAATTGGAATAGCTATCATTGTCTTTTGTCTTAAAATATTTAACTACTATATTGATAACCAATTAAATTTACAAAATATTGCACAAGCTATAACTATCTGCATTGTACTTATTGTTTCTACTATTCCTGAAGGACTACCTACTATGATTGCTGCAACTTTGGCCCTAGGAGCTATTCGTCTTTCTAAAGAAAATGCCTTAGTTAAAAAATTAGCCGTTTGTGAGTCTATCGGAGCTATTGATGTTATTTGTTCTGATAAAACAGGAACATTAACTGAAAATAGAATGACTGTTGTTAAAATTGAAAACTTAAATGAAGATATGCTACTAAAAAATATTTTTTTTAATAACAGCTCAGCCTTCACCGAAGACAAAAACTCAACTAAAAAATTTATAGGAAATCCAACTGAAATTGCTCTTCTAAATTATTACTCAAATTTAAAAGAAAAACTTACAATAAAAGAGGAAAAACTTATTTTTCAATATCCATTTAACTCTACAAAAAAAAGTATGGGCAGTATTGTATCAACCTCAACTTTGAATAATTACATATTTTTTATAAAAGGAGCTCCAGAAAAAATATTTGAAGTTTGTAAAATCTCTGAATTTGAAAAACAAAATCAACTCCAAGCAATTCAAGCTGAACAAAGTATTGGAAGAAGAATCATCGCTTTTGCCCATAAAAACTTATCAAAAGAGGAAAAATGGAGAGATTTTGAAAAAAATCTTATGAAAGATTGTATCTATGATGGGTTTACTTCAATTTCAGACCCTATTAGAAAAGAGGTCTTTGATGCTATTACCACATGCCAAAAAGCTGGTATTGATGTCAAAATTCTTACAGGCGATAATACCCTAACCGCTACCACAGTGGCAAATGAGCTCGGTTTAATCAAGTCTGACTCACTTATTCTCGATGCAAAAGATATTGACTCTATGAATGACTATGAACTAAGAGGAAAATTAGAACATATCTCTGTTATTGGAAGAAGTAATCCTTTAACTAAACTTAGAATAGTTAATACTCTTATGGAAATGGGAAAATCTGTCGCTGTTACTGGAGATGGAATAAATGATGCTCCTTCACTTAAAAGAGCAGAGGTAGGTATTGCTATGGGAATAACAGGAACTGAAGTTTCTAAAGAAACTGCCGATATAATTCTTCTTAATGATTCTTTTGCTACTATCGTTAAAGCTATCGAGTCTGGAAGAGGTCTTTATGAGAATTTTCAAAAATTTATTCAATTTCAACAAATAGTAAATGTTGCTGCCTTATTTCTTATTTTAATGTTTGAACTTTTAGATTGGGGTACACCTTTAAAACCGATTCAAATTCTATGGATTAATATCATGATGGATGGCCCTCTTGCAATCTCATTAAGTTTTGAAAAAACTAGAAGATATATCATGAATGAGTTACCAAGAGATAAAAGCAAAAGCATTGTAACCACCGATTTATGGATTAATATTTTTACAAACTCTACATTTATGGTTTTATCTATGATTTTTTTCATAAGAGTTTTTCATATCAGTAAAGAGATGACACCTACATATATTTTCAATCTTTTTATATTTTTAGTTATATTTAATGTTTATAATTGCAAAAGTATTGGAAAAAACTCTATACTAAAAAATTTCTTTAATAATAAAGTTCTTAATAGGGGTCCCATCAGGAAAACGCGGAATAACAACGCTAAGGATTTTCCTGACCATTGATGCCCCCTTTATTTTCAATGTATTTCGACCATTTTTCATTCAAAAATTTTCTCAAGTAATCTAATTAGAGTTATTTCCA
>NZ_JBOFXD010000076.1:0-7829 GCF_051653945.1 Cetobacterium sp.
GACGCGAAAGAACTACATGGAATGAGATATACACAATATAGAGGGTTAGCGAAAGTAAAAATGGAGCTCACTCTCAAATTTGCATGTATGAATTTAAAAAAATTAGCAATGTGGAAGTTTGGAAAAGACTTCCTCAACATAAATTTCTACAAAAATAACTCAAAATTTATAAAAAAAAAAATGGCTATCAAATATTATTATTCGATAGCCATTTGTCTACAACCTGAAAAATCACATTAAGTGATCTTTTTTCTATATCCTATGCTTTTAAATAGTTATATTCTTTCATTACTCTTTTAACATAGTTTTGAGTTTCTTTAAATGGTGGAATACCATTATATTTTTTTACATTACCAATTCCAGCGTTATAAGATGCTAGAGCTAGTTTCAAATTATTATTTTGTTGTTCTAAACACCAAGCGATATATTTAGTTCCACCTTTTATATTAGCATTCATATCGTTAGGATTAACTTTCATAAGCTTTGCTGTTTTAGGCATAAGTTGCATCAATCCTCTTGCTCCAGCTGTAGAGATAGTGCTATGTTTAAAATCACTTTCAACTTTTATTATAGCAGCAATTAACTCTGGTTCAACATCATGCTTTTCTGAATTCTCAATAATACTTTTATATATATTAGTAGCAGTTTTCTCAGTAGTGGTATTTTTCTTTACGTAATCTTTTATTTTATCTGAAGAGTTGTTTTCTTGAGAGAAAACGCAGATTGTTAAAATAAAAAATAGCGCAACAAATTTAAATATTAACTTCAATAAACCTCACCTCTTGTAAAAGATATCACATAGTTATTATAACATAAAAATCAATAAAATAAAAGGAAACCACGGGTCAACTAAAATGTTTGATTACGATTTCCCCGACTACTTGCTTGTTTATAGATTAAAATTTTTTTCAAATCCATACGCTCCCCAACTATAACTCTCTTAAGTAACAGATGAAGTTAATGTAAAAATATTTTCTTCACAAACTATAATTTAGAGAGTTATTAAAAATGTAAAAATTAGTTTGAATACCAATTCAAACTAATAAAAATAAAAAAAGTATTGATTTATAGTACAAAAAGAGTTATCATTGGTGTACACTAAAAAATACATTTATTAGGAGGCTATTATGTCATATGCTTTTTTCATGCCATCAATTTCTTATATGGGAGAGGGATGTATTAAAAATCTAGGAAATGAAATTAAATCGAGAGGTTTAAAAAAGTCTTTAATAGTAACAGATAAAATATTAGTAAATATTGGTTTAGTTAAAAAATTAACAAATGTATTAGATGAGAATAAAATAGAGTATATTATCTTTGATGAAACAAAACCAAATCCAACAGTGACAAATGTTAATGATGGATTAAAAATTTTAAAAGATAATGGATGTGATTTTGTAATATCTTTTGGTGGAGGATCACCTCATGATGCAGCAAAAGGGATAGCTTTAGTAGCTACTAATGGTGGAGATATAAAAGATTATGAAGGCGTAGATAAATCTGTGCACCCTCAACTTCCTTTAATATCAATAAATACAACAGCTGGAACAGCTTCAGAAATGACAAGATTTTGTATAATAACAGATGTAGATAGACATGTAAAAATGGCGATAGTGGATAAAAATGTAACTCCAATTATAGCCGTAAATGATCCAGAACTAATGTTAGATATGCCAAAAAATTTAACAGCAGCAACAGGTATGGATGCGTTAACACATGCAATAGAAGCTTACGTTTCAACAATTGCAACTCCAGTAACAGATGCATGTGCTGAAAAAGCCATAGAATTAATTTCTAAAAATTTAAGAGAAGCAGTATTCAATGGAAAAGATATTAAAGCAAGGGATAATATGGCTTACGCAGAATACCTAGCAGGAATGGCTTTTAATAATGCTTCGTTAGGATATGTTCATGCAATGGCTCATCAATTAGGAGGATTCTATGATTTGCCTCATGGTGTATGTAATGCAATTTTACTACCTCATGTAGTTAGATATAATGCTCAAGTATCAAAAGAGAAGTTAAGAAAAGTTGCAATACTGTTAGGAGTAAATCCTCACATTTTAAATGAGAATAATTCAGCTGATTTAGCAATAGAAGAGATTGTAAAACTATCAAATGATATAGAAATTCCAAAAGGGATAAAAGAGTTAGGTGCTAAAGAGGAAGACTTTACTATTTTAGCAACAAATGCTTTAAAAGATGCATGTGGATTTACAAATCCTAAACAAGCTACTCTAGAGGAGATTATTGAGATATATAAAAGTGCAATGTAAATAATATAAATATTTTTAAGTAAAGTGTCAGAATCTATTTTTGGCACTTTTTTTGTTTGAAATTATATTTAGAAATTAAGAAAAGTTTTTACACTTAATAAAAGATATGAAATAAAAAAAACTTTACTAATTATAGATACTCATATATAATTTAAGATGATAAAAAAATAGTGAGGAGTATTTATGATAAAGAAAATCTTGATTATACTAATTACTTTAGCTAGTTCTACTATGGCTTCAATGGGAAGTTATTCGATAAATGAAAAGTTAAATTTAGATTCATCTCTTTCAATAGAAAATATTAAGGTAAGAAAAAGTAATAGTTTTGCATTTTCGCCAAATAGTTCAATAGAGAATCTATATAGAGAGCTAAACTTAACAAATAAAATGGATTTTATAACATTTTCAAACGCTATTTCAGGAATGAAAAAATTAAAAGATGTAAAAGAGGATATTATAACAATAATTGATTTCACAAAATCATCGATTAAAGAGAGATTTTTTGTGATCGATTTAAAAAATAAAAAGACACTATTTTCAACATATGTTATGCATGGAAAGAATAGTGGAGAAAGTATACCAAGAGAGTTTTCAAATGCTGTAAACTCTTTTAAAAGTTCGCCTGGATTTTATAAAACAGAGAATACATATAATGGCGAATACGGGTACTCTTTAAGATTGAGTGGATTGGAAAAAGGAATTAATGACAAAGCCAGAGAAAGAGCTATAGTTGTTCACGGCTCTCAGTATGCTAAACCAAAGCCAGGTGCGAAAAAACTTGATAGAAGTTTGGGGTGCCCAGCTATACCAAAAGAGATATCAGATAAAGTTATAAACAAAATAAAAGATGGAAGATTGTTATATATTCATACAAATGAAAAAAGTTATGCTCAAAAAAGTTCTATAATATAAGATGAAATAGATAAAAAACCGTAAGCCTTAATTAGCTTACGGTTTTTTTAATATTTATTATTTTTTTGATTCATGAAAAAGTTCGCTTAAAGTGACAATATTTTGTAGCTCACTTGGAATAATAATTTTTGTAGCTTGACCATTAGCAACTTTTTCAAAAGCTTCCATCCCTTTTAACATAAGAACACTCTTATCAGGGGCAGCTTCTTTAATCAATTTAATAGCTTCAGCATTAGCCTTTTGAATACTAAGAATAGCTTCAGCCTCTCCTTCAGCTTCTCTAATAGCAGCTTCTTTTTTAGCCTCTGCCTTTAATATAGTAGCCTCCTTTTCCCCTTCAGCAACTAAAATAGCAGATGTTTTTTGTCCTTCAGCTCTTAAAATAGACTCTCTTCTTTCTCTTTCAGCTTTCATTTGTTTTTCCATAGCGTCTTGAATTTCAGCAGGAGGAACAATATTTTTAAGCTCCACTCTATTTATTTTGATTCCCCATGGATCAGTAGCTTCATCTAAAGTAACTCTCATTTTAGTATTTATTGTATCTCTAGATGTTAAAGTAGCATCAAGTTCTAACTCTCCAATTAAGTTTCTTAAAGTTGTTGCTGTTAAATTTTCAATAGCATTTAAAGGATTTTCAACACCATAAGTATACAGTTTAGGATCAGTTATTTGAAAATAAATAACTGAGTCTATTTGCATAGTAACATTATCCTTTGTAATAACTGGTTGTGGTGGAAAATCTATAACTTGTTCTTTTAAAGATACTCTTTTTGCAATTCTATCAACAAATGGGATTAAAACATTTAATCCTACATCCCAAGTAGCTAAATATGCTCCTAATCTCTCTATAACAAAAGCTTGAGATTGAGCAACAATTCTAACATGTGTTCCGATTAAAAATATAGCAATAAGTATTAAAATAAATAAAAATAACATATGATTCCTCCTAATATTTTTTAGCTAAAACTAATTTGTTTCCCATAATTTTTTCAACAATAGCTTCCTCACCAATACTAAAATTGGATTTAGATATACCTTCCCAAATTTTTCCATCTAAATATATGGTATAGAAATTATTGCTTCCACGAACTTCAATTTTTTCAATCTTTACAACTTTTCCTTTAATACGATTTAACTCTTTACTATTTCCTTTAAAATGCTTTAAGGCAAGCTTTCGAATTAGAACTAAAAAAAGTAAAGAGGCACCAACGAAAATATAAAACTGATTTTCTAAAGAAAATTCATAGAAAATCATTGTTAAAAAAGCTCCTAGTGCAAACCAGATAGAAATAAGTCCAAAAGTTAAAATCTCAATAACTAAAAATACTACTCCTATAGTAAACCAAAGTAACATAGATATAGCTCCTTTCTTAAAAGATTAATATAGTGTTCTAACATCAGAATTAATAACTATACCATTGGAATTAAAAATAATAACCCATTTGTACTGGGGATTATGATTATCTCTAGAACGATTTCCCTTTCCTACTTTAAATGAAGTAGAAAAAGTGTTGTATCCAGGACTATTTATAGTTATATCGTGGTATGTCCAAACTGTATTTCCTCGATTATTTACATCAACTGAGTATGGGTTTCCAAAAATATTTTGAATCTCTTGCTGAGTTGTTTGATTTTCAACTACACTACTTTCAATAGTATATGTAGAGAGGTTTTTATTATAAACAGAGTTATTGGTACAACTTAAATAGAAAAAATTTAAGAAAAGAAGTAAAAATATCTTTTTCATAAAAAACCTCCATAATAATCTAGTTATGAAAATACTAACACAAAACTACTTAAGAAGCAATAAATTAAGAAAATATTAAATTGAAATAAGGAATTATAAATGATATTATGTGTTAAAAATTTGGAGGGGGATTATATGATAAGATGTCCTTGGTGTGAAAGTAGTGATCTATATAGAAAGTATCATGACGAAGAGTGGGGAAAAGCTGTCTATGATGATAGAACTCATTTTGAATTTTTAGTTTTAGAATCAGCTCAATCAGGACTAAGTTGGATAACAATATTAAAAAAAAGAGAAAATTATAGAATTGAGTATGATAACTTTAATCCAAATATAGTGGCCTTGTATGATGAAAATAAAATACTAAAAATGTTAGAAAATCCTGGTATAGTAAGATACAGAAAAAAAATAGAATCATCTATAAACAATGCAAAGGAGTTTTTAAAAATTCAAAAAGAGTTTGGATCTTTCAATGAATATATATGGTCTTTTACAGAAAAGAAAATTATAAAAAATAATTGGAAAACTTTAAGTGATGTCCCATCAAAAACAGAGTTGTCAGATACAATAGCGAAGGATCTGAAAAAAAGAGGATTTAAGTTTTTAGGAAGTACAACTGTTTACTCATATCTCCAAGCTGTGGGAATAGTAAATGATCACCTATTACAATGTCAATTTAGAGATTAAAAAATGGATGGGCAAATTAATTGCTCATCCATTCAATTTAAAACAAAGTGCTAGTAGATGCGTATGGATAATCAGATGTCCACACATATTTCTCTGTTTTATAGCTATATTCAAATTTACAAGTGTATGAAACGATTCTGTTGATATTGATATAACCTTTATCTTCAGCAGCTTCAATACCTTTTTTATTTAAAAAAGCAATGATTTTAAGTTCGCCAGAACCATAAGTTCCCACTTTTTTAAAGCTAACCATATGAGCTGAAGAAGTTTTTAAATCAAAACCATATTTTTCAGCTTCAGCTTTCAAAATGTTTGTTTCAACAGTATCTGCGACCTTAGTATCGTTTACAGAATATTCCTTATATGGATTTGAAGAATCAACTGGTGTTTTTGGTACTACATTGTCATTATTACACCCTACTAATAAAGATATGAAAACTAATGAAGCTAATAATTTTTTCATAATGCCCCTCCTGCTTAATCTATTTCCAAAAGAATGTTTTTTACAATATTTCATAGTAATTAAATACTATAAAAAATGTGATTTCTTTTAAAAAAAATAAAATATTTTGTATTGTAATTTAAAAAATGATAGAGTATTATTAAAATATGGATAAAAGGGAGGATGCGTATGAAATTATTGTATTTAGATACGGAAACAACTGGATTAACTGACAACTCTGCAATAGTTCAAATAGCAGGTGCTATAGAGATAGATAATGAGGTTGTAGAATGGTTTAATATTAGATGTAAACCTCATAAGGGAGCAGACATTTCAGAAAGTGCTTTAAAAACTATAGGATTTACAATAGAGGAGCTTAATAAAGAGCAGGAACCAGAAGAGGCGTTAAAAGAGTTAGAGAAAATTTTTTCAAAATATGTAGATAGATATGATAAAAATGATAAATTAGTTATGATTTGTCATAACTATCCATTTGATTTTAGAATGTTATATAATTTTTATAATAGACTAAATAATAAATTTATGGGAAGCTTTATTGATTTTAAATTAAATGTATGTACTTTAAATTTGATAAAATCTCTTCAAGTTATGGGAGTTTTACCAATTTTAGAAAATAATAGATTAGAAACTTGGTGTAAGTATTTTGATATTTCTTTAGAAAATGCACATGATGCTTTAGAAGATATTAGAGCAACAAGAGAGGTTTATAAAAATATAGTCAAAGTTCTTGAAAAAGCTAAATAATAAAAAAAGTGCTTTTTAGCACTTTTTTACTGTTTTTTATTATTTCTAATAATTTCAATGATTTGATAAATCAATAAAGCTATATCTCCAACTAAAAAGAGAATAAATGTCATTAGTTCTTCATCAGTAGATTCCATTTGAATTAAATGAAAAGAGATAAAAAGAATTAATATTATGTTTGCAAAGAAAAGAGCTCTTTTTCTTTTGTTTTTAAAAAATGCATTATTTTTCATAAAAACCATCCTTAAAGTAGTGAAGTCAATTTTAACTAGGAGTATTATATCATTTCTAGTTAAAAAAGGAAATAAATTAAACCAAGTAGGAGAGAGAAAAGAGGCTAATAATCGACCTTTTAAATTATAGAAAAGAATCAAAAGTGTTTTCGACTTCTTGCTTATCTCTCTCAAAACCTAATTCATAAGAGTAATTGCCATTTACAAAATATATTTGTTCAGAGCCAATATGCTTCAAGATTGAATATTTACCTTTGTCATAAATTCCTAAATTTAGAGTATACATATTTAATTCTAATCGTGCATTCTCTTTATCTACTCCCTCTTCTGTTGAGTAAGTTTCAAATAGTTTATCAATTAAAGTTTTATTATCTTCATAAACTTTTTGTGGTATACATTTGTAAGAGATAATATTCCTGAACTCTTTAGCCACATCATCTTTAGTAAACTTTCCACGCCAAATTTCTTTCATATAATTTTTATTTTTTCTAAAACTTTCCATGAAAGTTGATTCTTTTAAATTTTCCATGGTTAAATACTTTTCAATAAGATTATATTTTTGTTCTTCAGATAAAATTCCATTTACCTTTGTTTTTCCAAAATCTAGAATATTTTTTTCTTTTTCTAATATTTTAATTTAACCAGTATGGAATATTTAATTTTTATATTATTAAATCTATTATTATTAATTTCGTTTCCTGTTTTTATTTTCAAATATAAAAAAGTGTATTCATTTTAATTAAATTTTCTAATCTTGTTATCTATAA
>NZ_JBOFXD010000077.1:0-27645 GCF_051653945.1 Cetobacterium sp.
ATGTAGATATTACAAAAGAGGGAAAAGTATTTGGAAAAGTAAAATCAATCTATGAAAAAATAATTGAATGGGCGATTTCAAATAGAAAGAAAACAGTAGCATTAGCATTTTTAACATTTATGGTTATGATGATAATAGGGCCAATGTTGACAAGAACAGAGTTCATACCAAAACAAGATTATGGTAGATATTCTGTTGTTTTAGAACTAGAAAAAGGACTTTCTGTTGAAAGAGCAGAAGAGATTACAGAGCAAGCTGTTGAAGTTGTAAAAAATAATCCTTTAACAAAAACATATCTTTCTCTTGTAAAAACAAGTGTAGGTATCGTAAATGTGGATATAGGACCAAAAACTGATAGAGATATATCTATATTCCAAGTGATGGATAATCTAAGACCTGAATTAGAAAAAATACCTGGAATTAAGTTTAACTTAAAAGATGATTATCAGTCTGCTGGTGGAAATAGAGATGTTGAATTTAGAATATCTTCTGATTCATTAGATGTTGCTGAAAACATAGCAAAGCAAGTGCAAGAAAAAATCAGTCAAAATCCTGGAATTATAGATATTACATCAAGTATAGAGCCAGGAAATGTTGAAGCTAGAGTTATCTTAAATAGAGATAAATTAAGAGCACATGGGATCAGTCCATTTGATATAGGTAGAACAATAAGTTACTCTTTCCTTGGAGGAAATAGAGCTACTGGACAAACATTATCTGTAAAAACTGGAACAGAAGAGATTGATGTTTTAATAAGATTACCAAAAGATTCAAGAACTAAGGTTTCAACTTTAGAGGAGTTAAATGTTAGAGGAGCGGATGGTAAATTTGTAAAAGTTTCAGACGTAGCAGATATTGTTATGGCAGAGGGAGCATCAGAAGTAACTAAGACAGATAAGATATTCTATGCATCAGTTTCAGCAAATGATGGAGGAATAGGATTAAGTAAAGTTCAAAGTGAAATTGTAGCTGCATTTGAAGAAACAAACCCACCAAAAGGTGTTTCTTATTCGTGGGGAGGAATGTCACAGTTATTTAACGAAGCAATTGTCCAGATGGGAATGGCTCTTGGAATTTCAATATTCTTAATATATGCTATTTTAGCATCACAGTTTGAGAATTTCTTACTTCCAGGAATTATCTTAGCATCAGTACCGTTAGCGATGATTGGAGTTTATGGTGGATTATTGATTACAAACTCTCCATTTGATATGATGGTAATGATTGGAATAATAATGCTAGCAGGAACCGTTGTTAATAACGCCATAGTTCTTATTGACTTTATTAAGATTTTAAGAGAGAGAGGATATGAACTTAATGACGCAGTAAGAGAGTCGTGTAAAACAAGACTTAGACCAATTTTAATGACGACAATGACTACGGTATGTGGTATGATTCCACTTGCTTTAGGATTTGGAGAGGGAGCGGAGCTATACTCAGGAATGTCTATAGCAGTTATATTCGGTCTGTCATTCTCGACAATATTAACACTAGTAGTAATTCCAGTTCTATATATAACAGTTGAAGACTTTATTGATAGAATGAGAAAAAAATTAAATAAACAAAAAGTATAATAGAAATAAAAATTCTCTGATTTAAAACTCAGAGAATTTTTTTTATAAAAAATAATAGTTGAAAAAAAATGAGCGGTGTGTTAGTATTGAGTTAGAAAAAGTATTAAAAAACAAAATAAATAAAACTTGTATAATAGTTGAAATAAGGTCAACGAGTCTCTACCTGCCACCGTAAATTGGCAGACTACAAGGATAGATTTTAAATATATGTTTTTTTGATATATTTTAAATTTGATCTTGTAGGAAATTACTATTGTAATTTCCTTTTTTTATAGACTTTTTTTGTTGACCTCTAAAATAAAGGAGGAGCCAATCAAATGCTAATAATAATGAGAAAGCAGAGAAAAGAAAAGATAAAAAATAAAAATACTGATAAATGGAACAAGTGTGTAAAAACGCAGATTATTAAAAAGGGATAGTTGTACCTTTTTAGTAATGTGCGTTTTTTATTTTTAACTTTAGGGAGGATAAAGAGTGAAAATAGGTGTAATAATGGGAAGTAAATCTGATTTACCAACTATGAATGAATGTGTAAATGTTTTAAAAGATTTTGGAGTTGAGCATGAGATAAAAATAGTTTCAGCACACAGAACTCCTAATTTAATGTTTGACTATGCGAAAGAAGCTAAAAAAAGAGGACTAGAAGTTATAGTAGCAGGAGCGGGAGGAGCGGCACATTTACCTGGTATGGTTGCTAGTTTAACTGACTTACCAGTTATTGGAGTACCTATTGAAAGTAAAATTTTAAAAGGAATAGATTCACTTTTATCAATTGTTCAGATGCCAGGAGGTGTTCCTGTAGCAACTGTAGCAATAGGTGGAGCTAAAAATGCAGCATTGTTGGCTATAAAAATATTAGCTTTAAAGGATGAAAAGTTAGCAGAGAAAATTGTGAAATATAGAGAAAATATGGAAAGGATGATTTTAGATGAAAAAATCTAGAATAATCGGAATTTTAGGTGGAGGACAACTAGCTAAAATGCTGTGTGATTCAGGAAAGAAATTGAACTGTGAAACAATAATTTTAGATCCCAATCCAGATTCGTGTGGAAGATTTAGTGCTGATGAGCATATTGAAGCTGAATACAACAATAAAGAGAGTTTAAAGAAGTTATGTAAAATTACTGATGTGATAACATATGAGTTTGAAAATGTACCAAGTGAAATAATAGATTATTTAAAAGAAGAGGGTGGAAATGTTCCTCAAGGAAAAAGACCGCTATATTTAAGTCAACATAGAGTTAGAGAAAAAGAGGCAGTAAAACAGATTGGAGTTAAAACTGCAAAATTTAAAGGCGTTAAAAATTTAGAAGAATTAAAGAAAGCTATTGATGAAATTGGATATCCATGTATTTTAAAAACTTGTTCAGGAGGATACGATGGAAAGGGACAATGGAAGTTATTAGAAGAGAAAGATTTGAAAAGTATTAATTGGAATGAAAATGTAGAATATATTTTAGAAGAGATGATTAGATTTGAAAAAGAGGTTTCATGTTTAGTTGTTAGAGGAATAAATGGAGATATAGTAAGTTTTCCAATTGGAGAAAATATCCATAAAAATGGAATTTTAAATAAAACTATAGTTCCTGCAAGAGTATCGAAAGATATTTTAGAAGAAGTGGAGAAAACATCTCAGGAGATTATAAAAAAATTAAATATATATGGACCATTAGGAATAGAATTTTTTATTAAAGAGAATGAAATCTATTTTAATGAAATGGCACCAAGACCACATAATAGTGCACATTATACAATGGATGCGTGTAATTACTCTCAATTTGATATTCATTTAATGGGGATTTTAGGAGAGAAACTACCTGAAATAAAACTTTTAACACAAGTAGTGATGTTAAATATAATGGGTGAAGATCAGGAGAAAGTAAAAAAAATTAAAAAAGAATACAATACAAATGTTCACATATATGGAAAATCAGAGTGGAAAAAAGATAGAAAAATGGGCCATATAAACTATTGTGGTGAAAATCTAGAAGAGCTAATTTTAAAAGCTGATTCATTTTAGGGAGGAATAATGAATAAAAGAGTATTTGTTAAGAAAAAGGATGGATTTCAGGTAGAGAGTTTAGGACTAAAGAGTGAGCTTTTAGAAAATTTGAAAGAGGATAAGATAAATAAAATAGATTTATATAATGTGTATGATATTTTTAATTGTACGGAAGAGGATTTAAATCTTTTAAAAAACAGAGTTTTATCTGAACCAGTAACAGATGACGTTTATGAAGAAGTTGAATTGGTTGGAAAAAAATATTTAGCAATGGAATTTTTACCAGGACAATATGATCAAAGAGCTGATTCTGCAGAGCAGTGCTTAATGTTATTAAATAATAGAGCTGGTGTTCAAATAAAAAGTGGTAAACTTTTAATTTTTCATGGAGAGATAAAAAGTTTTGATAAAATAAAAGATTACTTAATAAATCCTATTGAAACTAGAGAAAAAAAATTAAATGTTTTGACACTAGAGGAAAATGTTGATATAGAACCAGTACCAACTTATGTAGGATTTATAAATAAAAATTCAGAAGAATTAGAAAGTTTTTTATTAGAGCATGGACTAGCTATGACTCTTGAAGACCTAAAACATATTCAAAATTATTTTAGAGATGAAGAGAAAAGAGATCCAAAAGAGACAGAGATAAAAGTTTTAGATACTTATTGGTCTGATCATTGTAGACATACAACTTTTGAAACATATTTAAAAAATATAAAAATTGAATGTGGAGATTTAACAAAAAATATTCAGGATGCTTTTGAAAAATATATAGATATAAGAGCGAAATTAGGTAGAGAAGAAAAACCTTTAACTTTAATGGATATGGCAACAATTGGTGGAAGATATATAAAATCGATAGGTAAATTAGATGATTTAGAGGAATCAGAAGAGATAAATGCGTGTAGCATCGAGATAGAGGTAGATGTTGATGGTAAATTAGAGAAATGGTTACTGATGTTTAAAAATGAAACTCACAATCATCCAACAGAGATTGAGCCATTTGGAGGAGCAAGTACTTGTGTAGGTGGAGCTATAAGAGATCCATTATCAGGAAGGGCATATGTTTATCAAGCTATGAGAGTTACAGGAGCAGGGGATATAACTGAAAGTATAGAGGAAACGTTAGCAAATAAATTACCGCAAGAGAAAATATCTAAAGGAGCAGCTCATGGATATTCTTCATATGGAAATCAGATAGGGCTAACAACTACTTTTGTAAAAGAGATTTATCACAATGGATATAAAGCTAAAAGAATGGAAGTTGGAGCCGTTGTTGGAGCTGTAAAAAAAGAGTATGTAAGAAGAGAAAGCCCTGTTCCAGGTGATGTGGTAATTTTACTTGGAGGAAAAACTGGTAGAGATGGTGTAGGAGGAGCCACTGGATCATCTAAGGAGCATAATGAAACGTCATTAACTAAATGTTCGTCAGAGGTTCAAAAGGGTAATGCACCTGTAGAGAGAAGAATCCAAAGGCTATTTAGAAATCCAGAAGTAACAAAACTTATAAAAAAATCAAATGATTTCGGAGCAGGTGGAGTTAGTGTTGCTATTGGAGAGATTGCAAGGGGAGTAGAGATAAATTTAGATACAGTACCAGTGAAATATTTAGGACTTAATGGAACTGAATTAGCTATATCAGAATCTCAAGAAAGAATGGCTGTAGTAATAGAGGCAAAAGATGTGGAAAAGTTTCAAAGATTAGTTAAAGAAGAAAACTTAGAATCGGCATTGGTTGCTGTAGTAACAGAGGAAGAAAGATTAGTAATAAAATATAAAAATGAAACACTTGTAGATATTTCAAGAGATTTTTTAGATACAAATGGTGTTAGGCAAATTCAAGATGTAAAAGTTGTATCTTCAGAAAAAGAAAATCCATTTTTAGAAAATCAAGTAATGGATATAAAAGAAAAAGTAGAAAAAATTTTACAGGATATGAACGTAGCTTCTCAAAGAGGGATGGTAGAGATGTTTGATGCTTCAATAGGAAGAAGCACTGTGCTTATGCCATATGGAGGGAAGTATCAATTAACTGAATCAGAGGGAAGTGTTCAAAAGCTTCCAACAGATAAATTTACAAATACTTGTTCAATAATGACTTATGGTTATAATCCAATAATATCGGAATATTCTCCATATTTGGGAGCTCAATATGCAGTAATAGAATCTTTAGCAAAAATTGTTGCATTAGGTGGAAGTTATAAAAAAGCAAGATTATCTTTCCAAGAATATTTTGAAAAATTGGGAAAAGATTCAACAAGATGGGGGAAACCTTTTGCTGCATTATTAGGAGGAATTGAAGCACAACTTGAGTTTGAAACTCCAGCTATAGGTGGAAAAGATAGTATGAGTGGAACTTTTAAAGATTTAGATGTACCTCCAACTTTGATATCTTTTGCAGTAACAACAGAGAGTGTAAAAAATATAATATCGTCTGAATTTAAAGAAGCAGGAAATAAAATATATCTAGTAAAAAGTGAAAGACTTTCTGGAGATTTACCAAATTATAAGAGATTAAAAGAAAATTTTGAGCTATTAGAAAATTCAATAAAATCAAAAGAAGTAATATCAGCATCAACAATAAAATTTGGTGGAATAGCAGAAGCTGTTATAAAGATGTCTTTTGGAAATAAAATTGGAGCTAAAATTGAAACAAAAGAAAATCTATTTAATTTAATGCCAGGGGATATAATAGTAGAATCGGCAAAAGAATTAGACTATGGAATTCTTTTAGGAACAACAATTGATGAGAAAATTATTGAATTAAATAAGGAAAAGTTTGAAATCGAGTCTTTAATAAATATATGGGAAAAAAGATACAGTAAAATATATCCATATACAGCAGAAACAACTGGAGAAGTAATTGAAAAAGAATATATTACTAAAAGAGAGTTTAAAGCTAAAAAACTTTATGATAAACCGAAAGTTTTAGTAACAGTATTTCCAGGTACCAATTGTGAATATGATACTAAAAAGGCTTTTGAAAGAGCTGGAGCAGAGGTTGAAATATATGTATTCAATAACTTAGGTGTTGAAGAGATAAAAGAAAGTATAGATACCTTATCTGAAAAAATAAAATCAGCTCAAATATTTATGATTCCTGGAGGTTTTAGTGCAGGGGATGAGCCAGATGGTTCAGGAAAGTTTATAGCAAATATTTTACAAAATAAAAAGATAAAAGAGAGTATGGAAAAATTCTTAGAAAATGATGGGTTGGTACTAGGAATATGTAATGGATTCCAAGCTCTTATAAAATCAGGGTTATTACCTTATGGAAATGTAGATAGTGTAACTAAAGACTCACCAACACTGTTTAGAAATGATATAAACAGACATGTATCAAGAGTAGTTAGCACAAAGATTGTTTCAAATAATTCTCCATGGATGAGCTCATTTACTGTAGGAGAAACTCATAACATACCAATGTCTCATGGAGAGGGAAAATTTGTAGTAAGTGAAGATTTTGCAAAAGAATTATTTGAAAATGGACAGGTAATAACACAATATTGTGATGAAAATAATCAAGTGACAATGGATAAAAATCATAATTTAAATGGGTCAACATACGCAATAGAAGGGATTGTTTCTAAATGTGGAAAAATACTAGGAAAGATGGGACATTCAGAAAGATATGAGGATGGACTATTAAAAAATATAGCTGGAAATAAGATGCAAGATATTTTTACTAATGGAGTTAATTATTTTAAAAAATAAATATTTAAATGGGAGAGTGACCAAATGTTATTAGTAGAAGCAAATAAATTATATGAGGGAAAAGCAAAAAAAGTTTACAAAACAGAGAATCCTAATGAAGTTATTATTTATTATAAAGATGATGCAACAGCTTTTAATAATTTAAAAAAAGGTCAAATACACAATAAAGGAATATTAAATAGTCAAATTACAACATTAATATATGATTATTTAAAGAAAAATGGTGTAGAAACTCATTTGGTAGAAAATTTATCAGAACGAGCTCAACTTTGTAAAAAAGTAGAGATTATTCCACTAGAAGTAATTGTTAGAAATACTCTAGCAGGATCTACTGCAAAACTTTTTAAGATGGAAGAGGGACAAATTTTAGAAAACCCAATATTTGAAATATGTTATAAAAAAGATGAGCTAGGTGATCCAATGATAAATGATTATCATGCAGTTGCTTTGGGACTTGCTACAAAAGATGAGTTAGAAAATATTTATTCTCAAACTAAAAAGATAAATGAACTATTGAAAGATTTATTTGATAAAGTAGGGATTGAGTTAGTGGATTTTAAAATAGAGTTTGGAAAAGATAACGAAGGGAATATTATCCTAGCAGATGAGATATCCCCAGATTGTTGTAGATTATGGGATAAGGAAACTAGAAAAAAATTGGATAAAGATAGATTTAGAAGAGATTTAGGGGATATTGAAGAAGCTTATCAAGAAGTTTTAGCAAGACTAAATAAAATAGTGGGGTAAAAATGATAAAAGAGATAGAGTATTTTTTAAGTGGGAAAATAAATGAAGAGTGTGGAGTATTTGGAGTATTTAATGTAGAGGATGCAGCACAACTAACATACTATGGACTACATTCATTACAACATAGGGGTCAAGAGGGAGCTGGAATAGCTTCCTCTGATGGAGAAAGTATCATTAGAGAAAAAGGAGAGGGGTTAGTAACTGAAGTTTTTAATACAGAAAGAATAGCTAAACTTCCTGGAAATATGTCTATTGGTCATGTTAGATACTCAACAACAGGTGGAGGAGGAATTGAAAATGTTCAACCTATATTAGTTCGTTCTCACACTGGAGATTTTGTAATTGCTCACAATGGAAATATAGTAAATGCAAAAGAATTAAAAATGCAATTAGAAGCAATGGGAAGTATTTTTCACACAACATCAGATAGTGAAATAATAGGACACTTAATTCAGAGAGAAGTTGGGGATTTTCATGAAAAAATACTTAAAGCATTACCTAAATTAGAAGGGGCTTTTTCATTTCTAATAATGAATAACGAAAATCTTTTTGTGATTAGAGATAAAAATGGATTTAGACCTTTATCGATGGGGAAATTAGAGGATGGATATGTGTTTAGTTCTGAAAGCTCGGCTTTTGAAATAGTAGGAGCTGATTATATAAGGGGGTTAAAACCTGGAGAAGTTTTAAAAGTTTCTAAAGATGAGATAGAATCGTTTCAATATATAGATTGTACTCAAGATAAAATGTGCTCTATGGAATACATATATTTTTCAAGACCAGATAGTAGTATAAATGGTTTAAATGTTCATACAAGCAGAAGAAAATGTGGAGCTATACTTGCGAAAGAAAGTCCAGTTGAAGCAGATATAGTTATAGGAGTACCAGATTCATCTCTATCTTCAGCAATGGGATACTCAGATTTCTCGGGAATTCCTTATGAAATGGGACTTGTAAAGAATAGATATGTGGGTAGAACATTTATAAAGCCAAATCAGCACCAAAGAGAACGTGGAGTAAAGATGAAACTTTCAGCTATGGAAGCTGTTGTTAAAGATAAGAGAGTTGTACTTGTAGACGATTCGATAGTGAGGGGAACAACATCTAAACATATAATAAAATTATTAAAGGATGCAGGAGCAAAAGAGGTTCATATGAGAATAGCCTCATCTCCAATAATAAGTCCATGTTTTTATGGAGTGGATACCTCTACATATAGTGAATTGATAAGTACAAGATTGTTGCCAAAAGAATTAGGAGAATATATTGGAGCAGATTCTTTAGCATTTTTATCAAATGATGGAATGGTAGAAGGATTAGGAAAAAATATATGTTTAGCATGTTTTACTGGAAAATATCCAACTAGTATGTTTAGTTTATTAGAAAATTTAAAGAAATAGGGGTCGATAAAAGTGAGTAATAAATATATGGAAGCTGGAGTTAGCTTAGAAGCTGGATATGAATCAGTTAGAAGAATTAAAAGTCATGTTGAAAGAACTAAAGTAAAAGGGGCAATGAATAGTTTAGGAGCGTTCGGTGGAATGTTTGATCTATCAGAACTTGGAATGAAAGAACCAGTTTTAGTTAGTGGAACAGATGGTGTTGGGACAAAATTAATGTTAGCATTTGAAATGGATAAACACGATACAATAGGTCAAGATGTTGTGGCTATGTGTGTAAATGACGTTTTAGTTCAAGGAGCAATGCCATTATATTTTTTAGATTATATAGCTGTTGGGAAAAACTATCCAGAACAGATTGAAGCTATAGTAAAAGGTGTAGCTGATGGATGTGTTAAAGCAGAATGTGCATTAATAGGGGGAGAAACAGCAGAGATGCCTGGAATGTACAGTGAAGGGCATTATGATATAGCTGGATTTACAGTTGGAGCTGTAGAGAAAAAAGATTTAATAACTGGAAAGGATATAAAAGAGGGGGATGTTCTTGTAGGAATATCATCTAGTGGAGTTCATTCAAACGGCTTTTCTTTAGTTAGAAAAATAATAAAAGATGCAAATTTAGATTTGAAAAAGATGTATGAGGGATTTGAAAACTCTTTGGGGGAAGAGTTACTAATACCAACAAAGATATATGTAAAAACAGTAAAAGAGGTTTTAAAAACTATAGATATAAAAGGAATGTGCCATGTTACAGGTGGCGGATTCTATGAAAATATACCTAGAATTATACCTGAGGGGATGGGAGTAGAAATCGATTCTAAAAATATAAATGAGCTTCAAGTATTTAAATTTTTAGAAGAAAAAGGAAATATTCCTAAAGAAGAGATGTTCAATGTATTCAACATGGGAGTTGGATTTATATTTGTTGTATCTAAAGAAAATTTAGATAAATTAGTTGAAAAATTAGAAGAGTTACAAGAAAAGCCAATGATATTAGGGGAAGTTAATAGAAAAGTAGGAGTAGAAATAAAATGGTAAAAATTGCTGTTTTTGCTTCTGGAAATGGTGGGAATTTTCAGAGGATAGTTGAAGCTCAAAAGTCAGGAGAGGGAAAAGGGTACGAAGTTAAACTTCTAATTGTTGATAAAGAGAGTGCATACGCTATAGAAAGAGCAAAGGTGTTGGGGATACCATATTATTTTATTGATCCAAAAGAGTACAGCACAAAAATGGAATTTGAAGAGAAGATTATAGATATATTAAAAGAATCTGAGATAGAATACATAGTTTTAGCAGGATATATGAGGATAATATCACCAATATTATTGGAGGAGTATTTTAATAAAATAATAAATATCCATCCAGCTTATTTACCTGAATTTCCAGGAAAAGATGGTGTTGGGGACGCATATAAAGCTAGAGTAAGTAAAACAGGAGTGACTATTCATTATGTGGATAGTGGAGTTGATACAGGGGAGATAATATATCAAGAAAGATTAAAAATAGATTCTCAATGGGGATTAGAGGATCTTAAAAATAAAATACATGAAATAGAACATAGAATTTATCCTATGATTTTAACAAAGTTATTTAAAAAGGGAGAATAATATAGATGAAACGTGTGTTAATAAGTGTATCTGATAAAACAGGAATAGTAGAATTAACTAAAGAGTTAGTGGAGTTAGGGTATGAAATAATCTCTACAGGTGGGACAAAGAAAACATTAGATGAAGCGGGGATAAAGACATTAAGTATATCCGATATTACAAGTTTTCCAGAAATTATGGATGGAAGAGTAAAAACATTACATCCAAATGTTCATGGAGCATTATTGTGTGTTAGAGATAATAAAAATCATTTAAAAGCTTTAGAAGATAATAAAATAGATTTGATAGATATGGTAGTTGTAAATCTATATCCATTTAAAGAAACGTTAGCTAAAAAAAATGTAACTCACGAAGAGTTAATTGAAAATATAGATATAGGTGGGCCAAGTATGCTAAGATCAGCGGCTAAAAATTACAAATCAGTAACAGTAATAGTTGATCCAAAGGATTATGGAGCAGTGGTTTGTGAATTGAAAGAGGGTGGAGATACACTATTAGAAACAAGAGAGAGATTAGCAGCAAAAGTATTTAGACATACGTCATCATATGATACTTTAATTGCAGAGTATTTAACAAATAAAGTGGAAGAGAAATTCCCAGAAACAATAACTGTAACTTACGAAAAAGTACAAGATTTAAGATATGGAGAGAATCCACATCAAAAAGCTGGGTTTTACAAAAAAAGCTTTGCAGGATACTCTATGGGAAACGCCAAACAATTACACGGGAAAGAGTTATCATATAATAATATCCAAGATGCTAACGCAGCATTAGAAATATTGAAAGAGTTTAAAGAAGCAACTGTAGTTGCAGTTAAGCACATGAATCCATGTGGTGTAGGAAGTGGAAAAAATATAGATGAAGCTTGGAAAAAAGCTTATGAAGCTGATAAAATATCGATTTTCGGAGGAGTTGTTGTAAGTAATTCATGTATAACAAAAATGGTTGCAGAGGATCTATCGAAACTATTTTTAGAAATTATAATAGCTCCAAATTTTGAAAAAGAAGCTTTAGATCTTATTACTCAAAAGAAAAATATAAGAGTACTACAAATTGATATGGAAAGTGAGATTTTAAATAAAATGAAAGTAACATCTGTTATGGATGGAGCACTAATTCAAGAGTTTGATGAGATGAAAGTATCTAAAGATGAACTTATATGTGTAACTGAAAGAAAACCAACAGATGAAGAGATAGAAGCATTGATATTTGCTTGGAATGTTGTAAAACATGTGAAGTCTAATGCAATTGTTGTGGGAAAAGATAACCAAACTATAGGAATAGGAGCAGGACAGATGAATAGAGTGGGTGCTGCTAAAATAGCTTTAGAGCAGGGACAAAAAAAGTGTGAAGGAGCGGTTTTAGCTTCTGATGCGTTTTTTCCAATGGATGATACGGTAGAGTTAGCTGCTAAATTTGGAATTACAGCTATAATTCAACCAGGAGGATCAATAAAAGATAACCTTTCAATAGAAGCATGTAATAAATATGGAATAGCTATGGTATTTACAGGAGTTAGGCACTTTAAACATTAATTTTGGAGGAGTTTATGAAAGTTCTTATAGTTGGAAAAGGTGGAAGAGAACATGCAATTGCATGGAAAGTAAAAGAGAGTGATTTAGTTGAAGAGATATTTATAGCTCCTGGGAATGTTGGTATGGAAAGCCTAGGTACATTGGTTAATATTCCAGAAGAAAAAATAGAAGAGTTAGCAGATTTTGCTCAAAAAAATAGAATCGATTTGACAATTGTGGGACCAGAAAGTGTTCTTGCTTTAGGAATTGTAAATGAATTTGAAAGAAGAGGATTAAAAATATTTGGTCCTACAAAAGAAGCTGCAAAAATTGAATCAAGCAAAGAGTTTGCTAAAAAACTTATGAAAAAATATGGTGTGCCTACTGGAGATTATGAAACATTTACTAATTTGGAGTTAGCAGTAAAGTATGTAGAAGAAAAAGGTGCTCCAATAGTTATAAAGGAGGATGGATTAAAAGCTGGAAAAGGTGTAACTGTTGCATTTTCAATACCAGAGGCAATTGAAGCTTTAGAAATAGCTTTTAGTATCCCTAACAATAAGGTTGTAATAGAAGAGTACTTAGATGGGTTTGAATTTTCTATAATCGCTCTAACAAATGGCGAAACAGTAATTCCATTGGAAATAGCTCAAGATCATAAAAGGGTTTATGATAATGATGAAGGGCCAAATACTGGTGGAATGGGAGTTTACTCACCAGTAGATAAGATTGATTCAAATATAATAGATGAAACTTTAGAAAAAATACTAAAACCAATGGCTAAAGGAATGGCAAAAGATGGAATTTCATTTAGAGGATTTCTTTTTGGTGGAATAATGTTAACAAAAGATGGTGTAAAGACAATAGAGTTTAATGCTAGATTTGGAGATCCTGAAGCTGAGGGGATTCTTCCAAGATTAAAATCAGATTTTGTTAAAGCAATATTGGATTTAATGGAAAATAAAGATGTAAACTTAGAGTGGGATAATAGATATACGGTAGCGGTGGTAATGGCTTCAGAAAATTATCCGAAATCATCGACAATAGGAAGTGAAATAGAGATACCAAAGGATTTGGAATCTGTGGTATTTCACATGGGAACTAGAAAAGTTCATGATAAAATTGAAACAAATGGTGGAAGAGTATTATCTGTAGTAGCTTACGGAAATACTTTGGAAGAAGCAAAAAAGAAAGCTTATTTAGATGTAAAAAAAATAAATTGTGAAAAATTATTTTTTAGAAATGACATAGGTTCAAAAATGTGCTATAATAACGAAAATAAATAAAAAAAGACCTGCACAGTACTAAAAAAAAGTGCAGGTCTTTATTTAAAAATTGGAAAATTGTAATTGGAGGCAGTAGGAAAATGATGAATGGAAAAATAATAAAAGAAGCAATAACTTTTGATGACGTGCTATTAGTTCCAGCGAGATCAGAGGTATTACCGCATGAAGTGAGTTTAAAAACAAGACTTACAAAGGATATCGAATTAAATGTTCCAGTTTTAAGTGCAGCGATGGATACAGTGACAGAAGGAGATTTAGCTATAGCCTTAGCAAGACAGGGTGGAATTGGATTTATCCATAAAAATATGAGTATAGAGGATCAAGCTGCTGAAGTAGATAGAGTAAAAAGAAATGAAAGTGGAATGATAAAAAATCCAGTAACTTTAACT
The DNA here is from genome assembly GCF_051653945.1 of Cetobacterium sp. GTDB lineage: Bacteria > Fusobacteriota > Fusobacteriia > Fusobacteriales > Fusobacteriaceae > Cetobacterium_A. The sequence continues at coordinate 14,237 of NZ_JBOFXD010000077.1, forward strand.
AAAGATTCTACAGTATGGCATGCTGAAGAGATAATGAGAAGATATAAAATATCAGGATTGCCAGTAATTGAAGAGGACGGGTCATTGATTGGTATCATAACAAATAGAGATTTGAAATATAGAAAAGACATGGATCAATTAGTAAGTGATATCATGACTAAAGAGAATTTAGTAACAGCACCTGTTGGAACAACACTGGAAGAAGCAAAAGATATTTTACTAGAAAATAGAATAGAAAAATTACCAATAGTTAATGAAAATGGAAAATTAAAAGGATTGATAACAATAAAGGATATCGATAATTTAGTAGAGTACCCATTTGCTTGTAAAGATTCTCAAGGGAGATTAAGAGTTGGTGGAGCAGTTGGTGTTGGAGCAGATACTTTAGAAAGAGTAAAAGCTTTAGTAGAAGCTGGTGTAGATATAATAACTGTAGATTCAGCACATGGACATTCAAAAGGTGTTATGGAAAAGATAAAAGAGATCAGAGAAAACTTCCCTAAATTAAATATAATTGGTGGAAATATAGTAACTGCTGAAGCGGCTTTAGATTTAATAGAAGCTGGAGTAAATGCTGTAAAAGTAGGAGTAGGACCAGGATCGATTTGTACAACAAGAGTTGTAGCTGGTGTAGGTGTTCCTCAATTATCAGCAGTAAATGATGTATATGAAGTTTGTAAAACAAGAGGTATTGGTGTTATAGCAGACGGAGGAATAAAATTATCTGGAGATATGGTAAAAGCTTTAGCTGCAGGGGCAGATTGTGTAATGTTAGGAGGATTATTAGCAGGAACAACTGAAGCACCTGGAGAAGAGATGATATATGAAGGAAGAAAATATAAGGTATATGTAGGAATGGGTTCAATGGCAGCAATGAAAAGAGGATCAAAAGATAGATATTTCCAAAATGATGCTAAAAAATTAGTTCCTGAGGGAATAGAGGGAAGAGTTTCGTATAAGGGAAGTTTGAAAGATGTTGTTTTTCAATTGTGTGGAGGAGTAAGAGCTGGGATGGGATATTGTGGAACACCAACAATTGAAGATTTAAAAATTCATGGAAAATTTGTGAAAATTACAGGGGCAGGATTAAAAGAGAGTCATCCACATGATATTATTATAACTAAAGAAGCACCAAACTATTCTAAATAGCCATCGGTAAATATTTAAAATAGTAGACAACTGGGGATGATAAAATTGTTTAAAAAGTACGTGCTAAAAATATATGTATTCTTTTTAATGGTTCAAATAAATTTTTCAGCGGGGTTTAACATTTCAGTAGCACCTACAAAAGTTGAAATCAATTTATTAAAAAATAGTGTAGAAGAAATTTATTTAATCAATAATACGGAGAAAACGATGAAGTTGTTATCATACTTTGAAACGCCAACAGAGTTTAAAAATAGTAAATTTGAAAAAATTATAGAGGTGTTTCCGAAAATAGTAACAATTCCACCTAAAGGTGAAAAAGTTGTCAAAGTTTTATATAAGATAAATAAGGAGATAGATCTGAATAAGGAACATAAAACTTATATTATATTTAAAGAATTACCTTATAATTTAAGTGATGAAGATAAAAATAAAATTACAATATATAACGAAATAGGAATAGGTATAACAGGGAAAAAGTATTGACAAAAGAAAAGTAATAAAGTATAATTGTGGTGTATTTAAATTGTAAGAATTAAAATAAAGGTAAAACTGAGGAAACTCAGTGACACAAAGCTATAGGGCCTTTAAAATGGCAGCCAGTTGCAGTATATAAAGAAGTTAATACTACTTTATTTTAATTTAAAATTGAATTTTATTATTGAATTTTAGGAGGATTAAAATGAAGAAAGTTTACTTCGCTATATTTTTTGTATTAAATTTTTTAGGAGCATTAGCTTCAACAGGAACATCAGTTGATGTTTCAACAACATTAAGACTAGTGAACACAACAAACATGGAGTGTTCAAAGATAATAGATTCAGATAAAAATGTTAAATTCAAAGTTTCAGGATTAGAATCAGATAAAGTTGTAGTTTCAATTAAAGAATCTGAAGATGGAAAAATTCAATTGAGTGATTTATCAGGAGAGAAAATATTAGTTGATTTAAACTCTAAAATAACATACAACAACGAAAAAGTTGTAGGGGATATAGCTTTAGGTAATACTGAGAAGGATTTAAAAGGAAAAATGACAATAAGAGTAATGTATAATTAATATGCAAAATATGGGAAACTATATGACGCAAAGCTAAAGGGTCTTTAAAATGACAGCCAGCTGCACTAATAAATTAGTGCAGCTTTTTTTTTGAAAAAAGGAGGAGCTATAATGTTTAAAATTATAATGATGTTATTATTGACAATAGATATTCTTGCAGGACCAAGTTTCTCTAAGATAGAGCTTTATTCATATGTAGATGTAGTATCTAGTGGAATTATAATAACATCTGGTGGTATAAATTTAAATCATGAAACTCCAAACTCAGATTCAAAAGTAGAATCAACAATAGATATAAAGACATTTGCTCCAGACGGAGTTGTTCTAGATGGATTGAGAATGGAGGTCACTTTAAAATCCTCATCAACTAGTGGAAATAATTTAGTTTTAGGTGGAGATACCTCTAAAGTTATTCCACATAGATTATCAGCAGTATTAGGTGGAGTAAAAGAAAGTAAAACTATTATGGTAGAGGGCGATAAAAAGACAGCTTCAGCTATAGTTGAGGGATGTGATCAAGTGGTAAAGTTAAAAGCTGTTTCAGAAGTGAGCAAAGCTGCTATGGCAAATAAACCTAAAGGAGAGTATACTAATACTTCTACGATTTCAATAAAAATCTTAGCTAATTAATCAAAATTAAGGAGGTGGAGAGTGAGAAAGAGAATAATTCTATTGATGATTTTGTTGACTAAAGTATCATATCCAAAGATGGATTCAAATATTAAAAGTATTCCTAAAGAAATAAGTGTAGATATAATAGCGGAAGTTAATAAATTTATAACTATAGTAGGTGAAAATGGAAGTGACCTAAGAAAACTAGAATTTTATCATGGAAGTTGGGATGCGGTAAATCTAGGAAGGGTAAGTGAAAAACACCAAGAGTTTTTTGTAAAGGGAGCTCCAGAAAGGGGGAAAATAAAATTTCAAATAGATGGAGAAAAAAGAAGTAAAGCCTACTTAGTCCATGAAAAATTTAATAATATAGACTTGAATGGCAATGAGGGTTCGTGGAATCGACCGCCTAATGAGAAATATAATGGAGTTATACTCCCACATCAATATCATCTGAATATAGAAAGTGGAGCAAAAGTTAATACAGGATCTTCTGAGTTATCATATGAGGCAAATTATAGTAATTCGGGTGGAATAAGTGTTAGTTCAGCAGAATTTGAGATAACTAATAGTGAAGTAGAACTGAAGATGACATCCGCTTTAAGCGGTCATGATACGGTAATAGAGAGGTATCCAGGTAGGTATTTTAATAGTAGCACACTTACTATTACAATTACTCAGCAATAAAATAAAAGGAGGGAAAAGATGAGAAAAAGAATTTGTTTTATATATTTTTTTATTCTAAGTTTAGTAGCGTTTAGTTTTCAAATGAGCCCCATATTTTTTGAGAAAAGAATAGATGATGGGAAAGGATTTAGAGAGTTCTATTTTCCAAATACAGGGAATAAAACAATAAGGTATAAGTTTACGCCATTACCTGGAAGTTCACATAGAGGGGATATGAGTAAGTGGGTGGAGTTGTATCCAAAAGTTTTGACTATAAAACCAGAGCAAGTAGGAGTTTTAAAAGTTTTTGTTCAAGCACCAAAAGGAACTCCTGAAGGAGAGTATGGATTTTTATTAGATTCGCTACCAATAGAAGTGCTAGATAAAAGTGAAGAAAGTTCAGATATAAAAGCAGCATCAGCAGTTAAGATAAGAGCTGCGATAGAGTTAGTTGGATATGTTGGGGATATTAAGCCACAACTAAAACTTGAACAAAGTAAAGTGTATTTAAAAGATAAAAATGTTAATTTAGACCTTTCTTTTAAAAATCTAAGTGATAAAAGAGGCGTGGAATTAACAGCTGTTATAAAAGGTAAAAATGATAAAGTGTTGAGAAGAGATTTGGGAAGAATTGGAAAAAATGGAGAGGTAAAAACAACTATTGACTTGAAAGGGATGAGTGAAAAAGATCCGTATGAGATAGAGTTGATTGAAGCTTCTACTAATATAAGTATTTTAAAAGCAAAAATATAAAAGGGAAATACTATGAAAATACAAATTATGATTGGTTTATTTTTTATAGGGTTGACACTTAAAGGCGAAATAAAGAGTATATACTTGGAAACAAATTTAACTCTAATTGGAAATGGAGTTGTGATAACTCCAGATGAATCTGGAACGACATCAGGTAAAATATATTTAGAGCACGGAACGAAAAAAGTGGTATCAAATTCTGAGGCTTCTCAAATAGCGTATATAAAGTCAACAGTTGGAGCGTTACCTGAAGGGATACTAGTAAGAGTGGGATTAGATGCAGATAAAATAAATAAGAATGATTTGAGTGTAAATGGGATAGGAACATCACAAGCTGTAAAAATGGCTCATACTTTAACAGGAACCATAGAAAATGGATTAGTTAAAAAAAATATTTTGAGCATTTCAGGGAATACATTAAATGATAATATTGAGGTAACGACAACAAAAGATATTTTAAAAGTCAACTTAATATCAGCTATATCAGAGGAAGAAATGACTGGTAAAACTGCAGGAATATATAAGAATGTATCACATCTGTCAGTAGTGGTTTTAGCGAAATAAAAAAGTTGACAAAAATAAAAAAATGGTTTATAATTACCTCATATATAAACTGGAAATAAATAACGGCAAAATACAGGAAACTGTATGACGCAAAGCTAAAGGGTCTTTAACATGACAGCCAGCTGCACTAATACTATTAGTGCAGCTTTTTTATTGGAATTAAAAGAAAAACAAAAAATTAATGTTGGAGGAATTATTATGAAAAAGGGATTATTATTAGGATTATTAGTGTTATCATCAATGGCAATGGCAGCAGAATCATCAACAACGACAATAGACATACAGACACAACTAAAGATAGAAGATACTGGAATTATAGTTACGCCAGGTGACGACGGAACAGAAGGGGATGCTCTAGTGTTAGATCACGGAACTCCAGATAAAACAGGAGATTCAACAGCTATAGGGCCGAAACCAGTGGTTATAAAAACTGCTAGTGGACCATTACCTGCTGGAAGAAAATTAAAGTTGGACTTAGATGCATCAAAAGCTAGTGCTAATGATCTAGTAGTAGATGGGGGTAAAACTTCTATAGAAAGAATAGCTCATACATTAACAGGATTAATAGAAGATGCAACGATAGAAAATGGTAAGAATTCTCTAACAATAGCAGGAGGTAATACTAATGATACAGGTACAGTAACAACGAATGGAAATTCTGTAAAGGTTAATTTTAAATCAACAGTACAAAAAGATGAGTTACTTGGTAAAGCTATAGGAAACTATGCAAATACTTCAACATTATCAGTAACGGTTTTAGCAAATTAATTACTACTTTTAAATATTCATAAAACCACTATTTTCAAATAGTGGTTTTTTTTTCTAAGGGGAGAGTAAAATGAAGAAATTAATATATATATTAGTGTATATATTCATAAATGTAAATATATACTCATATTTACAAATATATCCAACTATATTTGATAAAAATATAGATAAAAATGGAGGTAGCGAGGTATATGAACTGTCTAATCCTACTCTAAGCAAGGTTAGATACATTTTTTATATAGATAAGATATCTGATGAAAAAGATATGAGTCAATGGATTGAATATTATCCCAAGACAATGACTTTAAATCCAGGAGAAAAAAGAAAATTGACAGTTTTTGTAAAAGCTCCAGAGAAATTAAAGAAAGGTGAATATACGGCTATATTAGGGATAAAAGAACTACCGATTGTAACGGAAAAAGATATAATTGAAAAAAATAGGTCTTTAAATATTTTAACAAATTTAAAAATGGAGATAGCTGGTTTTGTAGGTGATTTGCCACTAGAGTTAGATGGTAAAAATATAGAACTAGATCAGAATAAAAGAAAGATTAATGGGAAAGTAAAAAATAATGGTGAAAAAAGAGCAACATTTACATTTTATTTAGTAAACACAGCTTCAAAGCAAGAGTATTATTTAGGAGCAGGAAGAATCTTGCCTAAAAAAGAGTTTGATTTGTCAACTCTTCCAGAAATTAAAAAGAATGAAAATCTTAAAAATTATAATGAAGTAGTAATAAAGGATAAGAATAGGGTAGTTAAGAGGTTGAAAATATGAAGATTAAGAATGCAATAATTATTATTGGTATTTTTGTAGCTTCTTTAAATATAATATTAGCATCAGAGTTTGAATTAGAAGAGATTGAAGGGTTTTTAAAAGATGGGTTAATAACCGCTGAAGAATATGAGGTGCTAAAAGATGAGATTTTAGGAACAGGAGATTCTAACACTGCGTATTTGTATGAAATAACATTGAATAATACATTGAGAAACAACTCGTTTAAAGCAAAAATAAAAGAGGGGAAAATATATTTTCCTTTACTAGAATTTTTCTCAATTATAAACTTGAATAATTATGAGCTGAAAGATAGGGAGCTGAAAGCACTCTTAGGCGAAGAACTTTTGGAATTTCAAATAAACTTAAAAAATAAGAAAATTATAATAGATGGAGAAAAAAGTAGTTATAATGATGAGATATTTTTAGAGGACGGAGAAGTTTATATTCAGAGTGAACTATTTGAAAATTTTTTAACAAAAAGTTTTGAGAGGGATGATAATAACTTTAAGATAAAAACGATATTAAAATTTAAAACGCCATATGAGATAAAAAATCAGATTGATAATAGATTAAGTAGATTTCAAGAGGAAAATGATAAGAATCTAGTTGTTTATACCCATGAAAATTCACTTTTTGATTTAGGTTATTTGAGAACAAAAATAGATTATAGTTATAAAGAAAGAGAAAAAGAAGGGGATTGGACATCAAGCTTAGAGTATCAAGGGGGATTTTTATACGGAGAGTTGACAACAAGCTATGATGTGAAGAATGGTCAATTTGGAGATGTAAGAATATACTACCCAGAGTTATACAAGGGTCATTCGTTAGAAGTGGGAAGCTATGGAAGTGAGAAGCGAGAACTGGGACTATCTTTTAAAAAAGAAAAAGGGTACTTTACTGTTGGAGATCAAGTTGTAATTAAAGAAAACGTACCTCTAGGAAGCAGAGTTGAACTTATTTATTTGGGATTTCCAATTGATGTAAAAGACTCTGAAAATGGAGTCATAGAGTTCAGTGGACCTGAGGTTAAAAGGGACCGTGAATACTCTATAAGAATATATTCTCCTGATGGGACAATAAGTGTCATAGATATATCAACAAATAAATCATATAATCAGCAAACTAAAGGTGAAATAGAATATGATTTTGAAATGAGAGAGGATTTAAGAGGAGATAGTTATAGAGGTAATGCAAATGTTTATTACGGTATAACAGATAACTTAACTTTAGGAGTAGGAGTCAATAGATTTTATGAAGAGGATGAAGAGGAGCAATACAAAAAAATAACTGCCTTTAATCCAGAGTTGGTCTATGGAAATAGTTTTAAAAAGAATGATTACACACTGGTCTTTGGAAGTGAATACGTAACTAATAATAGAAAAATAGACTATTTTGAAACGGAAGTTGATATAAAGAGGATAAAACTTAGGTCGAAGTTAGAGAGCTATGATAAATATTATGAAGAGAGATTTAAACAGAGATATAGTATTGAATATAATGCCTCGACTTTTCAAATAATATATAACTATACTGACCATAAATATAGAGAGGTTTTAAATAGTAGCAATGGAAAAAAAGAAAGAGAAATTAACTATGATGTAGGAATAAATTATAATCTACCATTCAAAAATTTATTGGTTACAGCAGATTATAAAATAGATAGAGAGTCAAGACAAGAATATTCAGTATCAGGTTACTATACAGGATACTATCTATTTAATACAAAATTGACAAACAGATGGCGAGACAATGGGAAAGAGTACACAACAACACTATCATTTAATAATAAGGATTTAACTTCAAAAGTAGATTATTCATTAGTCTTTGATTATACAAACAAAGGCGAAAAAGCTATAGGAATCAAATTCCAACTAGATTTAGATAATTGGTTTAATTTTAGTGTGACATCACCAGGATCAAGGAAAACAGTTTATAATTTAGGGGTAGACAGAATAATAGATTTGAAAAATGTAAAAGAAAATATAGAAACAATGGATTCTTCTAGAATAAAAGCAATAACATTTTTAGATGAAAATAACAATGGTATCTATGATGAAGATGAAAAGAAAATGCCACATAATGAAATTAAAATTGGTCAGAAGACAGCTTTTACTGATGACAATGGAGAAGCATGGATTTACGGTGTTCCCAATAATATTCTCTACGATTTAGATTTGAAAATTCAAAGACCGTCTTATACTGTTGGAGAAAATAAACTTAAAATTCAAGGGAAAAGAGTAGGTACTATAGAAGCTTATATTCCAGTGAAAACTAAGGTAAATTTAATTGGACAGATAGATACAAATGGTATTGTTTTGACAGAGTTGGAAAAAATTACGTTGATGCAAGAACTATCGGTTAGGGTAAAGGATTCAGAAGGAAACTTAATAGAGAAATTAACTGTAGAAGATGATGGTATGTTCTTTTTAAGTGAAATATATCCTGGAGATTATCAAATAGAAATTTTGTATTGGGGAGAAAAGTATAGTATAGATCAGATGGAAGAAAATATAAAAGTTAGGCACTTAGATGGGGAGGACGATATAGTAAACTTCCAATTGAATGTAGGTAAAGAGGTGAAAAATGAAAAAAAGTAAATTGTTAATTAAAGTGATTATAATAATGATTGTTATTATGGTAAAAAGCTATTCCAATGATGAACAGAATTTACCAGCAGGGGATTGGAAGCTGGTGGAACAAGGAAGAGAAATGACAATGAAAATACAAGCCAATGTCGTTACACCACTTCAAATCATAACGGATTTAGATGTGAAAGCAACAGTTGTAGATAAACAAAAATTAGAGATACCTTTTAAATTAGAAATGAATAAAAATCCAAACAAAACATATAAACTATCTTATACAGAAAAGGTTATAGATATAGATAATGATGGAAAGGTTGATGTTGAAATACTTTCGCCTGAATACTCAACAAGTAAAGTTATTGAAAATAATAAAATTGTAATTTATGGTGATGGAATAAAAGATGATGGAATATACAGAAAAAAGATATATATGACTGTTGAATTAAAGGATGGTATCTAAGATGAGAATTGTAGCATTATTTTTATTGATGACAAACTTGTTGTTTGCAACAATAGTTATTAAAGTGATAGAACCTTTAAATTTTAAAAATATAAAAAATGTGCAATTGGAGGGAGAAAAGGTTATATCTAAGGGATATTTGGAGATTACAACTACCGAAGTTGATCAGGATAATTCTAAAGATTATGGGAAACTTTTAAAAATAAAATTTCCATCAACACTTTTTATAACTAATAAAAACAATTGGATAATTGTAGAAAATATATCTTTGAATGAAGAAGAGAAGAATGGGGTTGTTTTTAAAAGGAATGGACAGAAGGTCGAAATTATAGGGATTATTGATAAAAGAAAGATCGATTCTTTAAGTGACAATGTGGATGGAGAGTACATAGGAGAAATACCTATGGAGATAGAGATATATGAGAATATAGGAGGCCTAGAATGATAAAGAAAATATTTTTATGTCTATGCTTAGTATCTAACTTAAAATCTGTTAGTCAGGAATATATTTTAGAAACAGTTGTTCAAAAAGAAAGGGCTGTTTTAGACTTAACAATAAAAAAAATTTCATCTAAAGGAATAACGGGAATAATTGATAGAATAGGGAAAATAGTACTTTTAGAAATAAATGAAAATAATCAGATATATATAACAGAGAATTTGGACGAATTAAGTTATGTTTCAGTGAGTGGTAAAAATAATAACTATAATAAAGTTGTTAATTACAACAATGAGTTACTAAATGGAAAAGAGATTAAAAATGGAAATTTATCTTATAGACTACAAAATTTTAATGGGAAAAAAATAATAAGTTTGGTTTATCAAATAGAACCAACAGATTTGTATATTGGAATAATTCAAAAAAATGGCGATTTAGATAAAGTCTATAAAGTTGAATTTGTAGAGGATATCGATCAAAAATTTGAATATTTAGGATTAACAGTTGAAACACCTGAGCCTTTAGATTTTAGAAAAAGTTTACTTTCTCAGAAGAAGGGTTCTGTAGTAGCTGCTTCAACACAAATAGTGGTAAAAAATCCAAATGGACTGAAATTAGAATTAAAAACAAAAACACCTCAAGTGGAGCTAAAAAATGGCGAAAGTACTTTAACTGTTGATAATTTTAATATTGAGGAAAAAAAAGAAATTGGTAAAAATGTTTTTATATTAACGGGAAAGATGGATGATTTACCATTGGATATACCTTCTGGACAATACAAAGGAACTGTATATTTAGAATTATATTCACAGTAAAGAGAAAAAGGAGCAGGGATGAAGTGGCGTTTTTTAAATTGTTTAGAGCAAATAAATTTGTATAGAGATGAAGATACGGGAAAACATTCTTTAAGAGTGGGGAAAATAGCGTTTACTTTAGCCACAAAACTAGGGATAAAGGATAGTGTGTGCCAAGAAATAAGAACATTTGCATCACTACATGATATTGGAAAAGTAGGAATTCCTGATAAAATTTTATTAAAAGAAGGTAAGTTGACAACAGAGGAATTTAACAGTATAAAAAAACATCCTGAAATAGGGTTCAATTTGATGAGAAAAGCTAAGTTTGGAGTGATTGCAGAAAATATAACAAAGTATCATCATGAAAAATGGGATGGAACTGGTTATCCCACTGGGTTAAAGGGAGAGGACATACCTTTGGAAGCGAGGATAACTATAATAGCGGATGTCTATGATGCTTTGAGACAGAAAAGATGTTATAAGGAAAGATTTACTCATGAAATTGCTTTGGAAATATTAAAAAAGGGTGAACATATTTATTTTGATCCATATTTATTAAAAAAATTTATGGAATATGAGAAAGAGTTTAATGAGATATCAACAGAAGAGTGTAATGGGGGGAATGAAGTGAATGATTAGTGGAGAGATTTTTAAAGGTATAATAGAGAATCATGAAAATGGATTCATTATTTTGAATGAAAAAAAAGAAGTGGTCTATATGAATAAAAATATTATCCAAATTTATGGAGAGGAAAGCAAAATTTTTTTAGGAAATTATTTAAGGTGTACCAATGCACTAAAAGAAAAAAAACAATGTCAACATACAAATAAATGTGAATTTTGTACTATTAATAAAGTGATAGATAAAGTTATAGAAACTAAAGTGTGACACGTTTTCATAGTGAAAAGCTGTGGCATGTTAAATGTAGCTTGAAACTGAGTACTTTAACAGAGAACTATATTTTTGAGAAGTAGAATGAAGGGGTAACGTCCTGAAATGCTTCCTCTAATACTCCGATATGCGATTAGATTCTAACTAAATCTGATGGTATAAAGCTCGGTAAAGTCAGTTGAGAGTTATCCCTAACAGTGAGGCTGAGGAAATGCGAACCAGAAGTGGTCGAGGTAATGATAGACTGGGAGTCAAATCTATATGGTTAGAATGTATAAAAATACCGACGAAGTTATGAGTGTACAAGTCTAAATTCTGATGCAATAGAAATGTTGTAACCACAAAATTGTGGGGTAAGTGGCGATTAGTAAAAGTTTTGGTTATGAAAATCGTTATACTGTTATAGGCAGTATCCAGCTTACAGGCTTATAGTAACGACCTAAGTAGATTTAATGATAGAAAATATGGAACGTGGAAAGCAAGGCACAATATAAAACCTAGTTAGAGGGTTGGTGAATATAAGTTAAGGATTTAACGAAATTTCTTTAGCCTTGTGGGAGAAGGGGTGTAGTACCAATGAAACTATGATAACAAGTAGTGGAGGGATAGCCCCAAGTTACTAATCTTAAAGTCAATAAAAAATATTAGTGATGGAACGCCGTATGAGGTGAAAATCTCACGTACGGTGTGGAGCAGGGGAAAAGATGACGATAGTATCAAAGTCTTACCTATTGCTATAAAAAAGAGATTTTGTCAGACTTTCATTTTGATTCCAATGGAAAGAGTTTAAAATTAAATTTAAAAATATATTTAAGTGATGGGTATGTTGTCGTAGAGTTTTTAAATTTAAGTGAAGAAGAGAAAAAATTCCAACATTTGACAAAAATATTAGACCGCAGTCAAGATTTACTATTTTTTAAAAATTCATCTTTAAAATATGAGTATTTAAATATAAGTTTTGCTAAATTATTTGGAAAAAAAAGAGAAGAAGTTTACGGTAAAACAGATAAAGAGTTACTACCAGAAGAACTTTACCATCAATGTTTTAATGGAGATTTAAATGCAATAAAAAAAGGTTCATACATAGGGATTGAGAGATTTAATAATAGAAGTTATCAAGTTTTGAAAGAGTTTGTTGATGGAGGAGTCTTAGGTATTGCTAAAGATATTACAGAAGAGTTGAAACAGAAGAGTTTAGCTGAAATTGATTCATTAACAGGGCTTTATAATCGGAGAAAATTTTTAGAGATGATAGATTATATATATGGAAACGAAGTAGATTCGTACTACTTGTTTTTAATTGATTTAGATGATTTGAGAGATTTGAATAATATTTATGGTCATATTAAAGGGGATAAATATTTAAAAAAATTAGGAGAAATTCTAAATAGATACTCTGAAGGAGTATTTTTTAGAATAGGAGGAGATGAGTTTGCGGGATTAGTCAATGGAGAGGAATCTGAGGTAAAGAAAATATTAAAAAATATTTACAGTGATTTGAATGACCTTAATTTCAAACCAGATTTATCTATAAGTGTGGGAATAAAAAAAATAGATATAACAAAAAACTATTTGGAGAATTACACAGATGCGGATAGATTGTTATATGAAGCAAAAAAGAGTGGAAAGAAGTGTTATGTTATATCATTTTAAAAACTATTAAATTGTAAAAAAATATAAATGTTGTAAAAAAAAGTTGACTTAGTTTTAAAATTGTGGTACTATAATTCTTGTCAGCGGAAAAAGTCACTGACAAGAATTATAGAAAAGGACATTAACAACCGAATAGAGAAAATAGTCAGAAGTTATGAAAATAACAAAACGCCAGAAATGGCAAACCAATAAATGGTGTAAACGTAAGTCTTAGGACTTTAAATATATTTGAATGAAGA
>NZ_JBOFXD010000078.1:0-26168 GCF_051653945.1 Cetobacterium sp.
TGATTGGCAACGATAGCTATGGAGGTACACCCAGTAACATTTCGAACCTGGAAGTTAAGCCCATAAACGCTGAAAGTACTTGGGGGGCAGCCCCCTGGGAGGATAGGAAGTTGCCAATCTTTTTTATTTTTTGTAAAAAAAAGCTTATAGCTCCAAAAAATGGTACTATAAGGCACAATAAAATAACAAGAATAGAGAGTATTATTCATGCAATCTTCTAAAGCGATATATGAATAATAATAAATATAAATATAATCCCACCTAAAATTTTATGACTTTTAAGTACATTTTTTTTATATTTTACAGGAACTTTTTTTACAATAAAAGGAAGTATTCCTAAAATCCAAAATAAACTTAGAAGAAGAAGTCCACTAAGACCTGTATATTTTTTTAATACCGCAGGGTAAGTAAGGGCCATTCCTAAACCATGTGTTGTTCCTAATATTATTGTAGCCGTGCCTAAAATTTTATGCAATTGAAGATGGCTCAACTTCTCTTTAAGAATTTTATTTAAAAACTCTTTATATCTATAATTAAGAATAAATACAGTTACTGTTAAAATGGCTGATATAAAGGCTAAAGAACCAATAAATTTAATAAAATCTTTTAAATCCATAAAAATCCCTCCCAACTACTTAATATAAATTATATTCTGAATAAACTAAAAAATCCTTTATAAGAATGATATAATATATAAAAAAGAAAGGGAGAGATTATGAGAAAAGTTATATTTTTAGATAGAGATGGAACAATAAATGTAGAAAAATCATATCTTCATAAATGGGAAGATTTTGAATTTGAAAAGAATGCAATAGAGGGATTGAAAGAGTTGAGAGATTTAGGATATGAGTTCATTGTTGTAACCAATCAATCGGGTATTGGAAGAGGGTACTATACCGAAGATGATTTAATAATTTTAAATAATCAAATGGTGAAAAAATTAAAAGAGTTTGGAATAGATATTTTAGAGTGCTTCTATTGTCCTCATCACCCAGAAAAAGGAATAGGGGAATATAAAGTAGATTGTAGTTGTAGAAAACCTAATCCTGGAATGCTATTAGAAGGGATAAAAAAATATAATGTGGATACAAATAACTCTTTTATGATTGGAGATAAAAAAGGAGATTTAGAAGCTGGAAAAAAAGCGGGTTTAACATCAATTTTAGTTTTAACTGGTTATGGAAAAAAAATAGAAGAAGATATTAAAGGTAAGTATCCGATAGGAAAAGATCTTTTAGATATTGCTACTATATTGAAAAAATAAAAACTGGAATCTCTCCAGTTTTTATTTTATATAAAGATTTTTATTAAAATAATAGCTATAAAAATTTGACTCAGTCCAACTAATAAACCATAAAGAGAAGCTTTAGGACCTTGTTTAACAAGCTCACTGATATTTACTCTCATACCAATACCAGCAAGAGCAACAATTTCAAATTTGGATGAAACTAATTTAAACGCTTTAGATATTTCACCAGGGATTAAGCCAAAACTAAATAAAATACAAAGAATAAAAAATCCGATGATATACCAGGGTACAGATATTCTATTTTTCTTTTTACTATATGCTTCCTCTTCTAAAGCAAGTTCAGTATCCATTTCAAGCTCTTTATTATTAAACTCTCTAGATAGCCAAAGAACAACAATAACTAGAAATACAATTCTTACAATTTTAAAAATAGTAGCCATTTCAAGAACGTTGTGGTTAACCATACTTCCAGCAGCAATAACTTGACCAACTGATTGTAAAATCCCTCCAAGAAGAGCTGAAGTTTGTAAAGTTTCAAAATTATATAGATAACTAGCTATAGGAATTAAAGCAAACATAAGGATAGTTCCAGTTAAGTTGACAATAGTGATAGATATACCTTTATCGTTATCTTCAGCATTTATTACAGGAGAACTAGCTCCAATTGCAGAAGAACCACAAACAGCATTACCACTTGCCATAAGAGCTCTGAATTGTTTAGAGAATCCAAGTTTTTTACCAATAAACATAGTTAAAGCAATAGTTAAAGTCATTTGTAAAAGAATAAAAGCGATACCAGAAATTCCAAGTTGTAAAATAGTATTAATACTTAAAGTACCACCTAATAAAACAATTGAATATGCAAGTAAATCACTTTCCGAAAATTTAGAACCAGGAGCAAAAATAGCTGATTTAGCAAAAGAGTTTCCAGCTATAATTCCTAAGAAAATAGCAAGGGGAGCTCCACCAATGGTTGGTACAAATTTCCCAAGAAAAACACCAAGCTGCGCAATCAAAATACAAAGTAGTAGGCCAGGAATTATCTTCTTAGCAGAATTAAATATACTCAAAATAAAAAACCTCCTAAAATATATTGTTACTTTAATTACAATATAACATAAATTAGTATAAATTAATAGCTTTTTTTGAACCAACGGTCAAATATCTGAGATATGGGCTATAAATTGACTAATAAATCTAATTATGGTAATATATTGAGTAACAAATAAGCATAATAAAGCTAGGAAGGACGTAAGGATGTTTGGAGATTTATTAAAGAAGATTTTTGGTACAAGAAATGACAGAGAGATTAAAAGAATCAAGAAATTAGTGACAATGATAAACTCATTAGAACCTGAAATAGAAAAACTTTCAGATGATGAGTTAAAAGGGAAAACTTACGAATTTAGACAAAGATTAGAGAAAGGCGAAACATTGGATGATATTCTAGTTGAAGCTTTTGCGGTTGTAAGAGAGGCATCAAAAAGAGTTCATGGAATGAGACACTACGATGTTCAGTTAGTTGGTGGAATTGTACTTCATGAGGGAAAAATAACAGAGATGAAAACAGGAGAAGGAAAAACATTAGTTGCGACAGCTCCAGTTTATTTAAATGCTTTAAGTGGAAAAGGAGTTCACGTTATAACTGTTAATGATTATCTTGCTCAAAGAGATAGAGAGTTAATGGGAAGAGTTTATGAATTCTTAGGATTAACTTCAGGTGTAATTGTAAACGGAATGGAAAATTCAGCAAGAAAAGCTGCTTATGAATCTGATATTACGTATGGTACAAACTCTGAATTTGGATTTGACTATTTAAGAGATAATATGGTTAATAAAGTTGAAGATAAGGTTCAAAGGCCGTTAAATTTCTGTATAGTGGATGAGGTAGACTCAATACTGATTGATGAAGCTAGAACGCCTTTAATCATATCAGGAGCAGCTTCAGAAACGACAAAATGGTACTCTATTTTCTGTCAGGTAGCATTCAGATTAGATAGAAGTTTTGAAACAGAAAAAATAAAAGATGCTAAAACAAAAAAAGAGATGAATATTCCTGATGAGCAATGGGGAGACTATGAAGTAGATGAAAAAGCTAGAAACATAGTTTTAACAGATAAAGGAATTAAAAAAGTAGAACAATTATTAAATATAGATAACTTATACTCGCCTGAGCATGTTGAGTTAACTCACTATTTAAACCAAGCCTTAAAAGCAAAGGAACTATTTATAAAAGATAGAGACTATTTAATTAGAGAGGGAGAAGTAGTTATAATTGATGAGTTTACTGGAAGAGCTATGGAAGGTAGAAGATACTCTGATGGTCTTCATCAAGCTATTGAAGCAAAAGAAGGAGTAAATGTTGCTGGAGAAAATCAAACACTTGCATCAATAACACTTCAAAACTACTTTAGAATGTATGATAAATTAGCTGGTATGACAGGAACAGCTGAAACAGAAGCAGCAGAATTTATGCATACTTATGGCTTAGAGGTAATTGTAATACCAACAAATAAGCCTGTACAAAGAGTTGATTTCCCTGATTTAGTTTATAAAACAAAAAAAGAGAAAACAGATGCTATTATAAAAAGAATAGAAGAGCTTTATGCAAAAGGACAACCAGTTTTAGTTGGTACTGTATCAATAAAAAGTTCAGAGGAACTGTCAGAGTTATTAAAAGAAAAAGGTATACCTCACAATGTCCTTAACGCTAAATTACACGCTAAAGAGGCTGAGATTGTAGCTCAAGCAGGAAGATACCAGGCAGTAACAATAGCTACTAACATGGCAGGTAGAGGAACTGACATCATGCTAGGAGGAAATCCAGAGTTTAGAGCTATTGCAGAGATTGGAAGTAGAGATGCTGGAAATTATCCAGTAATTTTAGATAAATATAAAGTTGAATGTGAAGAGGAAAAGCAAAAAGTAATTTCAGCAGGTGGATTATTTATTTTAGGTACAGAGAGACATGAGTCTAGAAGAATAGATAATCAGTTAAGAGGTAGAGCAGGAAGACAGGGAGATCCAGGAGCATCTGAATTTTATCTATGTTTAGAGGACGACCTAATGAGGTTGTTTGGATCTGAAAGAATTCAAGGAGTAATGGAGAAGCTTGGATTACCTGAAGGAGAATCTATCCAACATAGAATGATAAATAAAGCTATTGAAAACGCTCAGAAGAAAGTTGAATCAAGAAACTTTGGAATTAGAAAAAATCTTCTTGAATTTGACGATGTAATGAACAAACAAAGAGAGGCAATCTATGCAAGTAGAAACGAAGCTTTAGAGAAAGAAGACCTAAAAGTAACAATTTTAGGAATGTTAAAATCGAGTATCTCTGATATAATCGTAGAAAGATTTGTAGGAGAATTTAAAGATGAGTGGGATATTGTTGGAGTTAAAGATGTTCTTCTTGAAAAATATGGATATGAAATAACAGATATGCAAGAATATAAAGCTTTAACAGTTGAAGAGTATGCTGATAAAATATACAAAGATATTGAAAAAGATTATGAGAAAAAAGAGGAAGAAATAACTCCTGAAATTATGAGAAAAGTAGAAAAGTATGTTTTATTTGAAGTTGTAGATGCTAGATGGAGAGAACATTTAAAAGCTTTAGATGCTTTAAGAGAAGGTATCTATTTAAGATCTTATGGACAAAAGGACCCATTAGTAGAATATAAAATCATATCTGGAGATATGTATTCTAGAATGTTATCAACAATAAAAACAGAGACAACATCATATATGTTTAAAGTTGTTGTTAAAAATCCTGAAGAGGAAGTTGTAGAGCCAGGGGTAGAAGAGGAATTAGATTTCGATTCAGCTTGTAAGTGTGGAAGTGGAAAAATATACGGAAAATGTTGTGGAAGAGTGTAGGGAGGAAAAATGAAAAAAACTATAGTTCTAGTTGCAATGTTAGCTACATTAACAGCATGTAGCTCACTAAATAAAAACAATGTTAATTTACAAGAGAAGTATAAAGTGGATACAGTGGCTATGAAAAACTGGGAAGAGACATTCAGTACAGTAATAATAGGAGAGTCTGAATTAGAGGATTGGTATGGAGCAGATCAACCAATAAGTTATTTAGCAAGAAACCAAAAACTAGATCAAAAACAAGTAAAGTTTTTAGATTCTTTAAAGACAAAGGGAGAGATCACAGAAGCAGATCAAGAGCAGTTTAACTCTATTTTAGAAAAAACTGTAAAAAAACTTCCAAGAGAGTATTATTTAAAAGATGAAAACTTTAAAGACCCTGCAGGATTAGCTAAATATATGGTAACTCAATCATATGTTAGAATGGCAAATCCATCTAATCACATAGCTAACGAAGTTGCTACAAAAGAGGAGTGGGCTGAAATAGTTGAATTCTCTAAAAAGAGTGACTTATCAGAAAAAGAGATAAAAAGATTTAGAAAGCTTCTAAATAAGTTTATAAAAAGAGGAGAGTTCTTTGATTCAAAATCATGGTATTTTGTAGAAGTATCTCCTAGAGTTGTACAAGTAAATGATATCTACAAGAAAAAAGAGAAGACAAAGTTAGAGAAGAATAATATAAATGCAAAGGCTTTATACCTTGCTTATTCAGAGTATTTTTCAAAATTAGAAAAGTGGGATGACTAAAAAACTGTGGCGCCTTTAGAAATAAAGGTGCCATTTTTACTTACAGGAGGGGTCTTATGAAGGATTTAAGTAAAAGATATGATTTACATATCCATACAACATATTCAGATGGAACATATACTGTAGAAGAGCTTTTAAAAAAAGCTAAATATATTGGCTTAAAAGGAATTGCTATAACAGATCATGACACAATGGAAGGTATTTCTGAAGGAAAAGAGATAGCTCATGAACTAAATTTAAAATTTATACCAGGAATAGAGTTTTCATGTTCTTATCAAGGATATGAGATTCATATTTTAGGATATTTTTTAAATAACAAATCAGAAAAATTAGCGTCAAAACTAGTAGAGTTAAAAAAAGCTAGAAAAGAAAGAAATGAAAAAATTATTAAAAAATTAAATAATTTAGGGCTTAAGATAACAATGGAAGAGATAGAAAAAGAAGCTACAGGAACCATCGTGAGTAGAGCCCATATATGTAATGTTATGATGAATAAAGGATTTGTTTATTCAAAAGGTGAAGCTTTTAGGCAGTACTTAGGAAGAAATGGTGTAGCTTATGTAGAGAAAGGTAGCTCAGATCCTATTGAGATTATAAAACTTATAAAGGAATGTAAGGGAGTATCAGCTCTAGCTCATCCTAGTTTAATTTGTGATTCAAGAGAAAGAACAGAAAAGATAATAGATATTCTTTTAGAGGCTGGATTAGATGGATTAGAGGTAGAATATAGTTCGTATACACCAAAAGAGAGTGAATACTATAAAAAATTAGCTGAAGAAAAAGGTTTGTTAAAAGTTGGAGGTTCTGATTTTCATGGTGGAAATAGAGCGGGAGTGGATATAGCTAATGCCTCTATTTCTGAAAAGGATATAAAAGATTTATTAGAAAGAGAAAGCAAGGAGGAAATAAAATGATTATAGTAACAGGAGCAGCTGGATTTATAGGAAGTGCTTATATTTGGAAATTAAATGAGATGGGAATAAATGATATATTAGCTGTTGATAAATTAAGAACTGAGGAAAAATGGTTAAATTTAAGAAAGAGAGATTATGCTGACTGGTGTGATAGAGATGAGCTTTTTGCGTGGCTTGAAAATGAAGAGAATGCAAGTAAAGTAACAGCAGTTTTACACATGGGAGCTATATCAGCAACAACTGAAAAAGATGGAGATCTTTTAATGAAGAATAACTATGAGTATTCAAAAAAGTTATGGGATTTCTGTGCTGATAGAAATATTGTATATGTATACGCATCTTCAGCAGCTACTTATGGTGGAGGAGAACAGGGGTATAGTGATGAGGGAACTCCAGAAGAATTAAAAAAATTAATGCCATTAAATAAATATGGATATTCTAAAAAATTCTTTGATGATTGGGCATTTAAGCAGGAGAAAGCTCCAAAACAATGGATAGGAGCTAAATTCTTTAATGTTTATGGACCGCAAGAGTATCATAAAGGAAGAATGGCTTCAATGGTATTTCACACATTCAATCAATTTAATGAAAATGGTGGAGTAAAACTATTTAAATCTCATAAAGAGGGATATAGAGATGGGGAGCAATTAAGAGATTTTATCTATATTAAAGATGTTGTGGATATGCTATATTTCTGTATGTTTAATGAAGTTCCATCAGGAGTTTATAATATAGGGACAGGAGAGGCAAGAAGCTTCCACGATTTATCAATGGAAACTATGAAAAATGCTAGTGAAAACTTTGAATTAAAAACAGAAGAGGTAATAGAGTTTGTTCCAATGCCTGAGGATTTAAGAGGAAGATATCAATACTTTACCCAAGCTTCAATGAGAAAATTAAGAGAAGCGGGTTATACTAAGGAGTTCTGTTCATTAGAGGATGGAGTAGCTGATTATGTAAAATATCTTAAAAAAGAGGACAGCTACCTATAGGAGGAAATGAAATGAACCCATTTTTACTAGTTATTATACTAGGGATTGTAGAGGGAATGACAGAGTTCGTTCCTGTAAGTAGCACGGGGCATATGATATTAGTGGAGAGATTTATAAACTCTCCCCTTGTATCTAAAAGTTTTATGGACAACTTTTTAGTAATTATTCAATTTGGTGCTATTTTATCAGTTGTAGCTTACTTTTGGAAAGATTTAACTCCTTTTGTAAAAACAAAAGAGGAGTTTAAAGAGAAGTTTTCTCTGTGGACAAAAATAATTGTGGGAGTTTTACCTGCAGGAGTTATTGGGTTATTAGCAGATGATTATATATCTGAATTTTTTATGGATAATACAACAGTAGTTGCGAGTATGCTTATACTTTATGGTATTATTTTTATTTTAGTTGAAAGAAAAAATTTAAAAGGTAAAGTTACTTCAATAAAACAGATGTCATATAGATTAGCTTTTACAATTGGATTTTTCCAATGTTTAGCTATGATTCCAGGAACATCTCGTTCAGGAGCGACAATAGTAGGAGCTTTACTTTTGGGTGTATCTAGGGCAGCAGCAGCAGAGTATTCATTTTTCTTAGCTATTCCAACAATGGCAGGAGCAACACTACTGAAGCTTGTGAAAAATGGACTTAACTTTACAACATTGGAGTGGCAACTTTTAATAGTGGGATCTGTGGTTTCTTTTGTTGTAGCATACGTTGTTATTAATTGGTTTATGGGATATATAAAAAAGAGAACTTTTGTGGCTTTTGGAGTATATAGAATCATAATTGGAATTTTAGTTTTATTATTAATGAAATAGGAAGTGGTGTATTTAAGTGTCAATAGTTACCAACTTTCCTCTAAGTGAAAAAAGTTTAGAGGAGTTTGTAAGAATCATGTTACCTAAAGAAGTAGGTAAAGATATAAAAGGTGAAGTAAGTTATAAAGAGAATAAGATAGTTGTAAAAGCTGAAATTGATGGAAAAGAAGCTATAATGGAAGAGGAAAATTTAGAGCATATAATTGAAGATCAAAATTTAATAATGTTAAAAGGTGGACTATTAAAAGCTCTTAGTAAAAATTATCCATGGGGAAGTTTAATTGGTGTAAGACCCACTAAAATGACTAGAAGACTTATGCAAATGGGATTTTCAAAAGAAAGAGTTAGAAATCTTTTAAATAATATGTACCTTGCTAACTTTGATAAAATAGATCTTTTAATGAGAGTAATTGAAACAGAGGAAAGATTATTAAATAAAGATGCAATGAATATGTATATAGGTATTCCTTTTTGTCCATCTAAATGTAGATACTGCTCTTTTGCATCTTACGAAATAAATAGTAGTTTAGGGCGTTTTTATCCAAAGTTTGTAGAAACTCTTTTAGAAGAGATAGAACTTGTAGGAGAACTTTCAAAAAATAAAGGTTATAGATATGAATCTTTGTATATAGGTGGTGGAACACCAAGTATTTTAACAGAAGAGGATACTGAGAAAGTTTTAAAAGCAGTTCATAAAAATATAGATCTTTCAAATTTAAAAGAGTTTACTTTTGAAGCTGGAAGAGAGGATGCTATAACTAAGAAAAAATTAGAGATTCTTAAAGAGTACGGAGTAGACAGAGTAAGTTTAAATCCTCAGACATTTAAAGAGCAAACTTTAAAAGATTTAAATAGAACTTTCAATAGAGAACATTTTGACGAAGTATATAGAGATATAAAAGAGATTGGATTTATCTTGAATATGGATTTAATATTAGGGTTACCTGGTGAAAGTGTTGAAGATATATTGAATACTTTAAATGAGCTTGAAAAATATGATATAGAAAACTTAACAGTTCACGCTCTAGCTAAAAAGAAAGGGTCACCTTTATATCATGAAGACTTTGAAGAATCTGAAGTAGAAAGAATGTTAGTTGAAAATGCAATAAGTGAACTTGTAAAAAGAAAAGGAATGGAACCTTACTATATGTATCGTCAAAAAAATAGTTTAGATTGGGGAGAAAATGTAGGATACTCTATTCCAGGAAGTGAATCTAGATTTAATATTGAGATGATAGAAGAAAATCAGCAAACTATGGGGCTTGGTGGTGGAGCAATAAGTAAAGCTATCCATAAAGAAACAGAGTATATTGATCAAATAGAAAGATTAGTTAATCCTAAAGATCCTGCATTATATATTGCAGAGATGAAAATGAGACACAATAAGAAAATAGAACTTTTTTCTAAGGAGATATAGTATGAAAAAGTTAATTTTTTCAATTTTAATTTTATTAGTATCAACTTTTTCTTATGGAATAATAGAAAGCGAGTTTAAAGTTATTGAGAGCAAAAATACGCTAGATGCCCAAAATTTACTCTTAGATATTAATAAAGTGAGTAAAAGTGATATGTTAAAAGTTGGGATATCTCAAAGTTATGTGGACAAAATAATTGAGTATAGAGATATAACTGGTGGATATAAAAGATTAAATGAAATGACTAGAATATCTGGAATTGGAAAAAAAACTTATGAAAAGTTGAAAGTAAAGTTCAAAGAACCACAAGATATTAAGTTAAATAGATTTAATATCAATAAAGTAGATGATAAAACTTTGACATACTATGGATTTAGTAAAAAAGAGATACAAAGTATTAGAAAATACCATGAAAATAGTATTATTAGGAATAATTTAGAATTAAAAAAAATTATTTCCAGTAAAAAATATGAAGATTTAAAAGATTATATTGATTATTAGAGGTGAAAAAATGAGTAGATTAATTAGAGGTGTAAGTAAAAATGCAAGATTTGTTCTTGTAGATACAAAAGATATTGTACAGGAAGCGTTAAATATTCATAAGTGTAGTCCAACTGCTATATCGGCATTTGGAAGACTTCTTTCAGCAGGAGTTATGATGGGAGCAACACTTAAAGGGGACGATATATTAACCCTTAGAACAATGACAGATGGACCTTTATCGACTATGGTTGTAACAGTGGATAAGGATGGAGTTAAAGGGTATGTTTCAAATCCAGAAGCAGATTTGCCAGCAAAGGAAAATGGGCAACCAGATGTACAAGGATTAGTAGGAAGAGGAACTCTAAATGTTATTAAAGATTTGGGACTAAAGGATCCTTATGTTGGAGTGTCAACAATAGAAAGTGGAGAGATTGCATATGATATCGCATATTACTATGTGACTTCAGAGCAAACACCTACAGTAATCGCTCTAGGTGTAGATTTAGAAAATGAAACAACAGTTAGATCAGCTGGTGGATATATGATTCAACTTTTACCAGATGCAGAGGAAAACTTTATAGTAGAGTTAGAGAAGAAAATAGGAGCTATTAGAAGTGTAACAGAGTTATTTAAAGGTGGAATGGATTTAGAAAGAATTTTACACCTTTTATATGAGGATATGAATGATGAAAGTCATGAGAAGCTAGTAGAACTATATGAAGTTTTAGATTCAAAAGAGATAAAATATAATTGTAATTGCGATAGAGAGAAATTCTATAAAGGAGTGATTACTCTAGGAAAAGAGCAGTTAGAAGAGATATTAGCTGAAAGAGGAGAGGTTGAAGCGGAGTGTCATTTCTGTGGAAAGAGATACTCATTTAAAAGAGAGGATTTAGGTGAGATATTGTGATTAAATTAATAGGAGTACTAATTATTCTAATTGGATTTATAATAAAATTAGATACAATAGCTGTTGTTTTAATAGCTGGAATAGCAACTGGACTTGTTGCAGGAATTGACTTTGTTGAGGTTTTAAATATTTTAGGAACAGCTTTTGTTCAAACTAGATATATGACACTTTTACTACTAACACTTTCTGTAGTTGGAATACTAGAAAGAAATGGTTTGAGAGAAAGAGCATCAATTTGTATATCAAAGTTAGAGGGTGCAACAGCTGGAAAAGTTTTATCAATATATGTAACTGTAAGAATGTTAGCAGCAGTTTTATCTATGAGATTAGGTGGACACGTTCAATTTATAAGACCACTGATTTATCCTATGGCAAAAGGTGCTATTGAAAAGGATGGAGTGGTATCAGAAGAGTTAGATGAAGATTTAAAAGGAATTACTAATGCATCAGAAAACTATGCTAATTTCTTTGGACAAAATGTTTTCGTAGCATCTTCTGGAGTTCTTTTAATAGTTGGAACTTTACAAGAGTTAGGTGTAAAAGTAGAAGCCTATGATGTAGCTAAGGCTTCAATACCAGTAGCACTAATAACTTTAGTATTGGCATACTTCCAATACTACCGTTTAGATAGAAAAATTAAGAAGTTAAGAGCAAAGTAGGAGGCAAAATTAATGGATGTAAAGATGTTATTAGAACTTATGTATATACTTTGCGGAATTATTTTATTAATAAGCGGTGTATATTCATTTTTAGATAAAAATAATCCTAAAAGAATAGGATCAGCAGCATTTTGGATTATATTTGGATTCCTATTTATAGGTGGACCTCATGTAAATCCATCAATAGTAGGAGGATTACTTTTAGTGATGGGAGCTTTAAGTGCTACAAAATCTGTTTCACTTGCTTCATTTACAACAAGTACAGATGAATTTAGAGAGAAGCAAGCTCAGACAATTGGAAATGTGTTATTTATTCCAGCAGGCTTAATAGGAGTTGTAGCATTTTCAATAGCTCAGTTTACAAAATTAGGTGGACTAATAGGACTAGGAACTGGAGCAATAGTTGCTTTAGTTGTTACTATGATAGTAACAAAAGAAAAATTTGATAAAGTACCTTATGATTCAAGTAGAATTTTACAACAGATGGGACCAACGGTTATCTTACCGCAACTTTTAGGATCTTTAGGTTCTGTATTTGCTAAAGCGGGAGTTGGAACAGTAATTGCAGGAATAATGGGAAGTGTTGTTCCTGAGGGAAATATTTTAGCAGGAGTAACTGTTTATTGTTTAGCAATGGCTATATTTACAATGATTATGGGAAATGGATTCGCAGCTTTTGCAGTTATTACAGCAGGTATAGGATATCCATTTGTTATAGCTCAAGGTGGTAATCCAGCAATAGTTGGAGCTCTTGGATTAACAGCAGGATTCTGTGGAACATTATTAACGCCAATGGGTGCTAACTTTAATATAGTTCCAGCTTCTATATTAGAAATGAAAAATAAAAATGGTGTAATTTTAAAGCAAGTAGGTGTAGCGGTACCTCTTCTTGCAATACATATTGTACTGATGTATTTCTTAGCATTTTAATTTTTAGGAGGTAGTGTGATGAAAGTTTTAATTACAGGTTTTGATCCATTTGGAGGAGAAAGTATAAATCCAGCATGGGAAGCAGTAAAAGCAATGAAAGATAGTATCGACGGTATAGAAGTTGTAAAATTACAAATACCAACAGTTTTTAAAAAATCAGCTGAGAAACTATTTGCAGGAATAGATGAGCATAAGCCAGATGTTGTTATATGTATTGGACAAGCTGGAGGAAGATACGATATGTCAGTTGAAAGAGTAGCTATTAATATGGATGACGGTAGAATTCCAGATAACGAAGGATATCAACCAATAGATACTCCAGTTTATGGAGATGGAGAAAATGCTTATTTTGCAACACTTCCTATTAAGGGAATTGTTGAAGAGATTAAAGCAGCAAGAATACCAGCTTCAGTTTCAAACACAGCTGGAACATATGTATGTAATCATATAATGTACTCACTACTTTATTATATTTCAAAAAACAACTTGAACATAAAAGGTGGGTTTATTCACGTTCCCTATATAACAGAGCAAGTTGTTGATAAGAAAAATATGCCTTATATGGAAGTTGCAACGATAACAAAAGCTTTAGAGTGTGCTGTTCAATCTTTAAATAAATATAAAGTTGATGTAAAAGTTTCAGGTGGTAAAGAGTTTTAATAAGAAAAGCCCATCATAAAGATGGGCTTTTTCTATTACTCTTCAATAATTCCAAGAATTTCATCTAATTCTAGTAAAATTTTCTCTTTAGAAGAGTCATTTATTTTAACTCCAGATTTTTTAGAAAAAATAATTTTATCATTAATATTGAATAGAGAGTTTACCTCAGAGTTAGAACTTAAAGAGATTATCTCTCCAACTTTATAGCTTTTTTCTTCGTTGTTTTGGATTAATATAATTCCTGTAGATGTTTTTTCTTCTAAGTCTATGATTTTAACAAGAACTCTTTTTCCAATAGGTTTAATTTTCATTTTAACCTCCTAAAATATTTTGAGATAATAAAATTGTAACAAAAAAAAATAAAAAAGCAATAAAAATAAAAGAAGAGATGACGGGAACATCTCTTCTTAAAACGGGTTTTTAACCAATCAACTGGAGGGTTGTTGGTTATTTATATAATAAGTTTAGCACCTTATTATCAATTTATGATATAATTAAATAAATGTATATGACATTTTTATTTAATTAAGTAAAAGAAATATTTAAAAAAAATGATATCTGTTTTACAAGGTAAAATATACATTAAAAAAAAGGGTTTGTCAATAAAAAAATAAAGGAGTCGTGGATGGATTTTAAAAGTCAAAATAAAAATATTACAAATTTATTAAAATTTATTAATCAATGTGGTGGATCTAATAAGTTAGAGATTGCTGAAAACATAATGGTTTCACCAGCGGCTTTAACAAAAATTTCTAAAAAATTGCTTGGGGATAATGTACTTGTTGAAAAAAAATATATAGATGAAAATAATAGAAAAAAAAATTTACTTGTTATAAATTATGAAAGATTTTATTCAATAGGCGTACTGATAGAGGAGAATTCTACAAAAGTTATTTTAACAAATTTGAAAAATGATATTTTAGGTGAATTAAAATTTAAGAATAATTACAATGGAGATTTTGACGAGTATCTAAAAGCTTTACTTGAATTTATTGAAAAACTTGTGAAAGAGAATAAAATTTCTCCTGAGAAAATTTTAGGTGTAGGTGCAGTTGTAACTAATGAATTTATTATAAAAAAATCACTAGATCTATTCAAAGAGGATAGATTTTTAACTTTAAAAAAATCTATTATGGATAAATTTTCAGGGTATGTATTTGTGGAAACTGAAATTAGAGCAGAAGCATTATACGAAGCTTTCTTAAATCCAAAATATAAAGATTTTTTCTTAGTTAAATATGGAGAGAAAAGAGGAAGTGCTATTATTATAGATAATAAGCTTATAAATCCAGCTATTTCTCACTATAGATCAATGGGAACTAGACACTTTATAGTGGAGCCAAACTCAGATATATATTGTGAAATCTGCAAGAAAAAAGGGTGTTTTGATACATTGGTTTCTCCTAAAAATATATATGAAGAGATTTTGAAGGAAAATAATTACTCTGCTCGTATAGTAGAGATATATAAAAATATAAGTTTTGAAGAGTTTATAAAAAGAGCGGAGAATGGAGAGATTACAGAGTGTAAATCTCTTAGAAAAGTAGCGAGATATATAGCAATACTTATGATTAATCATAATAACTTATTACCTTTGGATACATTTTTACTTTCAGGAAGAGTTTTTAAAAGTTCACTTTTTTTAAGTTATTTAAAAATGTATTTACAGGAGTTTCAATTGGGAGAAGTTCATGAAAAATTTATAGTTTTAGATAAACAGTTTGAAAGAGAGGAGCTAGTAGCTTCATTTTTACCGATAAACTATATTTTTTATAACTATCATTTTCAAGATAATTTGGAGGAATAAATTTTAAGAGATGGGAGAAATCCATCTCTTTTTTTAATGGATAAATTTCATATAGTAAAATAAATAAAAAAAGTTAAAAAACAAACTTTTCTTTTAAAAATAAGGGTTTATAGATTATAAATAAACAAAAAAATAATTTACTTAGAAAAATTTTGTTTACAAATTAAGAAAAATATTGTATAAAGAATGTAGTGGAAAAGAAATAATTTTTTACTATGAAAAATTATTTCTTAAAATAACACAATTAAAAATCGGAGGGGATTTTATGAAAAAATTAGCACTTTTTTTAGGATCTTTACTTGTTGTAGGAACTGCAGTTCAAGCTAAAGAGGTTGTTGTAGCTCCAGTTGAAGTATCGAAAGAGATTATAGTTGTAGCTGAGCCTGTAGTTGAAGAGGTAGCAGTTACACCTGCATTTAGACCAACAGGTTATGTAGGAGTACAATATAGAGCATATGGTAATACTGAGGGGCATGGAGATGAAATAGCAAAAGATACAAATGGAACAGCTGCTTCTGATGACAATCAAGATCAATGGAATAGAGGAGCAAACAAATACTCTAGACTTGAGACAACTTTTGGTGTTCAAGCAACTGAAAACTTCAAGTTAGAGGGAAGAATTAGAGATTACAATAATTTAGAAAGAAATGATAAAGATAAAAATGATAATGCGAAAAGTGGAACTGAAACAAGATTAAGAGCTTACTATCAGCATAATGAGTGGTTTACTTCAAGAGTTCAGTATAGAGATGAAGAGAATGACTCTCAAAACTTAGAGTATCAAGCAAGATTTACAACATATAAAAATGAGGGTGGACTATTAAGCAGTTTAATATTTGCTCCAAAAGTATACCATGCATTCCCAGAAGATGGTGGATCTAACTATACGAACACTATTGGTATGGATATCGAGTACGCAGGTAACTTACCTTTAGGATTTACTTGGGATGGTACAATCTACTTAAATCAAAACTTCTATGGAAAAGATTTCCATACAAATTCTGACTTAACAGATAATAAAGATAAAGATTTCATAGCAGAGTGGGAGATTTATGTACGTAGAACATTTGCATTATACTCAACAGATAACTATGCTATAGATTTCAACTTTGAAGGTGGATATGATCCATATGTATTTGGACAGTATGACAAATATACTAAAGATGATAAAGGTGTAGTTTCTAAATCAGCTAAAGCAACTTATGAGTTATATACACTGTTAACTTTAGATGCAGAGTATAAAGTAACTGAGAACTTTGCAGTAAATGCTGGAGTTGGAGCAGAGTACAGAAACTGGAGTAATATAGATCAAGGTTCAGCTTCTCACTGGAGATGGCAACCACTTGCATTTGCAGGGATGAAAGCTACATTCTAATAGATATAATAAAAACCCTTGGATTTATTCCAAGGGTTTTTAATTCTATAATTAGTTTTAATATCCACCATAGTTATCAGCAGCTAAAATAGCGGCTAAAACTTTTTCAGGAGTAACTTTAAAAGGCATATTATGAATTGTTTCTCCTGGGGCACAAGCAAGTTTAGCTACTTCTAAAAGTTTTTCTCTCTCAATAGAGTTGACTCCTAAATCCTCTAGAGATGTTGGTAACCCAATATTTTTACAGAAGAATAAAACTTCGTCAATCTCTTCCATTGGAGCATTTTCAAGAAATAGTTGAACTAAAGTTCCAAAAGCTACTTTTTCTCCATGATACAAATCGTGACACTCTTCAAGAGCTGTTAGCCCATTATGAATAGCATGAGCAGCAGCCAGTCCGCCACTTTCAAAACCAATACCGCTCAGATATGTATTAGCTTCAATAATATTTTCAACTGCTTTTGTACAAACACATTTTTGTGCAGCAAACATAGCTTTTTCTCCATCTGCTATAAGTGTATCAAAGCATAGTTTAGCAAGAGCCATAGCAGCTTTAGTAGGAAGTCCACCCCCCATATTTAAAGCTCCTGATTGCTCACATGCTCTAGCTTCAAAGTATGTGGCTAAGGCATCCCCCATTCCACTAGCTAAGAGCCTAGCTGGAGCTTTAGCAATAATTTCTGTATCCATTAAAACTATATTTGGATTACTTGGTAAAATAAGATATTCATCAAAAACACCCTCATCTGTATAAAGAACTGATAGAGCACTACAAGGAGCATCAGTTGATGCAATAGTAGGAACAATTATAACAGGAAGATTTGAGTAGTGTGCAAGAGCTTTAGCAGTATCTAAAGTTTTACCACCTCCAACTCCAATAACAGTTTCAGATTTCTTTTCTTTTAAAATCTCTTTTAATCTATTGACCTCATTTTTTGAGCACTCTCCATTAAAAAGTTCAAAAGTTGCAGTTAAATTTTCTTTTTTAAAACTTTCTTTTATAATATCTTCAGTTATACTCATAACAAAGTTATCAGCAATGATAAAAGCATTTTTTTTAGCATATTTAGCAATATTGCTTAAAGAGTTAGCTCCCTGAATATATTTACTTGGTGATAAAATGATGTTTTCCATTTAATACCTCCATAACCTTTAATAAAAAAGAACTTTCATATCTATTTATTACCACTAAACTCTTAATTTGTAAATAGAAAAGTGGTATAATTTAATAAAAAAGGATGGTGGAGAATGCTAAAACTTTTTGATTTAGTTGAAGAGAGTGAACCGAAAAAAAGAATAGATGAATTGAGAAAAGAGATAGAGCGTTATAACTATTATTACTATACTAAAAATGAATCTATAATCTCAGATTTTGAATTTGATAAACTTTTAAAAGAGTTGGAAAAATTAGAAAAAGATTATCCTGAATTTAAAGAGGAGATATCTCCAACAAAACATGTGGGAGCCATAGATTTAAAAGAATCTAAGTTTAAAAAAGTTATTCACAGAAAGCCTATGTTAAGTTTAAGTAATTCATATAATATTGAGGATGTAGTTGCTTTTACAGAGAGAATAGAGAAAAATCTTGAGTACAAGCATGAAAAGTTAGAGTATGTTCTTGAGTTAAAATTAGATGGAGCTAGTATAAGTGTAACATATGAAAAAGGACAGCTTGTAAGAGCGGTAACAAGAGGAGATGGAATAGAGGGAGAGGATGTTACAGAGAACATTTTAGCTATTGATACAATTCCTAACTATTTAAAAGAGTATGTTGATTTAGAGGTTAGAGGAGAGATTGTACTTCCTTTAAGTCAATTTGAAAAATTGAATGAGGAAAGATTAAAAAATGGTGAAGAGATATTTGCTAACCCAAGAAACGCAGCTAGTGGGACTTTAAGACAGTTAGATTCAGAAATAGTTAAAGAGAGAGGACTGGATGCGTACTTCTATTATGTTGTTGAACCTTTGAAGTATGGTTTTAAAACTCACAGAGAGAGTTTAGATTATTTAGATAAAGTTGGAATAAAAACAACAGGAGTAGCTGAAGTAATAGATGATTTATCTGTTATGGAAAAAAGAATAGCTTACTGGGAGATTGAAAGAGAGAAGTTAGACTTTGAAACAGATGGATTAGTAATAAAGTTGGATAATATAGATTTATGGGAAGAGGTAGGATATACAACAAAAAGTCCAAGATGGGCAATAGCCTATAAATTTCCAGCAAAGCAGGTCACAACTAAACTTTTAGATATAACTTGGCAGGTTGGAAGAACTGGAAAGGTTACTCCTGTGGCAGAGTTAGAAGAGGTTGAACTATCAGGAAGTAGGGTTAAAAGAGCTAGTTTACACAATATAGATGAAATTTTAAGAAAAGATATTAGAATTGGTGATAGAGTATTTATAGAAAAGGCGGCTGAAATTATCCCACAAGTTGTAAGTTCTATAAAAGAGGTTAGAACAGGAGAGGAGAAGGAGGTCCTTCCACCAACAAACTGCCCTGTGTGTGAATCAATTTTAGAAAAAGAGGAGGGATTAGTTGATTTAAAGTGTGTAAATCCCAACTGCCCAGCAATTATTCAAGGAAGTATAGAGTATTTTGTTTCACGTGATGGAATGAATATAAGTGGATTTGGAAGCAAAATTGTAGAAAGAATGTTACAGCTTAATTATATAAAAGATATTACAGATATATATAATTTAGGAGAACATAAAGAAGAACTTATGCAATTAGATAAAATGGGAGAAAAAAGTGTAGAGAAACTTTTAGCTTCAATAGAAAAAAGTAAAGAAAGACCATACTCGAAAACACTATATGCTCTAGGAATACCTTTTGTTGGAAAATTTTTAGGAAATGTTTTATCAAAGAAAAGTAAAAATATAGATAGATTATCTCAAATGTCTAAAGAGGAACTTTTAGAGATTGATGGAGTTGGAGATAAAGTTGCTGAATCAGTTTATAACTTTTTTAGAGATGAAAAATCAATGACAATAGTGAAAAAGTTGAAGGATTATGGAGTAAATTTTGGAAAATCAGATGAAGAAGTTGAAGAGAAAATTATTGAAAATGGTAAGTTTTCAGGAAAGACATTTTTATTTACAGGAAAACTACAGAGATTTAAAAGAGAAGAGATTAAAGATTTAATAGAATCTTTAGGTGGAACAAATCTATCCACTGTAAGTAAGAAGTTAGATTATTTAATTGTTGGAGAGGATGCTGGAAGCAAGCTAACAAAGGCAAAAGAGATTGGAACAATAAATATTTTAACAGAGGATGAATTTATAGAGTTAACAAAATAATAAAAACCTCCCTAGGATTATTCCTAAGGAGGTTTTTATATATATTAGCACTTTTTATTTAAAAGATTTTTTATTAAGCAGCTTCAGTTTCGTTTAAAGATTTCTCATATACTCTTAAGAATGGGATGTATAAGAAGAATGAAACAGCAACTAATCCACAACTTAGGATAAATGCAGTGATACTGAAGTTAGTAGCAAGTAATGCTCCAATTGGTCCTGGAGTTGTCCAAGGAACAAGAGTTATAATCTTTCCTACTAAGTCAAATTTTGTAGCAAACCATGCAATACAAGCATTTAATACAGGAACTCCAACGAATGGAATAAATAGTAATGGGTTCATTACAATAGGTGCTCCAAACATTATTGGCTCATTGATGTTGAATACTGCTGGAATAACTGAAAGTTTTCCAATTGATTTAATATGTGCATTTTTACTTACAGACATAGCAAGTGCAAGTCCTAAAGTAGCTCCAGCTCCTCCGATATAAACATAAGCATCAAGGAATCCTCCTGCAAATATCTTAGGTAAAGCTTCCCCAGCTTGAAGAGCAGCTTGGTTAGCAGCAAGGTTAGATAGAGTTATAGAGTTAATAATGGCTATAACAATGTTTGTTCCATGTAATCCAGCAAACCATAAAAGGTGAGTGATTATGATAATGAAGATTACAGAGATTAATGAATCAGACATATTTAATAACGGTGCAAAAGCTTTTAAAATAATCTCAGGAACCATGATGTTTAAACTCTTCATTGCAAATATATTCATTGCATGGAAGATGATTGTAACAAACACGATTGGGATTAATAACTCAAAAGATTTAGCAATTGCAGGGGGTACAGAATCAGGAAGTTTAATAACAAACTTCTTTTGTACTAATAGTCTGAATATTTCAATAGCTATTATAGCTCCTATGATAGCTGTAAATAGTCCTTTAGCATCTAGATATCTAGCGTCCATAATTGGCATCCATCCACCGTCAGGGATAAGGAATAGAGCTCCAGCTCCCTCAGCTTGACCAACAGGTAACCAGTCTAGTTTAGCTGAAACTAGTAAAAATGCATACATTGATAAGAATCCACCAGTTGTACCATTAAGACCATAACTATTAGATAAAGACATTCCAATTCCATAAGAAACGAATAGAGACATAATTCCCATACTTACATAGAAAGGTTGTACTAAATCCCCTTTAAAAGATCCCATTAAATTAGCGTACCACTCCATGTAAAGTACGTTATTAGGATCAGTAAATGGTAGGTTTACCATTAAAAGGATAAATGAACCAATAATTAAGAACGGCATTGTGTAAACGAAACCGTCTTTGATTGCATTTAAATATCTGTTTTGTCCAACTTTGGCAGCAACAGGCATAAGTTTTTC
This sequence comes from Cetobacterium sp., assembly GCF_051653945.1. Lineage (GTDB taxonomy): Bacteria > Fusobacteriota > Fusobacteriia > Fusobacteriales > Fusobacteriaceae > Cetobacterium_A. Next base: position 21,514 of record NZ_JBOFXD010000078.1, read on the forward strand.
TTCAATAAGATTCATAAAGTTACTCATAAATTTTCCCTCCGATTTTTAATTTTATTATATCAAATTTTATAGAAAGGGGTGGAGGAAAAAACTTCCCCTCCCCATAATTTTATAATATTTTTTGATTAATTGAAGTTATAAGTGAATCCAACATATGACCAAATCATATCTAGACCCTCTTTACCATCTTTTCCACCTAAAATATTAGCATTTTTCATATCTCTATCTGCATCTTCATAAGCTATACCTACAAAAGTAGATAATTGGTCATTAAATACATAGTTAGCCATTAACTCATATCTAATTCTGTCACCAACTGAACTTTCCCAATCTCTAACATATGAATCTGTTGCATTATCTTTAGTATCCCAAGTTTTATCTAAAGTAATTCTAACTCTAGGCATAACAGTTAATTTTTCATTAACTTGGTATGGGAACATAAGTCTGATTTGAGTTTCAACCATTTCGTAAGAATCATAGAATTCTCCAGTAGTATAAACAGTTGGATTGAATGATAACTTATCAGTTAATTTGAATGAAGGTCCGAAGTCACCCTCCCAGTACCATCCATCATTTCCTTTAATTCTATCTTCTCCAACAACTAACCAACCAGCTAATAATCCATTGAAATGATTGAAGTCAGTTCCAATTTCATATCTGTTTTTAGCAGGTTCATTTCTGTATTTTGCACTAAGAGCTTGTTTCTCAAATAATTGATATCTTACTTTGTAGTCTACTCTACTAAATGAGCTATCGAATCCTTTATCTAAAGAGAAATCATTGAAGTATCTTCTTTCAACATTTAGTCCTAAAGTTAATTTTCCTTTAGTTGCAGAAACTCCAGTTCCCCAGAACACAGCATCATTATCATCTCCAAAATCTTTCATATCTCTATTTGCCCTAGAATTATTATCAAAGTCCTCTGACTCTAAATAAATATTACCAGAAACAATCCACTTGTCAGCAGGAACAGTAATCTCTGTCATGATATCAGTTTCTTCGTTAACAACCTCTTCAACAATTCCTGTTTGTCCTGCTCCAACACCTTCAACAATTCCCGTTTCTTTAATAACTGGTCCAGTTACAACCTCTTTAGCAAAAACATTTGTACCTAATAATGATAAAGCAGCTAATAAATAAAGTGATTTTTTCATTTGTTACCCTCCCGTTTTTTAAATAAAAGTGTTATTAATTTTTTATTTTAATTATTTAGCTAAGCTTAAAGCAAAGTCTAAAATTTTCTTACCATTTAAAGTTCCATATGCCATAGTATCGATTACATCTAAAGGTTTTCCAGCTTCAGCAGCTATAGCAGCTAATTCAGCTTTTTTAAATCTAACTTGTGGTCCTAAAAGAAATACATCATACTTAGGTAATAATTCATGGAATTGCTCTAAACCTACAGCATCAATTTTAACTTCTATATTTTCAGCAGCAGCAGCAGCTTCCATTTTCTTAACAACCATACTTGTTGACATTCCTGCAGAACAAAGTAATAATATTTTTTTCATAATTGTTTCTCCTTTTTAACTTATATATTTGAATTTTTAATTTAAAATTTTTAATTTAGTGTTAAGTGAACCATTCACCTGACACTAGAATTATAAAATATGTTTTAAAAAAAGTCAAATTTCACAAAAATAAGACTTTTTTCGTCAAATAAAAATATATTTCTATAAAAAAAACTTGAAAATAAGAGATAAATAATGTATTCTTTAATAGAAACGAAAAAAAATACAAAAAAAATCGTCTAATTTTCATATAAAACTGTTAAAAAAAAACAAAAAATTTTAAAAAAAATTAAAAAAATTTAATTATTATATAAAAAAGGTGGTGGGAGTATGAGAAAAATGGCTTTTGATTTTTCTAAAAATGATATTTTTATAGATACAGATAAAAAATTAAATAAAAAAGAGAGAGATTTTTTAGAAGTAATCAGAGAGAGATACAAAGGAAAAAATGAAAAGTATATAATTTTTACAGAAAAAGAGTTGAAATCAATAGTAAAAGAAAGAGTATTAATAGAAGATTTTTTAGATAAATTTTCTAAAAGAAGGATACATTTAAAATTGATAGAAAAAGATGAAGAAATATTTTTCTCATCATTTCCTATATTTGATTTTTATATGAGAAATAGAGAGGAATATAGATTGTATATTTCAAGGTCCTTAAAATCTTTGAAAGAAAGTGGAATTTTTGATGACATAGATTTAATGTTAATTCTTTTATTTAGAGATAAAAAAAGTTTTCAATTGTATTTAGCTATGATAAAAAATAGAAATCAAGGTGGGTTTTTAATAAGTAGGGATCAGCTAAAAGAACTTTTAGGTGTTGGGCAGGAAAACTATGAAAGATTTTATGATTTTGAAAAAACAATTTTAAAACCAGCCTTAGAAGATATAAATCAACTAACAAAATATAATATGGATTATAAAAAAATAAAAAATAGTGATGGATTTACAAGTAAAATTATGGAGATAGAGTTTATATTTAATCATAAACTTTCTCCAATATTAGCTGAAGAGATTGATAGATTACTACTTCCACTTAGAGATAGAGTAGATTCAATATCTACAGTAAGTAAAGTGATAGAAGAAGCCCTACTAAAAGAAGGAGTAGAGTTTGTTAGAAATAATTTATACCATTTGGATAAAGGAATATCAGGTTCTTTAGATAATGCTATATGTTTAGCTTTAAAAGAAAACCAAAATATAGATCATCAAGAAAAATATATTTTAGTAAGTAAAACAATAGATATGTTTTCTAATAGATTTATTTTTGAGTCAAGACTTTACAAAGAACTTTTAAAATGTAAATTTTATTATAACTACAATTTTTTAAAAGCTTTAAGAACTATGAAAGTTGGAGAAACTTTAGAATATAAAGATGAAAGACATAAAATAAATATTCTTTATTTAGATAAAGGAAGAGAAAGTACTATAGAGATTTATAAAACAGTAGAGGATGCTACAGGAGAAAAAAAATAAATTTAACCGTTAAAATACGATAAAAAGTAAAAAGTAGTTGAAATTATTGTATGTATTAGACGAAAAAAAAGAAGTTAATTTTCTTGAAGTTTTAATTCTTGACTTATGTAGAAAAATCTAGTAAAACCTAAGTAAAACAAAGGTTTTCAGGAGGGAGTAGAGAATGAAACAATTAGGAATATCTATATATCCATTTCATGCTACATTAGAAGAAAATAAAAAGTATATTGAGTTGGCGGCAAAGTATGGATACAAAAGAGTTTTTACTTGCTTATTATCAGTTGATGGGGATAAAGAGGTTATACTAAAAGAGTTTAAAGATACAATTGAGCATGCAAATAGCTTTGGAATGGAAGTTATGGTAGATGTAGCTCCATCTATATTCAGTAAATTAAACATAAGTTATGAAGATTTATCTTTCTTTAAAGAGATCGGAGCTTGTGGAGTAAGATTAGATTTAGGTTTTTCTGGAAATGAAGAGAGTATAATGACATTTAATGAGCATGGACTATTAGTTGAAATAAATATGAGTCAAGATACAAACTACGTAAATACAATAATGGATTTTATGCCAAATAAAGAGAAGTTAGTAGGATGTCATAATTTCTATCCACATAGATATACAGGACTTTCAAGAGAACATTTTAGAAGTTGTAATAAAAGATTTAAAGGATTTGCACTGACAACAGCAGCATTTGTAACATCTCAAACAGGGACTTTTGGACCATGGCCAGTAAATGATGGACTTTGTACATTAGAAGAGCACAGAGATCTTCCAATAGAGGTTCAAGGAAGAGAATTATTTAATGAAGGAATAGATATTGTAATTATATCAAACTGTTTTCCAACAGAAGAGGAGCTTAAGAGATTAGCAGATATAAATAAAGAGATGTTAGAACTTGAGTGTGAAGTTTACGATGGTGTAGGAGCAGTTGAAAAAGATATAATTGAAAAAGAACTCCATTATCAAAGAGGAGATGTCGGAGAGTATGTTGTTAGATCAACACAATCAAGAGTAAAATATAAAGGAACTCATTTTGAGCTATTTAATCCAGTTGATATTAAAAAAGGAGATGTTTTAATAGAATCATCACTTTATGGACAATATGCTGGTGAGTTACATATAGCAAGAAAAGATATGAAAAATTCGGGGAAAACAAGTGTAGTTGGGAAAATAAATCCAAACTACATGGGATTATTAGATAGTATTAAACCTTGGCAAAAATTCAAGATTAAAATAAAAAAGTAATAAAAATCGGTTTAGGAGGATATAAAATGGTAGATTTTACAGAAGAGGAATTAGAAGAGATAATATTTTCGATAGTTGCATATGCAGGAGAAGCTAAAGGGTGTGCACACCAAGCATTAGCATTTGCTGAAGAGGGGAAATTTGAAGAAGCTGAGGAGTGTATGAAAGAGTGTGATGCAGCAGTTTTAAAAGCACATCATGTTCAAACAGATATGATTCAGAAAGAAGCGGGTGGACAAAAGATACCTTTATCAATAGTTTTCGTTCACGCTCAAGATCACTTAATGACAGCTTTATCTGAAAGAGAATTAATTAAAAAAATGATTAAACTAAATAAAAGATTATTTGCTCTAGAGAACAAGTAATAAAAAGTGAAAACAAAAAACCCCTTGAAATTTTCAAGGGGTTTTAATTTTATA
>NZ_JBOFXD010000079.1:0-17788 GCF_051653945.1 Cetobacterium sp.
GGGTATATCTGGCATACCACAGGATCAGGAAAAACTTTAACAAGTTTTAAAGCTGCACGTTTAGCTACAGAGTTAGATTTTATAGATAAGGTATTCTTTGTTGTAGATAGAAAAGATTTAGATTATCAAACAATGAAAGAGTATCAACGTTTTTCTCCAGATAGTGTTAATGGATCTGAAAATACTGCTGGGCTTAAAAGAAACGTTGAGAAAGATGATAATAAGATTATTGTAACTACTATTCAAAAGTTAAATAACCTAATCAAAACTGAAGTAGATTTACCGATTTATAACAAGCAAGTTGTCTTTATTTTTGACGAAGCTCATCGTTCTCAATTTGGAGAGGCTCAAAAAAATATTGCTAAGAAATTTAAAAAGTACTATCAATTTGGATTTACTGGAACACCAATATTTCCAGAAAATGCTTTAGGCTCTGAAACAACTGCAAGTGTATTTGGTACAGAGTTACACTCTTATGTTATAACTGATGCAATTAGAGATGAGAAAGTTCTTAAATTTAAAGTTGATTATAATGATGTACGTCCTAAGTTTAAATCTCTTGAGATGGAGCAAGATGAGGATAAACTAACTTCAGCAGAAGCAAAGATAGCCTTTTTACATCCAGAAAGAATCAAAGAGATATCTCAATATATTTTGAATAACTTCAAAGTAAAAACTCATCGAACATATAATGGTGAAAAAGGATTTAATGCAATGTTTACTGTAAGTAGTGTTGAAGCAGCAAAACTTTATTATGAAACATTAAGAAATTTACAAAAGAATAGTGAGAAACCTTTAAAAATTGCAACTATCTTTTCTTTTGCAGCTAATGAAGAACAAAACTCTATCGGGGAAATTCTTGATGAAACTTTTGAACCTTCAGCAATGAATCAAAGTGCAAAGGAGTTTCTAAACTCTGCAATTAATGACTATAATACCATGTTTAAAACAAACTTTGGAATTGATAGTAAAGAGTTTCAAAACTATTATCGTGATCTTGCTAATAGAGTGAGAAAGCAAGAGATTGATTTATTGATTGTAGTTGGAATGTTTTTAACAGGATTTGATGCACCAACATTAAATACCTTGTTTGTTGATAAGAACTTACGTTATCATGGATTAATACAAGCATTCTCAAGAACAAACCGTATCTATGATTCTACAAAGACTTTTGGAAATATAGTTACATTTAGAGATTTAGAACAGGCAACAATAGATGCTATAACTCTATTTGGTGATAAAAATACAAAGAATGTGGTTCTAGAAAAAAGTTATAAAGAATACATGGAAGGGTTCACTGATATTAGTACAGGTGCAGCACGTCGTGGATATATAGAGATAGTTAGAGAATTAAACTCTCGTTTCCCTAATATTGATGATATTGTTACTGAAAGAGATAAAAAGGATTTTGCTAAACTATTTGGTGAGTATTTAAGAGTTGAGAACATATTACAAAATTATGATGAATTTACAAGGTTGAAAGCTTTACAAGCTCTTGATATGGATGATTCTAAAATGGTTGAAGAGTTCAAAGCTATGTATTATGTAAGTGATGAAGATATAGAGAGTATGAAAAATATTGAGATGCCTAAAGAAAGAGTGATTCAAGATTATCGTTCTACATACAATGATATTCGAGAGTGGCTTCGTCGTGAAAAGAAGGGGGCAGTTGGAGAAGATTCTACTCTTCAATGGGATGATATCGTTTTTGAAGTAGATCTTTTGAAATCTCAAGAGATAAACTTAGACTATATTCTTGAGTTGATTTTTGATAAACATAAAAAAGTAAAAAGTAAGGATGTATTAATAGAAGATGTACGTCGTTTAATTAGATCTAGTACAGGAAATCGTGCAAAAGAAAGTCTGATAGTTGATTTTATCAACAATACTGATTTAGATAAATTTGATAATAAAGCTAATATCATAGAGGCATTTTTCTCATTTGCTCAAATGGAACAACTGAAAGAGGTTGAAGAGTTAATTAAAGAGGAAAAACTCAATACTGATGCAGCCAAAAGATACATATTAACATCACTAAAGAAAGAACAAGCTAGTGATAATGGAACTGAATTAAACGAAATTATACCTAAGATGAGTCCTCTTAATCCTAATTATCTAACTAAGAAAAGTACTGTATTTCAGAAAATATCAGCTTTTGTAGAAAAGTTTAAGGGAATCGGTGGAAGAATATAAATAATACGGAAAGTTAAGAAAAGTATAGATTATAAACTACTTTATAAAATAGCTACCACATTAATTAAAGATTTAAAAGTTCACATTTCAAAAATGATTGAAGATAAAATAGAAGAAATAGAATAACCTAACTAAAGAGAGTCTATAGGGACTCTCTTTTGTATTGTAAGGTGATGTATTAATTAGAGTGAATTCTAATTGATTTATGATATATAAAAAAACCAAGAATTGTCTTGGTTTTAAATTAGAATCTATTTCCTTCTAGTATCAAAAGTAACCATTTAAATAAAAGTATTAAAAGTGTATGAATCTAATCTTAAATTTGATATAATGTAGGTATCAAATTTAACGGACGTTTCTTTTGATTGAAATTGTGAAAACTTATGTATAGAGGTGAGATATATTATGATATTTGGATATGCTAGGGTATCAAGAAAAGAGCAGAATATTGAAAGACAAATCAGAAATATTTTAGCTTATGATTCTAGTGCTAGATTATATGAGGAAGCATTTACTGGAACAAAAGTTGAAGGAAGAAAAGAGTTTGAAAAATTACTGAAGATTGTTAAGAATGGAGATACTATCGTTTTCGATTCAGTTTCGAGAATGTCAAGAAATGCAGAGGAAGGAAAAAATCTCTACTTCGAACTCATGAGTAAGGGTATTACTCTAGTCTTCTTGAAAGAACCTTATATAAATACGGCAGTTTATCAGAAAGCCGTTTCTAGGAAAATAGATAGTACGGGACATAAAATAGCTGATCTATATATCAATGCAACTAATGAGGCTATAAAAATTTTAGCTGAAGACCAAATTGAAATAGCATTTAACCAAGCTGAGAAAGAGGTTAAAGACCTACAGCAGAGAACCAAAGAAGGAATAGAAACTGCTAAAAGGGAAGGAAAGCAAATAGGACAGGTTAAAGGAAAGAAACTTGTAACTAAGAAATCAGTAGAGATGAAAGAGAAGATACAGAAACTACTCCCTACTCATTCAGATAAAGAGATAATGGAACTTACAGGACTTGCTAGAAATACATATTATAAATATAAGAAAGAAATGATAATATGATGGTATAATATAAGAAAAGAAATTAATGTAACGAAAGAGGTGAGAAATTTGATGAAGAAAAAATTACCTATAGGTATAGATGATTTTAAAAAAATAATAGAATTAAACTACTATTATGTAGATAAAACTCTTTTTATTCAAGATGTGCTTGAGAAAAGAGCTGAAGTTACATTATTAACAAGACCTAGAAGATTTGGAAAAACCTTAAATATCAGTACATTGAAATACTTTTTAGACATAAAAGGAGCTATAGAAAATAGAGATCTTTTTAAAGGAACTAAGATAGAAGAAACTGACTATATGGAATATCAAGGAAAATATCCAGTAGTTTATCTAACTATGAAAGATTTAGATGGGGAGGATTTTAAAAGTTTTTTTGAAGCATTTAAAACTCTTATTAGCTCTCTCTTTGAAACCCATAAATATCTCCGTGAAAAACTGGATGAAAGAAATCTTCTTTTTTTTGATAAAATATGGTTTCAAGAAGAAAAAGCTAATTATGACACAGCTTTAAAATTCCTATCGCAGCTTCTATATGATTATTATGGAGTTAAGCCAGTTATCCTTATAGATGAATATGATTCTCCATTTATCATTGCTAATGAAAAAAGATATTATGAAAAAGTTAAAACACTTTTGGGACGGTTCTATGGAAGTGCATTAAAAGAAGGAATTATTAGTTTTTCAGTAGTTACAGGTATTTTAAGAATTGCGAAAGAGTCAATATTTTCAACTTTGAATAATTTAAAAGTATCGACAATCCTTACGGGAGACTATAATTATTTTGGAATGACCGAAATAGAGGTTGAGGATGTTTTAAAATATTATGATCTTGAAACAACTTTAGGAAATATACAAAAATGGTATAACGGATATCTCTTTGGAGATCTGAAAGTCTATAATCCGTGGAGCATATTATATCATTGTAGTTCAGGAGAATTGAAGGCTTTCTGGATAAATACAAGTGCTAACCTTCTTATAAAAGAAATATTAAGAGAGGCAGATAGAGAAATATTTAATATATTCCATACTTTATTGAAAGATGGAAGTGTAAAAACTACTCTTCAAGAAAATATGATTTTCGGTATGAGATACAGTGACAGCACATTACTCTACCTAATGTTTTCAGCAGGGTATCTGACTATCAATAGAAAAGGAGAGGAAAAAAATCAGTATTTCCTTACTATTCCAAATTATGAAGTAAAGGAATATTTCAAAGATACGTTTATGGAAATAGTTTCTCCTAGAAATTATGGAAAGTTTACAGACCTTATAGTTGCTTTAAGAGATGGGAATGTTACTGGAATAGATTCTGTAGAGGAGTTGCTTCAAACAATGTTTGAAACAAGTATGAGTTATATGGATGGATCTACCGAGGAAAAATTCTATCACAATCTAATTCTTGGAATGATGATCTGCACAGACAGTTATTTTTATCCACTTTCCAATAGAGAATCAGGATATGGAAGATATGATATAGCTCTTGAACCTAAAGATATTACAAAAATTGGATATATTTTTGAATTTAAAATTGCTGATAATTTTAATGATATGGACAAAGTAGGATCAGAAGCTTTAAAACAGATAGCAGATAAAAAATATAGAACCGATATGGAAAATAGAGGAGTCAAAGATATTAGAGAAATTGCATTAATTTTCTGTAAAAAATCTTTGAGATTTTATGTAAAATAAAGTTGTTAGTTATGAGATAGGGATGTCATCCTATCTCATTTTTATTAACCCATTTTCACAATTTCAATCAAAAGAAACGTCCGTTAAATTTGATACCTACATTATATCAAATTTAAGATTAGATTCATACACTTTTAATACTTTTATTTAAATGGTTACTTTTGATACTAGAAGAGAATGAATTATAATTTAAAACCAAGAAAATTAAACTTTTTTTATTTTATAACTTTCTAACTTATTTTTTATTAGCTCTAATTTTTTATCAACATCAAAAATTATAAAGCGTTTTTCAATTTCATATTTTTTTAATTCTTTTCTAATACTTGTAACTGCTCCTTCTAATGTTTTACCAGTCTTACAAACCTCTAGTGCGTTTCTTAAAACTTTATAATTATCTCCTAGTTTTAAATTAGATTGTATTATATATTTATAGTTATTTTCAGACGTAACTTTTCCAAAAGCTTTAATCCAAATTTTATACCTTTTCATATTTAATTTATTAATTGCATCTTTATTAAATAAATATTCAAGGGCAAAATCTATAAAATTATTATTATATAAAGCATATAAGTCCAACTTCATAAATTTCTCTAAACTCATACAATTCATATTTATTTTTTTACTAATTTCTATTCTAATTCTTAAAGGTAAATCACTATGCTCTTTTCTAATCCTCCCGACTCCATTAGAGTAGACATCTAGATATTTTTTATATTGATTGTAGATCATAATGCTATAATTTCCGCACTTTACTTTCCCGGAGTCACTTAATAGAATAGTCTCCACTTGTTCTTTTAAAAAATCACTAATTGCAATATTCTTAGCTTTCTTTTGATTTTTATAATTAAACGAATAAGCCATATAATAAAATATATTTTTATAATCATTAAATTTTTCTCCATTCTCCATATAAAAAGTATAGGGAATATCAATTCTATTTATTCTTATACTTATATTATCTTTTGGTCTTACTTCTTTTATAATATCTCCAAAAGCTTTATTGCATTCTAAAATAATCTCTGAATCATGAATTAATACACAATTGTTCTCCCCTTTAAATTTAGGATAAGATATCTTAAAAACATGATTTGAAAGATTGGCTTTACTTATAAACATATGCTCAATAAATCTATGTTTGTCAATTTTTTTTATTTCATTTTCTGTTAACTGTCTATTAAATGCTAATGTTACACTTATTGTATCCATAACTTTTATTCTCCTTTATAATTTTATTATACTTCTATTTCTTTGTTATGGATTTTTAAAATATTTTTTGTCTTACAGACAGTTAATAATTGATTTTGAAAGAGGAGTAATCATTAAAAAATATAATAATAGCTAACACAGCATCCCTCTTTCAAAATCAATTATTTAGAGTAAGTATTACTATATAATTCTTTTATTTATAAGGATTTATAAATAAATACCCCTTGAACAAAATAGGGGTATTTTTATATTTACAATAAATTGTTCCAAAGATTTAATACTAACTTTCATAAGTTTTTTTAGAACATTTTTTTTCAAAATCTTCTAACCATGTATCAATATCTTTTTCCTCCATAGATATAGTAAATTCTTTTTCTTTAATAAATTCTGGAATAATGACTTTTGTAGTATAAAATAAAAATATTAATATATCTGAATTAAGTGATTCTTTTTTACTTATAGATTTCATTTGCACTTCTAATTCTAAACTCATATGCTCATACAATTTTTTAACTAGATCTATTTTCGTAGTTTTAGAATTTAAAGTATTTCTAAGTGGTACTAATGGATGATTTAATATAATTATATAATCTATCGTTATTTCTTTTAATAAATCCTTTAAAAACAAAAAATTATTGTTTGGTTTATTTAATTCAATACAGCCAAATTCAACTATATAGAATAATGTCTCTTTCTTTTTTTTAAAATTCTTAATCTTATCTAAGTCCTTCTTTGTAATTATCCTTAAATTTCTTGTATTTTTTTCTATTCCCCAATTTATTTTTATATCAAAATTCTCTTCAATTATTAAAGTAACATTATACTTTTTCATTAAAAACTTATTTATCAAATTAGCATAACTTTTATCTTTGACATAAAAAACAACTTTCTTTAATCTATTCCTTATTTTTAAACTTTTTTTCTCTTCTAATATATCTAATATATCTAAATTCAATTGTGTTAATATTTTTCTTACAGAAGGCTTTAAATAATCGAAATTATTAGAAAAATAATTTGATAAAGCTACTTCTGTTATACCTAAATTTTTTGCTATTTTTTTTTGAGTAAAGGTATCACCATATTTTTGTTCATATTTTTTTATTATTTTAGATTTGCTTAATTTTAATTTATCCATATAAATTATTCTCCAAATACTATTATTTTATAAACAATTAAAATATTTGTTTAATTGTTTATAAAATAATAGCATATTTAAACAAAAAAAGGAAGGTTATTACCCTTCCTTAACTAAAATATTGATTTATTATATTTATAAATCTTTTATTGTCTAAATCATTTGTTGCAAGTAAACACTTTAATTTCTTATTATCTAAATCTATTTCTAAGGTATGATTTATAAATCCTTTTAATTCTATTTTGTTTATTTTTCTCAGAGGGATAACCCCAAATCTATTTCTAGTTATAATTAAATTTTCTTCTGTTAAAAGCAATATACTCTCATCTTCTAATTTTTCTGACTCGATATATAAAACTAAAATTTCATCTAAAATTTTTATTCCCAATATATTTTCTATTTTTCTAATATATTTAGCTTTATCCTCTTTTGTCATATCTAAAGGAAAAATAATCTTATTGGAATCCTCTCTTAAAGTTTTAAAAGGTTCTATTATCTCTTTAATTTCCTCTTCACACTCTATTAACTCTTGGTTACTTACAAATCCATCTTCTAAAAATATCTTATAATATCTTTCTACAGATAAATTATTATTAAATATGAATTCTAATAAATATATTGGCTTAGAGTAATTAGAATCTATCTCATGCGAATATTTCTCTACATAGATATCTGAAACTTTTTCTTCTTTCCAAAGATTATTTAAAAATTTTAAATATATTGCTATAGATTTCACTGCTAGTATCTTTGATGGATTGTTATAATTTCCTAAAATTGGAATTTCATAACTTTTCCTATTCTTTAACACAACTTCAATTCCTAAAGTGTCCTTAGTTTCCATAAGCTTAACTTTCTCAATATCATTTATTAAAATATTTATTATTTCTTTCCTATTTTTAAAAATTATACTAGTTAGTGTTATTACTCCAGTTCCTCTTCTAGTTTCCCAAAGAAGGTGTATATTTTCTGAAGTTAGATTTTTATTTAAATTTTTATTTTTAAATTTATTACTTCTTTCAAAACAATCACTTAAAATTAAATGCTTCATTAATTCTCTTTCTTCTAGTGTCAATTCTTTTAAGTACTCTATTTCTGAATTTATTTTCTCTTGTATATTCTTTGCACTTTCAATCGTTCTCATTTTTTGATCTTCTATATATTTTATTGAGATTGATTTTATTTTAGCTGCTATTATTTCTGAGTTAAAAAATTCCTTAAATAAAATATTTTTACTAAATTCATCTATCAAATTCTTTTCATACCTTACTACTAATTTAATATTATCTTTGCTAAATTCTTCAATTTTGTTTTCAAAGTTATTTTTTATTAAATCACCTAAAAATTCTTTGTATTCTGTTATTATTTCTTTGAACCCTTTTCCATTAATATAGCTAAGTATTTCTGTAAATAGTAATAACTCTTGTTTACTAACTTTATTGAAATATCTTTCATTAAATAATCTTAGTCTACTTTCTTCTGAAAATTTAAGCATCTGAATATATAATTCTTTTATATCATTTGTATTTAAAAATATATGCGTATCTTTTGCTAGTTTTAATATTTCTATTAACTCATCAGCTTTTATAATAGTTAAATTTCTTTCTACTTCTTCTAGCTCTTCTAATTCAAGCTTACTAAAATATGCTGCCCAAACTCTCAATGAATATGGATAAATTTTTATAATTTCTAAAATATCTTTTTTAGATTTGGAAAAAATGTCATTTAGTTTTGGTAATTCACTTTTTAAATTATAAAGATAATAATATGACTCTAATGGTTCTAATAATGTTCCTATTTTACTTTCTGACTCAGAATCAATTGAATAAGCAATATAATCATAAATATTTCTAAATTCTTTTTCCACCAAATTTGAAATAAACTCTTCCATAGCAGAGTATAGTTCATTCATAAAATTCTCTTCTCTTTTATTCTTAAAAACTTTTCTTTCTATAGATTCATTATAATTTCTATAAATAGTTTGAGAACCTTTTATTACTCCATATATTCCAAGAACTGCTAAATTTCCAACAAATAACGTTGACTCTGAAGGTCTTGATAATTTTTGTAAAGTTTTATACGTTTCTAAATCTTCACCCATTTGTGATTCTAATCTATTTGAAATCAAACAAATTTCTTTTAATCTACCTGATGAGTCTTCAAAAAATCTTTCATATAATTTTAAAGGGCTATTGCCATAGTCAATATTTTTTTCTTTTAGTACTTTTATAATTTCTCTGCTTAACTTTAACATCAAATTTTTAAAATTACCTTCAAGCTTATTTTCTGTAATTTCTTTAAACGATAGTTGATATAATTGAATATAAAATTCCTCGACTATACCCTCTAAATAATTTGAATATTTATCAAATATAAAATAGAAAGGAAAATTTTTATTTAATTTCAAATCTTTTCCTATATTAACAATCTTTAATTGATTTTCCTCCATTTACTTCCTCCATAAAATAGTATTAGCAATCCAGTTCAATCGTTTCAAAAATACTCTTTCTAGTTTTTTTACTCTTAATATTTATCCTTTGTTCCTCTTTAATTTCAATCATTTCCTCTTTTAATTCACAAGGTTTTATATCCATAGATTTTTTATGAGTATTTAATATTACTTTGCTTTCTTCCATCTTAAAACTTTTTACTTTTTTAGAAGCATTTATAAACGACCCTATAACTAAAATAATCCAAGCTAATAAAATTATCACATGTGGAAATATTGCAATTAGGATCCCTGAGATTACAGTAACTATAAATAAATTTATTAATAATGTTTTTATATAGATAAATAAGTACTTCATAGTTTCCCTCCTGATTTTTTAAAATAAAGTAAATGTATGTTTTATTTCTTCTTTCAATTCTCCATTTGTGTTATAATATTTCCATTTCTTTATTTTTTCATCTTTTTCATATCTTCCTTCTGCTTTCTTTTCTCCATTTTCATAGTAGAATGTCCACTTACCTTCTCTTTTTCCATTTTCAAATTCGCCTTCTGTTCTTATTTCTTTATTTTCAAAATAAGTCTTAATTTTACCTTCTCTTTTCCCGTTTTTATACTTCTGAATTGTCTTCTTATTTGAATTTTCATAATACTCTATCCAAGTTCCTTCTTTTTCACCCTTTACATATTTCCCCTCATTTTCGAGTTTCTTGCCACCTCTATAATAAGACTTAAATTTTCCATTTGGTAATCCTTTTGAAAATGTTTGTTCTATGATTAAATTTCCTTCTTCATCTCTAAGAGTTACCTTTCCATCAGCATATTTTTGAGTTTCAGAATCAATCCAAAATTCATTTCTTTTTTCTAAAACATCAAAAGATATTTCATTAGAAAAATATTTATTTTTAAAACTCTTTATTGTCGATGGCAATTTTGAAACAGTATCTAATCCATTTAATGATTTTTCAATAACGCTATATACATCCAAATTATCTTTGTATTCCTTTAATAACGAACTATATTCTGACTCCAATGGTCCATTTATATATAGAGATTCAAGGTAACTTTTTATTATAATTTCTGCATCCCCATTTCTCCATTTATCAGCTTTTAAAGTATCAGATTTTGGGTATAGCATCTCTACTGATATGTTACTTTCTATTGAATCTAGCGGAATAATTTTGCTGTAATAATAATAGTTTTTATATTGAATAACATCTCTTTCAGCAGTTTTTAAATTTTCTGTTCCTACCTCTATTATCCCATTTCTTATTTCATCTAAATCTCCTATTGGAGATAATTTTAATATGAAAATTTCATTTTTTAGAATGATTACATTTCCTTCGTTTTTCTCCACTCTAAAATTTTGATCTTTTAATGCTTGTTCAAAAGATTGATTTATATCTAAAGCAAATGACAATCTAGTTATAATCAATCCTAAAATTAAATATTTTAAACTTCTCTTTGGTTTCATTTGATTATCCCCCTATTTTTTAAAATATGATTCTTAACTCATTCATATAAAATTCACCCTTATCTGTTTTAAGTTTTATATAATCAGTTATTTGACACCTTTTTATCTCCTCTACAATTACCTCTTCTAGTCTATTCCCTATTGAAATATGGAGTTTCTCTTTTTTCAGGCTGTAATCTTTTAAGACAATAAGCTTATCTCTAAAGAGAATAATTTCCCTATAAAAAGAATTTAGATGAGCGTAGCCTGTAAATATACTTCTAATAAACTTTGGTTCATCTTGAATACCATTACTAATAGCCTTATAGTACTCTGTTGTAGATTGAGTTAAAGTAAACTGTAAGTATGTTTTTTCATCTAACTCTTCTCGCTCTATTCCTTGCATTTTCCTAATAGAAAATATTATCAATATCTCGTTGCATAGTTTTTCTCTAGTCATATTAAAATGCTTAGAATCTCTATCTAATATATCTAAAATAAGTTTAGATACCATTATTTTTACCCTTTTCTTAGACATTTATCTCCCCTTTCTAACTAGTAATTATACCATGTATTTCATGGCGTAGAAATACAACTTCTTTACACCTACTTCTCTTTATTTTTAAGGGTTTATCTAAGTTTAAATAACATACTAAACTAAAAAATGAGTTGTAAAAGTACAACTCATTTTTCTATTTAGCTATTATTGTATCCATGCTTCTACATCACTATCTATCTCTTTAGTTTCATAAAGATCTTCTAGGAAACTTTCGGCTCTTCTTTTACTATTAAACTCTCCATAGGAATATTCCTCTCCATTCATCATTACAATTATCTCATACACTATGCTACCTCTTCTTTGTAATCATAGTCATGAATAATCTCTCTATCTGATATATAGTATCTTCCATATAGACTAAATCCACACTCCTCATAATAAAGCCACATGTCATTTGCTTTTTCTCCTACTACCTCTTTACAGATATTTACAAAACTTTCAAATAGCTTTAATGATATTGGACTCCAAGCAGTATTAAATAAAAGTTCTTCTGTTGTTATTCCTGAAAATAGAGAGTTCCACTTTGTTCCCCAGTTATTTATACACCAGTCATACCATAGTATTAACTTTTCTCCTGTATAGCTTCTTAGTTCCTCATGTGAATATTTTTCATTTACATAACGGTCTATGTTTACTAACTTTCCATCTATTTTAACTTTTGAAATCTCATTTTTAATAATACTATCTAATAGCTTTTCCCCTAGATTATCTGGATTTTCATAGTGGTACTTGCTAAACGCTTCTAAAGTATTAGCTTTAAAAGCTCTAAGTAACATATTCTTAGGTCTTTTGATAACCTTGTTGAAGTCAAAATATAGATCTCCAAATTCATCTTTTGATAAAACTTTCTCTTTTATTTTCTCTAGTTCTTCTTGTATTACATTTAGCTTTATTCTATTAAAACAGTAATTAGGCATTTGCTATCCTCTCCTTTATCTCATTTATTGTATATTGCTGTACATTGAATTCATTTAACAGTTCTTCTAGTTCCTTTATGTCCTTAGCTTCTTCTATATACCATTCTCCCCAAGCTATAATATTTACTACAAATACATCCTTCGTAATATCTACTTGAATATCTTTAGTACCCAAGCAAGTAATACTTTCTGCTGATATAACTTTATCCATAATCTCATCTCCTCTTAATATTCAATAAGTCCATTTTCATAGAAACTAAAATGATCTCCTTCTCCCAATATGATATGATCTAGTAATTTTATATCTAGTACATCCAATAGATCTTTTAACTCTTGTGTTAATACAATATCTTTCTTACTTGGTGTCAAACTACCACTTGGGTGATTATGAGCGAATATAATGCCCTTAGTTGCGTATTTTAAGGCTCTCTCTACTATCAGTCGAGGATAGACTACACTTCTGTCTATAGTTCCTCTAAATAGTGTTTCCTCCCCTAATAAACGATTAGAGGAGCTAAGATATATAACCTTAAACTCCTCTAAGTTTTTAAATCCTATATCACTTCTTAAATAATTAAGAAGTTCTGTTTTGCCCTTTACTGTTGCAAGGTCTTTCTTTCCTATGTTTCCTTTACTTATTGTAGTCATTAATTCTTTGAACTGTGATAACTCCTCATTTATCTCATAAGACTTGATTTTACTTACTACCTCATCTATATCCTTACATTTTAAAAACTTTAATATTTTCTTCATAACTCCTCCATTTTATACAACACTTACGGATTTAATATCCCAACCACATCTTGCCTTCACAAGCTTTCCTATTAAACTCATTCCAAATCTTTTCATCTAGGAATTCAAAATGAATAGTTCCTTTTTTAAATATTTTAAATTTAAAGAATTCTGATTCATTCCATTTTCCAAACTCTACTCCTCTTTTAACAACTTCATCTATGGTAATTACTCTAGAGATACTCTTTCCTATTAGATTACATAGTACTTTCTCTAAATCTCTTACTTTATCTCTTTTGATATAGCTTAAATCGCTTATTATATCCTTGTGTATACCAAATCTATAGCTATTTAGCATATCTGGTAGTATGAACTTCTTTCCAACACGCCACCTTTCATTTGTCTTCCACCCTTCTATATGAACTCTATTGTCAGGATAGTACATAGTTAAATAATCAAAACTTTCCTCTATACAATTCTGGAATATTTGCGCAGAATTCTGTATTAGAATTTCTAGTAGCTTATTAACATTATCTACAGTAAATGGCATTACACTGTATTCTTTTTTATTGTCAAAGAAATCCTTTTTTACATTAGATGTCATTCTTTCCTCTAACTTAGTCTTATCAAATACTAACTGCCAGAATCCAACTCTAACTTTTTCGAGTACATCTTCGTACTCTCTTCTTTCAACGCTAGAATTATTCTTTAACAAATTTTCTACAGCATACTTATCTAGAACTCCATCTAAGTAGTATTGTAATTTATTCTTTAGAGTTAAATACTCTCCAATAATCTCTTTTACAGCACTGTACTTATCCTCTAAGTTTTGTAGTATATCCACTTTAGCTAGTTGATTAATATTTAAATCTTCTAAATTAATCTCCTCTTGTCCAAACTTTTCAAAGTTAAATTGGAACTTTTTTCTCTTAGACTTATTTTGAATTTTAATTAAAGCAACCTCAACATTTGTTTTTCTTTCAGCATCTTTAAAGCAATCTCCAAGATACTCGATTTCTGCTCCATTAGCTTCTAATATATCTATCATTAACTTTCGCTCTTTATTACAAGGATTTCTTATGCTCTCGGCATTTAAAAGACATCTAATATGTGTATTCTCTTCTGATATTTCCCATGCTTTAAGAAAGTGCTTTACTCCTTCATCAAAAGGTGGATTCATTAAAATTAAATCAAATAAATGATCTGGCTTATACTTTAAGAAATCATCACCTAATATTGTGTATTGCTTTTCTCTTAAAATGCTCTGTAACTCTAGATTCTTTTCTATGCAATAGATATTTGTATACTTTTCTCTAATTATACTTAAAAGGTCTCCTTTTCCCGCACTTGGCTCTAATATATTCATCCCTCTTAAGTTTAACTCACCTATCATTTTTAATGCCACATCATATGGCGTTGGGTAAAAATTCTTATCAAACATTATTTATCCTCCTCAATCTCTATATAGAATGAATTTCTCTTATCTTCATACTTTTTCATCTCATAAAGAAACTCCTCACAAGCTTTTTGATAATTAGTTTCAAGTATTAAGAATATATCTTGTGCTATTCCATACTCTGGGTCTGTTTCTAAATACTCTCTACAACATCTGTACTTACTTGTAGGTGGATTTAATGCTAATACCTCATATGTTCTTAAAGGTGGCTTATATAATCTTGCTCTAATCTTTTTCTTAGTTGTAGTTATTCTCATAGCTATTTTCTTTTCAGTAGCAAATCCTCTTTGTTCTGTATCTCCTTCAATTAAAAAGTCTCGCATAAATACTTCTAAAGCTTTCTTAAATGAATCAAACTCTTGAATCGTGTATTCTGACATTTTAAATTTCTTGCTGCCTTTTGGTTTATTTGCTACTGCTCTATGTAAATAATATTTCATATTTTCCTCCTTAAAATTAAAAGAGGTTGTCCTAAAGACAACCCCCTCATTATTATTGATAATATACATTTTTAGTTAAATTTTATCTATTCTACTATTAAACATGAAGTTCTCTAACTCTTGGTTATATTCTGTAGTTCCAACCTCATATCCAAAATTTTCCATGTATTCACTCTCTGCTTTTTGAAACTCTTCCATCGCTTCATCTAAAGTTTGAAAACATCCTCTAAACTCTAGTTGATATGTTCCATTATATGTATTTACATTATACAAATTTCTCTCACCTCATTAAACTGCGTAAAATTGATTTTAAACCCTATCTTATTTGCAAAGTGTATTTATTCTCTAAATGTGCACCCTTTATGTTTTTACCCTGTTTTAGAAGTTCTGACAACGTTCTTTTATCTGGCACTAACTCAATCTTCTTTTGAATATATTTTTTAGGAATTAAATCTAAATTATCTATTGCCACCGAAACACTTTTTCTAAGTCCTAAGTTCCCTAGCTCTGTTTCAATCTTATTCTTATCTAAATTTAAAAGTATGTCTGTAAGGTACTTCTTTAGACTACTAACCTTTTTCTCTTTTTGTTTTCTAAGTTTTTCTAATCTATCTTCCTCTTGGGATAGTACCTCAACCTCTAGTGAAACATTTCTAATGTATTTTATGATATTGCTACTTTTACTTTGTAGCTCCTCTTTTAGAAACTCCATTACAAACTCATAGTTTTCTCTATCTCCTTCACTTTGCTCTGACTCTAGAAAAATATCTAAAGTCTCTATCATTCCATTCATAATCTCATATGCTCTCATAAACTCCTCCTTAAAACAAAACCTCTGGAATAGAATCTAGAGGTCGCTTAATATTATCTAAATTTTCTAATACTCCATATATTTCCATTGGGTACTCCTATTTTTTATTTATTATGTTATCTAAAGCTCCAACTGCTGTACCAACTACAACTAAAACTCCACCAATAATTCCTAACATTAAGCAACCTCCTTGAAATTTAATAAGTATTTACAAGCATTAATAATCTTTGTATCTTTGCTATTGGTAGTTAAATATGTTAAATAGTCTTTATTTTCTTTAAGAATCTCTCCTAAAGTTTTGCCTTTGTATTTTCCAAAAGTAAGCTCAATATTTTTAGCTCTATCTTCTTTTGATTCTAAATTATTACTTTCTTGATTTTTATTATTTAACTTTGGTGCTTCTTTAAAAACATAGTTTTTACCTCTTTGTTCTATTGGTAGCCATTGACCTTCAACTTCATAAAGATATCTTCCAATCCCCCAAACAGAAGCAACTCTTTTAAAAGCACAAGATATTCCACCTTTTATTGCTTCATAGTCTGTAGTTCCTGAACCATCTTCTTTAGCTATCCACTCATTATTAATTTTAAGTTCTAGTTTAGCAATAAACCCACCATTAATCTCTTTATATGAAACACGCCAATTTTCAATTCCTACAACCTCATCTAGTCTATTCTGTATAGCTCTGGCCTGAATGTACGCTAGAGCTAACCCTTTAGTTTTATCTGAATTAGTAGCACCAACTCTAAATTCAAGTTCATCATCTGAAAATGGTTTTTCTAATTTTTCTTTTAGCATTTTAAGTCTCCTTTTAAAATTTAATTATTTTTTTTAATATAATCTAAAGTTTCTTTTAATGCTTTTAAAACTGAAATAGTTATTAAAACTTTATTTATCATAAAATCACCTCTTTGATCTATTATTCAGTTATATAATATATATTTATAATTTGGTTAATTTACAATATTCAATTTTACATTGTTTATAGTTGTTTATATTGTTTATATTGTTTATATTGTTATGTACCAAAAATACACCTGTTTTTCATGCATCTAACCATTGATTTTATTGACTTTCATTGACATTTTTTACTTAACCATTAATGGGTATTACTTTCTCCATTAAGTGGTTATATCTCTAACCATTAATGGTGGTTATTTTCTCCATTAAGTGGTATTATTTTCTCCATTAAGTGGTATCGTTTTTAATTTTAACCACTATATGGTATTAAGTAAAAAAATCTTACTTTTAACAAAAAAACATGATAAAATAATAGAAAAACAATTACCACCTAATGGTTATTTGTTTATATATATATTGAATAATACCTATTAAAGGAGATATATAGTATGAAATTTGAAAATGCAAATAATTGGTTATATGATGAGGTTATAGATACAAAAGAAACTGAAATTATAGAAGAAAATATATATGTTGATGAAGATTTCATAAAAAATAGATCTCTCATCAGAATGGATTTAAATCTTATTCAATATCCTATTTTTAGTAAAAATACAAAAAGAAAAGAAAATCAAATAGTGAAATATTATTTTAATAGTGCGACACGTTTCGTAATGAAAAGTTACGACATGTTAAAAGTAGCTTAATAAAAGCGAATTAACAGAGAACTGTATTTTCGAGAAGTAGAATGAAGGAGTAACGCCCTGAAATGCTTCCTCT
>NZ_JBOFXD010000080.1:0-17835 GCF_051653945.1 Cetobacterium sp.
TGGAACTCTTCATAAAATTCTGGAGTCATTGGAGTTTCTATTCCAACCATTGGAATGTACTCTTTAGCTATCGCCATATTTTCGATAACTTTATCACTGCACTTAACAGCACCTAAATTAAATCTTAGTTCATTTAATCCAGCTTCACCAAGTTTTTGTAAGTTCTCTCTTGTACATAAAGAACCATTCGTATACATATGTTGGTAAATTCCAGCTTCACTTAATTTTTTAATAATTCCATAATATTTCTCAATATCTAAGAACGGCTCTAAGTATACATATGCAATTCCACTAGGTTTTTTCTGTATAGATAGTAATAGGTCTATATCCTCTTCATAATAAAGAGTTTCTCCTATCTCCCACATTCCATCAGGAATTGGCTCTTGGTTATCAATGTTATCATGGTAGTAACAGAATTTACACAGTAAATTACATTGATGAGTTTTTCTTATTCCACCAAGACCGTCACCAAACAAGCATGAAACACAACCTTTAGGGAATTTTTGTTGATCTCCAACAAAGAATGTTCTCCCTTTAAGATTTTTCAGATCACCAATCTCATCTTTCATCTCTTGATGTTTCTTATTAACTGCTAACTCAATCTGTCTAACAGTTGAATCTATAATTGGGCTAAATCTTTTAAACACTTCTGTTTTATCTCCAGAAAGTGATGATAAATGACTAAACCACTCTAATGCGTCTTTTTTTGATATTTTCATTATTTATTCTCCAATTCTAAATTTAAAATATAATCTATTTTTAATTATATACCTTTTAAGTAAAGATTACAACTAAATAATATATTAAAGAGTTGTAAAGGCTAAGTCCACTACTTTAAACCCATCAATAGCAGCACTTATAATTCCACCTGCATATCCAGCTCCCTCTCCTATTGGATAAAGACCTTTTGTATTTATTGATTCTCCAAACTCATTTCTTGTAACTTTTATAGGAGCAGATGTTCTAGTTTCTGGTCCTATTAAATTTGCATGTTCACTTATAAAGTTTCTTTGTGTTTTTTCCCAGTATCCCATAGCCATTTTCATATTATTAGATATCACTTCTGGGAAAAGGTTGTTTAAGTCATAGCTTTTTAATTCCATCTCATAACTAGACTCAATCTTTCTATTTGTAGTTTTTCCTTTTAAGAAATCAAGAGTATTTTGATATAGTGCTCCATAATTTCCAATTATATCATAAGTTTTCTTTTCAAGTTGATCTTGGTATTCCATTCCTGAGAAAAGTTCATCTCCAAACTCGTTTGCTTTAACTCCTACAACAAGTGCTGAGTTAGAAAATCTACCATCTCTTTGAGAGTAACTCATTCCATTGACAAGTGTTCCTCCCTCTTGAGAAGCAGCATTTACAATTACACCACCTGGACACATACAAAATGAAAATACTCCTCTTTCCTCATCTCTATTGTTATAAGTTAAACTATATGTTGCAGCTTCTAAGTTTGGATGAGAACACATCTTACCATATTGCATTGTATCTATATCCACTCTTGGATGTTCGATTCTTGCTCCTATAGCAAATGGCTTGTTTTCCATAAAGACACCATGCTTATGAAGCATTCTATAAGTATCTCTTGATGAATGCCCTATAGCTAATATAACATGGTCAAACAAAACATTCTCTTCTACTAAAATTGGGGATTTTAGATTTTGAATCTTTACACCCTTTACTTTTCCATCTAAAATTATAACATCCTTTATTAAAGTGTTAAAGTGAAACTCTCCACCTAGATTTATAATTTTTTCTCTTAAATTTTTTACTACTACTTTTAACACATCAGTTCCTACGTGTGGTTTATAATCCCAAAGAATCTGTTCTTGTGCCCCATTAGCAACTAACTCTAAAAATATTTTATTCATATATCCGCTTTTTACTCTAGTGTTTAACTTTCCATCTGAATATGTTCCAGCTCCACCCTCTCCAAATTGAATATTTGAATTTGGATTAAGCATACTGAACTTTATAAATTCATCAATAGTTTTATCTCTATCATCAACTTTTTCTCCACGTTCATAAACTATAGGTTTTATTCCAAGTTCACAAAGTCTAAGAGCAGCAAATAGACCAGCTGGACCAGCTCCTATAACAGCAACTCTCTCTATCCCATCTTTTGCTCTGTAGTCTACTTCCTCATTCTCTTTAAATGGATTTACATTTGTCAGAGATAAGATATCTACATCATTTTTTAATGTAACCTCTATATTGTAGACAAACTTTATATCAGTTTTTTTTCTACTATCTATTGATCTTTTTGAATATTCTATTTTTTCTATATTATCCTCTTTTATTCCTCTTTTAATGATTTCTTTTTTAAGTTCAAGGGTTTGATCTTTTTCAATAGAAACATTAATATTGTTTATAACAACTTTCACTTTACACCTCTTTTTAAATAAAAAAGCTCCGAATGATATTCTTCAAAAGAATTGTATTCGAAGCATTCTGTAATTATACTATTTTTTCCTCTAAAGTTTTTCCAACTCTAAATTTAACAACTTTTTTCTCTTTTAATTTCATTTTCTTACCTGTTTGTGGGTTTCTTACGTGTCTTGCTGCTCTAGTAACTACTTCGAATTTTCCCCATCCTATAAATGATACTGGTTCTCCTTCAACTAACTTTTGTTCAACTAAATCTAAAAATAACTTAACTGCCTTCTCTGCATCTTTTTTAGTGTATTCACCTGTTTTTGCAAATAAATCAATAAACTCTTTTTTAGTCATTGTTACCCTCCTTGAACTATTCTAGAATATAGTATACAAGAAACCAAAAAGTTGAAAACCCTTTATCTATGGTATCTTTAAACCGATTATACTCAGTAAACCCTTAAATGTCAATACTTTATACATATTTTTTATATTTTTTTAAATAAATATTAAAAGTATGGCGATAGAGGTGGGACTTGAACCCACGAAGCTCTTACGCTCTACACGCGTTCCAGGCGTGCTCCTTAGCCACTCGGTCACTCTACCTTATCCATTAATTGATACTTTTTTATAATATCATATGAAAAGAGAAAAATCAATAAACTTCATATATTTTTTACTT
This sequence comes from Cetobacterium sp., assembly GCF_051653945.1. GTDB lineage: Bacteria > Fusobacteriota > Fusobacteriia > Fusobacteriales > Fusobacteriaceae > Cetobacterium_A. The sequence goes on from NZ_JBOFXD010000080.1 coordinate 3,062, forward strand.
TATAATTCCCCTCTCCTGATACTTTAAAAATTCAGGTAACATAACTTTTTCATATAGCTCAGGAACATAGATTTTTATAACTTCAGCTCTTTTTAAAACCCTCTCCATAGGAGCGTTAAATTTTTTCCAAGTATGTCCATCTGAAGTTAAGTTTTGCATAAACCCTTGGTATCTATCACAAACATTTGCAAATTTAGCTTCATTACTCTCACACTCTTCAAATTCTATCCAAAGGTTTAAGAACTCCTCTTTTTGATCATCTGGTAGGAGAGAGAAAAGTTTAACTGCAGCTTTTAACTCATCATCAGCTTTATCAGGTCTTACCTCTCCAAAAGCGGGAGTATCTCCAGCATATATCTCAACTAAATCATGTATTAAAATCATTTTCAGTGATTTTTCTAAATTGATTTCCCCTTGAAAGTACTCTTTTATAGTTAGAGCAACTAACGCCATGTGCCAGCTATGCTCTGCATCATTTTCCTCTCTTTTTCCATTTACAACAAGTGATTGCCTAAAAATATCCTTCACTTTATCAATTTCAAATAAAAATGCCATCTGCTTTTGAATTCTTTCCATTTTTTTACATCCCCCACTTCTTATAGTTTCACTTTTATCTTCTATAACGCTTTTTTTGCTCTTCTATATTTTTTGTTCTTGCGTTTATTTTCTTATTGTACTTCTTTTTAGGTAAATCCAATGTAGACATAACTCCTTGAACAAACTCTATCTCCATTTCAGGAATAGAGAATCCAATTGTATTTTCAATATCTTTTAGCATCCCTTCATTTCTATCTGTAACAAAAAGATAAGATTCTCCTTTTTCTCCAGCTCTACCAGTTCTTCCAATTCTATGGATATAGCTTTCAACATCCTCTGTTATATCATAGTTAAATATATGAGTTACTCCAGTGATGTCTACTCCTCTTGCAGCAACATCTGTTGCAACTAAAAATTGAAACTCTACATCTTTAAACGCTTTCATTATCTTCTCTCTTTTAGCTTGAGGTATGTCACTGTGTAATTTTTGACAAGAGTATCCTCTAGATGATAACTCCTCTTCTAAACTATCAACTCTAGCTTTAGTTCTACAGAAAATAATTCCCATAAATGGATTTGTATCATTTAATAAAGAGCTCAGTATATCTAATTTTCTTCTATCTGATGTTTTTATAATATGTTGATTTATATTTGCTAATTTATTCTCTTTACTTTCAATAACAATATTTAATGGCTCTTTTGTTATTCTATAAGCTATTTTCTTTACTGTAGAATCTATTGTTGCAGAGAAACAAAGAGTTTGTCTTTTTCTACTACAAACTTCAATAACTTTGTCAATCTCATTTCTAAATCCCATCATTAGAATTTGGTCAACTTCATCTAAAACTAATGTTTTTATTTTAGATAGGTCAATTGCTTTTCTTTCTATTAAATCAACCAATCTTCCAGGAGTTCCAATAACAATATCAACTCCACCTTTCAAAGTTTCTATTTGACCAGCTATCTCTCTACCACCATAAGCTAGCATAATTTTTTTATTGTTATAATTTATTTTTTCACACTCTTCTGCAATCTGGATTGCTAACTCTCTTGTTGGAGTTATTATTAAACCTTGTGGTAGTTTTCCATTTCCACCTAAATTTTGTATAATTGGAATTATAAAAGCTAAAGTTTTTCCACTCCCTGTAGCAGCTTGAGCTATGACATCTTTACCATTTAATATAGGTGGAATCCCCTCTTTTTGTATGTCAGTAGGCTCTTTAATTCCCATTTTACTTAAAAGTTCTATTATATTTTTATTAACATTTAAATTACTAAAATTATTCACATATTCTCCTTTGATTTTAACTTTATTTAATTGTTTATTATACCATTTATTCACTAAAAAAGGAATAAGTATAAAATTAAGTTTTATTCTAAAATTTTAATCTTTGACTTTTATAAAAAATCTGTTAAAATATATTTATTTATTTTTTTATATTTAGGAGGAATTTGCAATGCAAGATTGTCTAAGCGGACAAAAATATATACTAGTTTTTGGAGCTTCTGTTGTTGATATGTTTGGTTTTTGTAACTCACCATATAAAACATGTGATTCTATTCCAGGAAAGATTAAAATATCTTTCGGAGGAGTTTCAAGAAATATAGCTGAAAACATGGCTAGAGTTGGAGTTAAAACTAAGTTCATATCTATTATAGGAGATGACGAGATTGGACGTTCAATGTTGACTCACTCTTTGAAAATTGGATATGATATGAGAAACTCTTTAGTTTTAGAAGGAAAAAGTACACCAACTTATATGGCTGTTTTAGATGATGGTGGAGAGATGGTTTCAGCAGTAGCAGACTTAGATAGTATAAGTGCTATGACAACTGATTTTATAGATTCGAAAGCACCTATGATTGAAAATTCTGCATTTACATTCTTAGATGCTGATGATCCAGAAAACTTAGAGTACCTATTAACTAAGTTTCAAGGAAAAACAAATTTTATCTTAGACCCAATCTCTTCAACAAAAGCTGAAAAGGTTAAACATCTTATAAAATATTTTCATACAATAAAACCAAATAGAGTTGAAGCTGAAGTTTTATCTGGTATTAAAATCAATACTAGAGAGGATTTAGAAAAAGTAGGAAATCACTTTTTATCTTTAGGAATTAAAAATGTATTTATAAGTTTAGACGCCGATGGAATTTACTATACTAACGGAGTAGAGAGTGGAACATTAAAAGCTACAGGAGTTACAGTTAAAAATGTTACTGGAGCTGGAGATTCTTTTGTTGCAGGATTAGGATTTGGTTATATGAATGACCTTCCTATAAAAGAAACTGTTAAGTTCGCTATGGCAATGTCAATTGTTACAATATCTCACGAAGAAACTATTCACCCAAATATGGGGCATGAGTTAATTCAAGAGATAATAGCAAAAACAAATTGGAGTGAATAAAAGTAAAAAATGGACTAAATTTAGTCCATTTTTTTATTAGTTATTTCTTTTTCCAAATAATCTTAAAAGGTTTAAGAACAGGTTTACAAAATCTAAGTAAAGCATTAAAGCTCCTATAGTTGAAAACTTATTATAATCCTCCTCTGTTAAATCGTTAGCTTGGAATATTTTTACAATTCTATTTATATCATAAGCTATTAAAGCTGTAAATAGTACCACTGCACATACAGATATAAACCATCCAAGAATTGATATTTTTAAAAATAGATTTAGGAGAGAGACAATTACTAGAGCAATTAGTCCTCCTTTAAAGAAACCATCATATGATGAAAGATCCTCTTTTGTTTTTAGTCCATAAATTGTCATTCCAACAAATATAAGAGAGGTAACTCCCAAAACATAAAGAATAGAATATGGACTATAAATTAACATAACCACAGAAAGAACTAAACCGTTCATAGCTGAATATGCTACAAATAAGAGTTTAGCAGTTCCACTACTTATTTTATTTATACCAAAATTTATTCCAAGAACTAATAATAACTCCGCTACTATTATAAAAGTCATATAGTTAGCTACAAAAGATATCAATGGTTGACTTTGAACAACATACCAAGAAACACCTCCTGTAATTAAAAGCCCTAAGAACATCTGCATAAAAACTTTTCTTAGAAAACTATTTTTTGTAGAAATCTCAACTGAATTATACATAATTAACCTCCTCTATTACTTTAAAATTAAATATAAAAAGCTGGCTTAGCCAGCTGTTAAAATCTATCTTTTTTAATCTTCGTCATTTATAAACTCATATAGCTTTTTCTTATCATTCACCACTTTAGTTTTTATTTTTTCTTTTACCTCTTTTTTCATTTTTGGAATTTTCTTTTTGTCCTCCTTAGTAATTCCACCTCTTGTGAATTCCCTTGGAATGTAATTCATTTCATCATCTTCAAATTGATCAAAGTTCATTCTTCCGTTAGCCATTTTAATCTCCTTTAAGTTTATAAAGAGGAATTAACCTCCTACTAATATTTATTATATTTTCTAGGTTTTGTCAATAGGTTTCTTTTTAATTTTTCATACTCCTCAAATATTCCAAGGAAACATTATAAATCCTATGATTAAAATTAAAATCAAAATAATTCCCATAATTATTTTTTTTATAACACGACTATTTTCGCTTTTCATATATCCCCTCTTTTGTAATGAATTTACTCTATTATACTTATATTTAAATATTTTTCCTTTTTTAAGTGGTTATATTATTTTTTATATATCCATGTCATATAATTATTATATTTGTGTAAATTATTAATCTGATATATACTACAACCAGTACATTGTTTCCTTATAATGTATAATAAAGTGTGTGTGTGTGAGGAAAATAGGTTCTTGTAAAAAGGACCTATTTTTCTTTTTACAGAAAAACAGGTCCTTTTAAGTTTTTTTATTATTTTTTATTCATAAACTCTAATTTTAAACAGTGAAAATTGTGCCCCACCATTATATTTATTTAAATTTTTTCCTACCATTATAACTGTTACTAATGCTGAGATTATATCACATATTGGTTGAGCTAACCAGATACCTGTCAATCCATATGCGTTTGAGAATATCATAATCAGTGGTATCAATAAAATTACTTGTCTTAGTAAACTTAAAAACATCGCTGCTTTTCCTTCCCCTATTGCTAAGAAATAGTTACTTCCTGCCATTCCTAAAGCAATTGCAGGCATAGCCATTAGATAGATTCTCATTCCATGAATAGATATTGCCATTATATCAGGATTTTTATTGAATAGTCCAACTATTGTTGCAGGGAAAACCTCAACTAAGAATAGTGCGATAGAGAATATTATTACTCCAGTCCATGTAGCTATTTTATAAGCCTCTTCCATTCTTTTGTATTGTTTAGCTCCAAAATTATATCCAATTATTGGTTGAGCTCCTTGAGATATTCCAAATACTGGCATGAAACAAAGTAGTGCTACCGCATTGACTGTTGCCATTGCTCCAATTGCTAAATCTCCACCATGAGTTTTCAAAGCATTATTATTTACAACTTGTACCATACTTGTTGCCAATTGCATTGTGAAAGGCGAAATTCCAATAGCAAATATAAGTTTAACAATATCGAGATTAAGTATTAGATTCTCTTTTTTTATTTTCAAATCAGATTTTTTACTCATATAATATAAGAAAGAAAGTAGTGCTGTCATAACTTGTGAAAGTACAGTTGCATACGCAGCTCCTTTTATTCCTAATCCTAAAGTAAATATAAAGATTGGATCTAAAACTATATTGACAAAACAGCTAAATACCATTATCGCTGAACATATCTTAGGATTTCCATCAGCTCTAATTGTACTATTTAACGCATATCCCATAATATTAAAAACTGTACCATATAAAATAATAGTTATATATTCTTTTGCATATTTTAAAGTACTTTCACTTGCTCCAAAAGCTTTTAAAATAGGATCTCTATATATTGTTCCTAAAACTGTAATTATCACTCCCAAAATTATTGAAAGTGTAATAATGTTTCCCATTATTTTTTCAGCACTATCTCTTTTTTGTTCTCCTAATTTTATAGAAATATTTGCAGTAGCTCCTATTCCTATTAACATTGAAAAAGCTAATACAATTGTTACTACTGGCATTGTTATTCCAACTCCAGTAATAGCTAAAGCTCCTATTCCATCCATATTTCCTATAAATATTCTATCAACTACATTATATAAAGCACTTACCAGCATACTTATTATTGCTGGAATAGAATATTTTATAAGTAATTTTTTAACATCTCCATCATGTAGAGTTAATTCCTGTTGTTTCACGTGTTCCTCCTTAATTTTTTCTCATCCTTTCATCATAACATTTTTTTTAAAAATATGATATAATTTATTTATTTTTTTAGGAGGATTTTTAATGGAAATATTTAAAAATAGTTGTTCTCTTGATTGTTTTGATGTATGTAAAATTGATGTATATAAAGAAAATGGAAAAGTGGTTAAGCTTCAAGGAAATAAGGAACATAACTTAACAGATGGTTTTTTATGTTCTAAGGGTCTTAAACATCTGAATCGTCTTTATGATGAAAACAGAATCTTAAAACCACTTTTAAAAATAGGAGAGGGATTTAAAGAGATCTCTTTTGAGGAAGCTTTAGATATTTTAAAAAATAGATTGGATGAAATAAAAAATAGTAACTCTACAAACTCCATTGTCCATTACAGTGAGTCAGGAGCTGGAGGACTCTTAAAAGGAATACATGATATATTTTTTAATTTTTTAGGAGGGATTTCAACAGCTAGCGGAGGAACTTGTTGGTCTGCAGGGTGTGCTGCTCATGATTACGATTTTGGAGGAAGAAAGACAAGTGATTTAGATGATATGAAGAACGCTAAAGTTATAATTCTTTGGTCTAGAAATCCTGCGACAACATCAGTTCATCTATATAAAAAGTTAATTGAAATGAAAAAATTAGGAATTAAAATTATAACAATTGATTTTAGAACAAATGAAACTTCTGTAATAAGTGATCTACATATTAATGTTAGAGGTGGAAGTGATGGAGCTTTAGCTCTAGCACTTTGTAAAATGGCTTTTGAACATAACCTGGTTGATTATAATTTCTCTAAAAATAATATAGTTGGTTTTGAAAAGTTTAAAGAATATCTTAATACTATAGCTTTAGATGAACTTCTATTGGATTGTGGCATCACTCAGGATGAGATAACAAAACTTTTAGATTACATATCACTTGGAAACATTATGACTTTTATTGGATATGGTTTACAAAGATATGTTAATGGTGGAAATAGTGTACGAGCTATCGACGCTTTAATGAGTATAACAGGAAATATTGGGAAAAGTGGAGCTGGTGTTTTCTATTCTAGTAAAATTTATCCTCAAGTATTAGATAGAGATCCATATAAAAGTTCAAATTTTGCTAAGAACTCTCGCGAGTTTCCAATTACAAAGTTTAGTGAGTTTGTTACAGAAAATGAAATTACAGCTATATTTATTAGTAAAGCGAATCCATTGAATCAACTACCTGATTTAAATAAAACTTTAAAGGCCTATAAGGCTATACCTTTTAAAGTATGTTTTGATATGTTTTTAACTGACACTGCAAAAAATAGTGATCTTGTAATACCTGTTACAAACACACTTGAAAGTGAAGATATTATATACTCATCTATGCTTATGCCATCTTTAATGTATAATGAAAAGGTTGTTGAGCCATTAGATTATAGAATGGAGGAGTTTGAATTTTTTAAGGAGTTAGCAAAAGTTTTAGATTTAAAAGAGTATCCACAAGTATCTAAAACAGAGTATTTAAATAGAGTTTTAGCACCTTTAAATACAACTGTTGAAAGTTTAAAAAAACAAGATTTAAATATAGAAAAAGGATATATTGCTTGGGAAGATAAAAAATTTAAAACACCATCAGGGAAAATAGAGGTTTATAGTGAAACAGCCTTAGCAGATGGCTTTGAACCAATGCCTATTTTTATGAAAGCAACAAAAGGAAATGACGAATATCCAATAAGACTTGTAACACCACATTGTAAAGATTCTTTGTTCAATCAACATATTGGAGATATTGATGATATTTCAAAAATATATTTATCAAAGGAGAATATTAAAAATCTTCAGGAGGGGGATATAGTTACTGTTTCCTCTCAAAGAGGGAGTATTTTATCTCAAGTAAAAGTGGATTCAAATCTAAAAAAAGATGAAGCTTATATTTTCATGCAATGGAGCAGAAAACAGGGAAATCCAAATTTCTTAACAAATACTCTTTCCTCTGATATTGGTGGGCAAGTTGCATATTATGATACTTTTGTAAATATTAAAAAAAGTATTGTTTAAAACTTGTAAAGTAATTTGACAAGTTAGTATAAAAAAAATATAATGACCTTGAATTTATACGAATTTATTCTGGGAGGAGATATGGAAATATTAGCACATAGAGGTGCATCTGGAACTGCACCTGAAAATACTATTGCAGCATTTAAAAAAGCTTTAGTTGATGGTTGTGATGGTTTTGAGTTTGATGTTCAACAGACAAAAGATGGAAAAATCGTTGTATTTCATGATTGGACTTTAGAAAGAACTAGTAATGGTCAAGGGCATTTAAAAGATTATACATTGAAAGAGCTAAAAAAATTGGATGTGGGAAGTTGGTTTAATGATGAATTTAAAGGAGAGCAGATTCCAACTTTAGAGGAAACTTTGGATATTATTCCAGATGATAAACTTATTAACATTGAATTAAAAGAGGAGTATTCTATTGAAAGAGGTACCGAAAATAAAGTTCTAGAAATAATTAAAAGATACCCTAATAAAAATATTATCGTTTCATCTTTTAGCCATAACCTTTTAAAAAATTTAAAAGAGTTAGATGACTCTATTAAAGTAGGTATTCTTTTAGAAAGTGCTCTTGTCAATTTAGATAAATATATTGAAAGCTTAGGTTTTAACATAGAGGCTTATCATCCAAGCAAAAGTTTTCTTAATCAAAAAGATGTTGATTATTTAAACTCTAAAAATATAGATATTAATGTTTGGACTGTTAATTCTCCTAAAGATGCTAAAATATTAAAAGGTATGGGTGTTACAAGAATAATCACTAATTTCCCAAAAGAGATAAAAGAATAATTTGGTAATAAGAGAAACAAGAAGAGGTTCAAATTATTTTGAACCTCTTTTATATTAGAATTTTTTACCCATAAAAAAGACAGAATGTAGTTGATAATAAAAATATAAGATAGATAATATACTTTTCAAAATAATTAGTTAATTTGTTTCTGTTAAAATAAATTTTTCTTCGACTACTATTATTTTTATTTATGTAGTTTAAATTTATAGAATTAAAAAACTTCATAACTATCTACCTCCATTTTATACTAACCAGGTTGTAAATATATTCAAAAATTTATTTTCTAATCTTTTTTATAATGGCTTTTAATTTATTTTTCTTAATTTATGATTATAGGTTTTTATGTTTTGTTGAAGTTTTTGTATTTTTGTTATATACTTATTTTAATAATTTAAGAAGTTATTAGGAGGTATTAATATGATAATATGTAAAAAATTTAATGAATTAACACTAGAGGAACTCTATGAAATTTTAAAGTTAAGATCTGAAGTTTTTGTTGTAGAACAAAAATGTATCTATAATGATATTGATGGAAAAGATTTAACATCCAGCCATATAATGATAAAAGAGGACGGAAAAATAAAAGCTTACTTAAGAGCTTTACAACCTGGAGTTTCATATGAAGATGCTTCTCTAGGAAGAGTTTTAGTTTCTCCAGATGCTAGAGGAAAAGGATATGCTAAAACTATTGTCAAAAAAGGTGTTGAATATATTTTAAATAATTTCAATACTACAAAAATTACTATTGGTGCTCAAGAGTATTTAAAAAACTTCTATAGTGAAATTGGATTTAAACCAATCTCTGAAGTTTATGATGAAGATGGTATCCCTCATTTAGATATGACATTTGAAAAGTAAAAAATTCCAAAAAGTAAAAGAGCCTCTGAGGATAGAGGCTCCTTACCACGGAGATTATATTCCTTTTTTTACTCCTTATTTAACCCTCTTTTTAAAGCATGATTTTCTAAAATCTCATAAATTTTAACATTATTATATGAATCAATTAAAATTGAGTCATAAGATATTTTGCTATCACTTATAATAAGATCATAATTTTTTTTTAGTGTAGCTACGTCTCTTTGATAAAATAGTATTGGTTCAACATCAAAATTAACAGTTGGAATATATCTTTTTAAATACACATTAAATGCACTTTTTTTATTGATCACTGCGTCTTGAAATAAAAGTAATACATTTTTTATATCGCTGAGGTTCTCCTCGATTATAATAGTCTTTAACACAAAAGCTATTATATATTTATCAGCAAGATACATCTTATATGAGTACTCCTCTAAAAATTTATCTAATTTTTCTAAAATTTTTAATTGAGCTTTATCTCTCTTTAAATTTGAGATTTTTAAAATATTATTCTCAAATTTAAAAAATGAAAGATAAACTTTATTGAAAAGTAATCTATATAAATCTTTATTAGGTATTTGTAACTTAAAATATTTTTTTAAATCCTCTACAAATTTTGAACTTTTGTTAATTAATGTTCCGTCCAATTGACCATCTTCATAGGAAAATGAGAATAAAAATTTCACTAATTGCTTTTTATATTCATCGCTAAAATCTACACCATATTTACGCACTAAAGTTTCTAATTTTACAAATTTCTCTCTATTTAAGTTTTTGTCTATTTTAAAATTAAACCCTCCAAATAGATTAACACAAATTTCTAGAACATGAATAAAAGAAAGCATAATATAGTTTATGGATATATCTGAACTACTTAAAATAGGATATAGTTTTTCCATACGTTCTTTTGTATCAAATTTTTTTATACTATCCAATAGTTTTTTTCTGCTTGGGACTAAAATATCCTCCTCTATGAAAAATATCATTAATTTTTTACAAAATCTACCTTTATCAATTTGACTTAAATTTTTTAAAACTAAACCTTTTCCATGTACATATTCATAAGTTGTTCCATTTTTTGCAAAAATCTCTTTTACAGTTTTAAATGCTCTTAAAATTGTGCTTCTAGATATGTCTAAATTTTCTTTCTCTTTTTCTAAATTTAAAAATCCTGTGGCTATAAACTTAATATATAAATAATCTACTTTTTCTGTTGATGTTAAGGTACTAAAATTGCTAAATAGTGTTTTCATTTGTTGATTTGAAAGATTTAAAGAGTATAAATTTTCACTTTTTTCTATTTCTGGTAAATTAATTAATTTTAAAAACTCATTAAGCTGTACAATTGCTTTTGTTATTGAGCTTTTTTCTACATCTAAATACAACTGCATATCATCTACAGACATTTTACTCTGAGATAAAATTTTAAGAATATTGGTAGCTGTTGTATTCATTATACCACCCCCTACTATATGTTATCATATATTAGGGAATCTGAAAAGAGTTGATATTTATTTTTTAACAACATGATTATAGGACTTATATGTGAATAAAAAATAAAAAGGAGCTAACAAAGCTCCATTTTTCTTATAACTCTATCTCTCCTACATCTAACTTCTCTACAAATCTAAATGTAGAATCTATCTTTTTTAATATAAATATTTTCTCTTTAACTATTTGTCTACCAAAATCACTATATGCTTGGTACTTTACTTTTTGAGCATATATATTCTCCTCTAGTTGTACAACTTTGCCAGCCTCTAAGACCTTTGTAGCTGGGGAGTTAAAATACTCTCCTAATGCGAAGGCTACGCCAGTTCTATATGATGTCTTTGGTGCTGAATAACTCAATGTAGAAAGTGCTAGTAAAAATAAAAACGCTTTTTTCATAGTGTGTCCCTCCCTAGGATATTATTATTCATGATATTAATTATACTCTACAAAAGTATCATTTCAAAATATAATTTTTATATAATTATCATTTTGATTCACTTTCAAACGAATTTTTAGTGAAAAAATCTTTCCTTGAATTAATTCAAAAAAAGCTTTATACTATACTATATTGTGTAATTTTATAATGGAGAGATATTATGGATAAATTGATTATTAAATTTTTTAAAAAGTTTCAAGGAAGAAAAATTAGTTCTCAAGATTTAAAACTAGCTTTAAAAAAAGCCATGAATTTAGGTGCTGGCGCTGAAGATTTCCTTCTAATTATTAATTTAGTAAAAGATACAAAAAATAAAAAATATAAATTAGATAATAAATATCTAGTTGTTTTAACCGCTGCAATTATATATGTTATCATTCCTATTGATGCTGTTTCAGATTTAATCCCTGGAGTTGGATGGATTGATGATGCCACTTTAATCGGATATGTTGCTAGAGGTTATGCCGAAGTTTTAAAAGACTATAAAGATTTTTGCAACAAAAAAAAGGAGCTTGCTTAGAGCTCCTTTTTATGTTAAAATACCAAAAGTAGTATGATAGATAAAATTTAAATAATAAGGATGTGGTTTGATCCTCATATCTTATTTTGTAATATAACCAAAATAGATGTGGTACGGAGCTAGAAAATAAAATTACAATTAAAGAGTATAAAAGAATCGTCTATAGCGATTGTTTTTGTTGTACTCTAAGTAATTTTGTTTTTGCTCTCATCCAAGTGTGGTTTATGGTCGTAGAGTAAAAGCTACGACCTTTTTTATTTCTCAAATTTATCATACTACTAAAAAAAAACAAGGAGAATTTAAATGCTAAAAAATATTAACAAAACTTTTTTAATCGTCTACACAGGTCAGGCTATTTCACAACTGACAAGTTCAATACTTCAAATGGCCATAGTTTGGTATCTTATTACTGAAACAAACTCTTCAAATATAGTTGCTCTTTCTGGAATTGTGGGATTTCTCCCTCAAGGAGTTTTGGGTCTTTTTATTGGAGTCTATATAGATAGATTTGATAGAAAAAAAATAATGATTATCTCTGATCTTCTTATTGCTGCTGCTAGTTTATCTCTTTCAGCTTCAGGATTCTTTGGAGAGATATCTATCCCTCTTATAATGGTAGTTTTATTTATTCGTTCTGTGGGAACAGCTTTTCACGTTCCCTCTCTTCAAGCTATAACACCTCTTATAGTTTCTAAAGATGAACTTCCAAAATATTCAGGGTATTCTCAAACTCTACAATCTATCTCATTACTATTGAGCCCTATACTAGCTAGTTTCTTCTTTTCTATCTGGAGTCTTCAAGCTATTGTAATGCTTGATGTTTTAGGAGCAATCATTGGAGTCTTCACTCTTTGTATAGTTAGCATTCCTAAAATCAAGACAGAGTTTGTAAATAATAAAATAGAGATTATACTAGAGATGAAAGAGGGGATAGCTACTTTAAAGGAAAATAAACTTTTTAAGTTTATGCTTTTAGGAGCTGCCTTTTCCATTGTTTATATTCCAATATTCGTACTTTACCCTATGATGACTTTATCATACTTTGGGAAAAATCAATGGTATGCAGGAGCTATAGAGGTTGTATTTGCTATTGGAATGCTTATTGGATCTATTGTTTTAGGAGCAACTGGAGGTGGAAAAAGAAAAATGACTACAATCGCTTTCTTTTGTTTTACCATTGGAGTTAGCTTATACATCTCTGGAATTTTAGGAAAAAATATGTTTATAGGATTCGCTCTTTGTTCGACTCTTTTAGGATTTGCAACACCTTTTTATCAAGGTCTTCAAGTTGTTGTATTTCAACAGAGAATTCAAGAGGAGTATCTGGGGAGAGTTTTATCTTTATCTGGAAGCCTTATGGCTATTGGTACTCCTATTGGAATAGGACTTTCTGGAGTTATTTCAGATAAAGTTGGTGTTGAAAACTTCTTTCTTTATTCAGGAGTTATAATTATTTTTATCTCTGTTTTCTACCTAACTATTCCAACTTCAGTGAAGGTAGAGCCTACAACTCTTAAATAATCTTCAGAAAAAAAGGAGCTTAATCAAAGCTCCTTTTTTCATAACTTTTACTATTTTTTATCCCCATTCTCTTTTTCATGCTTCTCTTTTTCTTTATGTTTTTCTTCAATTTCAAACAGTAGCATCTTCAAATCTAAAAGTTCTGCTGAAATCAGTCTATCAAAGTTATCTTTATAAATTTTTTCTAATTTTTTAAATCTATCCCAAAAGTCCTCTACTTGCTCTTTTTTAGCTGGTTGGTCATTTTTCAAGCTCTCTTTTGCCTCATCTTTTAACTTATCTAGTTTTTTCTTATCTTCCATAATAAAACACTCTCCTTTTTCCCAATTATACCTTTATATACAATTTTTTTTCAAAAAACCTTTTATAATTTATTTAAAACTTATCTGTTTTTTTATTTTTAAAGGAGAGTGTATTTTTTTTGGTAAATACTATTTAAGATATCTTTATTGTTTGGAGGATTGATTATTTTGTATGAAAACTTTGATCATAGCGAAAATAGTATAAATGGAACACTGAAACTTTTTTCTGAAGCTGATATAAAAACTGTATTTATGACTCTAGAAACCTCTTTAACAGGTATTAAAAATGAAGAGGCCACAAGTCGTTTAGAAAAATTTGGATTAAATGAGATTTCAAAAGAGAAAGTAAAACCTTGGTATATCCAACTTCTGCTTGCCTTTTTAAATCCTTTTAATTTTATTTTAGGAACTTTAGCCTTTGTTTCTCTTTTTACTGATGTTATTTTTGCTAAAGAAACTGAGCGTTCCTGGATATCTATAATTTTAATTGTAACTATGGTTTTAATAAGTAGTTTTATTAAATTTATTCAAGAGTATCGTTCTAGTAAAACTGCTGAAAAATTAAAAAATCTTATTGTAACTAAAGTTACAGTAATTAGAGATAATCTTCCTATGGAAATCAATATAAAATCTTTAGTTCCTGGAGACATTGTTAAACTTACTGCTGGAGATATTGTCCCTGGAGATATTAGAATTGTGTCTAGTAAAGACCTTTTTATTAGCCAATCTGTATTAACTGGAGAGTCTAATCCTATAGAAAAATACTCCAATTTACTCGCTAAAACGGGAGCTATTTCTGATCTATCTAACATAGTTTTAATGGGAACTAATGTTTTAAGTGGAGCTGCTACTGGGATAGTTCTTGGAACTGGAAAACATACATTTTTAAATACTATAAGTGAAAGTTTAAAAAATACAAAAGTAGAAACTAGTTTTGAAAAGGGAATTGATGATGTTTCAAAACTTTTAATTAAATTTATGTTTTTTATGGTGCCAATTGTTTTTCTGATAAATGGTTATTTAAAAG
>NZ_JBOFXD010000081.1:0-8688 GCF_051653945.1 Cetobacterium sp.
AATTTGATTCAGATTGTTGTACAACTTCTTTAGAATTTTTAAGAGAGCTAAATATAGATTAAGCATTGAAAATAAAGGGGTCATAGATGGTCAGGAAAATCCTTAGCGTTGTTATTCCGCGTTTTCCTGACGGGACCCCATGCCCGTCAACCTAAGAATTACAAACAATTTTTAAATAACTGCTAACGTTTAAGTTAATATTTAACTTAAATGTTAGCAGAAAAAATCATATTTTTTTGTATGCTAAAAAATATAGAAAATAATCTCCTAAATTTTTGTAAGTATTTTTGATAATTATATTTTTATGATGCTATTTTTTCAATTTTAAGTAAGTCTAACTTTATTATTTTTAAAATATCTATTGGAATTTTTTTATTATTCTTACTTGATTTTAAACAAAATCGTTTAAAATTAAGAAATACTTTCTTAAAAAACTGTAAGAGATGAGTTTCAGTTTTAAATATTACTGAAGCTAATTTTGGTAAATATTGAAAAATAGAGCCAAATGATTTAATTTCACTAATTTCCTGATTTATCTCCTCTAAAATAATATTTTTAGCTGTAAAAACTATTGATGATGAAAGTAATAGAGCTATTAATCGCCCATAAAGAAAACATTTAAATCTTTCAATCTTTACTTTTTTTACTTCATTTATTTTAAAAATTGATTTCCAAATTTTAAACATTATCTCTATTTGCCATCTTAAAGTATACAATTCATGAATTTGAGTACTATCAAGAATTTTATCACTAACATTAGATATGTAAGCATTTACACTATTAAAATCCATCCGTCCTTGCTTAAATACCTGACATTTCTTTCTAATATTTTCTTTATGTGCAATCTCTCTTTTATTTTTATTCTCTTCTGTTAGCTTCGTTACAATTAAACGACTTCTAAATTCTTTTTTAGAACCAACATAAACATCTTTTAATTCAATAGTTTCTCCTTCTATCAAGGGTTTTGAAAGCTCCAAAATATCTAATTTTATATATCTGCTTGATTTTTTTATTCCACCAGTTTTATATCTTTCAGGTTTTTTATTTTTTATATACAAAGCTGTATTACTTTTAACTTTAGAGATAAATGAAGCTCCACTTTTTTGTAATTTTTTTAGATAATCAATTTTAAGATATCCTAAGTCTGCTAGTTTTAAATCATTTTTTTTATTTTCCTTTTCCATAGACTCTAAATATGTAGCATCTGCTTTTGTTCCAGGAAAAATATCCATTTTCATGAATGATCCAGTTAATAGTTCATATTGAAGTTGTATTTTTATCGCAGCGGACGAACCAGAACCACCAGCTCCAGGAAACTTATCTGCATATTCTTTAGGTAAAGCAAATCCAGTAGAATCATTAATGATAACTCTTTCAAAATGTAAATTTAAAGTACTCTCCAAGTCTTTTAAAATGTTATTTTGAGTATACATAATTTTATTGAAAATGGTCATCATGAAATCTACTGAAAATTTATTAAATCGTTTATCTATAGCTTGTTTAGAAACTTGTTTATCAAATATTGCATCGTATCTAGAAGCTAATTGAGATAGTGGAGTTTTACAAAGATCTTCTCCATGTAGGGTGTTAAAAATTAAAAAATCTTCAGGTTTTATACTGCTTTTTCGCTGCATAAATTTTGATTCTTTAGCAATTTTATTTATTTCATCAATATTGAATACATTTTTTAATCCTTTTATTAAGTATTTAAATTTGTTATCTACCAATTTGAGTCCCGTCCTTTGTTGTTATATTAGCTTAATTATATCATACAAGGAACTAAACTTCTTTTCTTAGGTTGACGGGCATGGACGGGACCCCTTGTAGCAAAAGTAATGCTTACATATAGAAAACCTATAATCAATATATAAGAAAAATCTCGTATATAGTAAAATAATATCTCGTTTAGATTTTGAAAATTTTAAATTATTAACAAATCATAGTATGATCAATGGATTAAATCTCGTATTCAGTCTCAAGTACGAGATTTTGTTTGAAAAATAAAAAGTGATTAAAACGGCTTAGTTTTTTAACCTACTTTGATTCAACCTTGTTTTAATCACTTTGAATTTGCACTAAATTATTTAAAAGTAAAAATAAAAATTAGTTCGAGTAATTATCTTTCTTTCATATACATATATTTTTCATTGTCTAAAAATTTTTTACCTTCTTTTTCTTCAATTTTGTCTATTAATTTACTACATAAAAATAATCGCTCTATTCTTTCTTCAGTCATATTAGTATTTGTTCTTATATCCAATATTTTTTCATTTAATATTTTATAAAAATCTATTACTCCAAATTTTTTAAATTTTTCTTTATTTTCTTCATAAGCTTCAAAAACTTCCCTTTTTAATAGATCAATATTTTCACAAATATATTCGTTTGTATAAACTATTGGACGTTTGACTAACCTATGATTTATTTGTAATATAAGACTCGCTTCTTTCAACAAAACTTTATTCTTAATATTTTTATCAAATTTTATCATTTCATTTTGTAACAATAGTATATTTTCTCCAAATATGTTTCTCATTATCATTTCAAGTTTATTTATATTTTTATTAGGTTTTAATGGATTTTTAACAAAAAATAAAAGATGTTTTTCTAATGACCAGGGATACGAAGTTGATTCCAAGTTATTAATATGATGATTTATTGTATTTGTAAAAATTATTCCATCTACATTTTGAAATTCTCTTTTATTTGTAGGATCTATTATAATATCCCAATAGTAGTTAATCCATTCTGTAAAATTATGTTTAGAGTACAAAGAAACAACTAAAATATTAACTTCATTATCTCTAGATTTTAAATGTGTTTCTTTTAAAAGGTATAATAAATCAGAATATTTATTTTTAGCTCCACCTACTTCATTATATGATAGAACTTTCTTATAACCACTTTTTGATAATAATTTTTTTATTCCATTTATAGGATCTTTTGTTTTTTCTTCCGCTATTTGAGGACTTTCAAATCCAATAGCTTGAGTATATAACACTCCTTTTTCCTTTAAAGAAATTTTGGGACATTTTACTTCAAAATTGATTTTAAAATTATCTATTTCTACTCCACAGTCCATATTTTTATTTCCAAAACTTGCTTTAGGTTCATATACAAACTTATCAAAATTTTTTTTAAAGAAACAATTAACAGTACTTTCTACTGCATGCTGTAAATATTGATTTTCTTCAAATTGACTATTTCCATCTTGAAGACCCCTTAATAAAGCTGTTTGTTGTTTATTTGATAATCCCTCCAATAATATTTCTAAAGTTTTAATTCCTTCAGATTTATATTCTGGATTTTTATTAAAGTAATGATCTGGATGAATAAACTCCATTTTCTCTTCTCCCTTCATAATATTTTTACTTTTCTTTTGTACTTAATAGAAATTTCTTTAAATATATTTCGTTTTTTTATCTATAGATTCTCCAATTAGTTTTAATTTTTTAAAATCATTTTGTTTTAAATCAAAAATTATATTATAGAAATTTTTAGGAACTTTTAGTATATAAAAATCTTGAAAATATTTACTTTCTAAAGTAGAATAAAAGGTTTTCAACTCTTCTATTTCCTTTTTATAAATTAAATTTTTTAAACTTCTACTATGGTATATTATTTTCCATATTTCTTTTTCTAAATTATCTAAATTATTTTTTGTCGTTATATAATAATCAAATTTTAAATCTAATTGTTTTATATGTTGTATATTAAGAGAAACTTCGATATAATTTTCTACTTTTAAAGTCATTTCTAAATCATATATCTCTAAATTTTTTCTTAAAGAAAGAAATCTATGTGAAAAATCACCATTATGTAAAGCTAAAATATTATTCCAAGCATATTTATATATATAATATTTCTCTGGTTTTTTTTCAAGTTCTTTTTGAATTTCTACATGTAATGATTTTAATTCTTCTTTATTTTTTAAAATAAAATAGTTTTTTAATTTAACACTTCCTATTTCTTTAGCTGAATCATTTATTCTTGAATTACTAATATGAGTTAAATCTAAAATATCAACTTCTTTTCCAAGTAATTTTTTTTTATAAAAAATTTTAGGTTCTATTATTTCTAATATTGAAATATCATCTTCTAAATAAGGGGTATTCCAACTCTGCCTTTCTTTTAATATTTTGAAAATATCTTCATTTAATAATTTTCCAGAAAATTTATTTAAAATCTTTATCTTAAAGTTATTTTTTATTAACAGTCTTAGTTTTTCTAGCATTTTTTACTCCCTACTCAACAATTTTTGAGAACTTTGGATCACTTATTCCTACTAAAGTATATCCTTCATCTAAATACCCTTGAACCATTTCTAATGTCTTTTCTAGGTTCATATAATTTTCTTCTATTATAGTTCCTATTACAAATCCTGCTAATATATCACAAGCTAAATATCTATTATTATTTAATTTTAAAAAGTATAGTTTTGAATATGTTTTCTTTTTAGCCTTTTCGCCAGTTATTTCAAAAACATATTGTTCCTTCATTCCTAGTAATTTGTCTCTTATTTCTTCTTTTGTCATTTTGAATCTCCCTTCTATTTATTATCTTATACTTTAAGTATATAGCAATTTCATAGCTTTGACAATATAAAAAGGCTACAATACATAGCCTTTTCAATCATTTTTATATATTTTGTAATCCATAAACTCTTTTTTGTAAATTTTCAAAACTCATATCTGTAACATTATGAATTTTATAAGTAATAGATCCACTTTCTATAAAAAGAATTATTCCTTTTTTGTAAAATCTATTTGAACTCTTGCATAAAGCAATTACTTCTTCTGATTTTATTTCTAACATTATTTCCTCCAGTATTTTAATTAATAAAGAGAACCTAAAAAGATTCTCTTTATCAAAGTAAAACAATCTACAACAAGTATATTTTACACTTTAGAATATGAATCTACAATAAATTTATTGTAGATTTTTATAATTATAGGTATAATTAACTTGTATCTAAATAAATATTTTCTACATGTTTTTCATGTAGAGCCAATCCTCTAAAATTCTATTTTCGTTAACATTTAATAAATTTTGAGAGGTGATTAAAATTTTTATTGTAGATTTTAGGTTTATATTATATGATATATGTACCTTGAATTAAGAGTAGTACACTCTTTTATTCGTTTCAATTAATTTAACACAAAAATTCGTAGTATATGGCTACGAATTTTTTGTTTAACTCTTATATAATTTAATAAAAGGAGATAGGTTATGCAAAAATATAAATATAAAAGCTACGCTTATTTGAATAAGCGAAAAAATGTTTTAAGAATAAATATACTCTTAGAAAATAATGAATTTGATTTTTTATTATTTAATATAACTATTAAAAGTCTGGATGATATTATCATTGAATATGTATTTCATAAT
Source organism: Cetobacterium sp. (assembly GCF_051653945.1). Classification (GTDB taxonomy): domain Bacteria; phylum Fusobacteriota; class Fusobacteriia; order Fusobacteriales; family Fusobacteriaceae; genus Cetobacterium_A. The sequence goes on from NZ_JBOFXD010000081.1 coordinate 5,389, forward strand.
AACACTACAGAAATATTTGAATATAGTGAGTATATTGAGTTAATTAACTCTCACAGCAAAAATATTTATAAAAAATATTTCAAATTGATATAATTTTCTATTGTAGATTTCAATTTTTTAATATATTATTATACTTACGAAACGTTACCAGTTTCTTTAGAGTTTCCTAATACCTTAGGATTAGGAAGCTCTAATATAAAATTAAGATGTTTTTTATCTTATAGTTTCTTTGTACCAAGAAAACTTTATACTATTAAAAAATGAGACTTTTTAAGGTCTCATTTTTACTTTATATATTATTTTGCTACTTTTTCAGCTAAACTTTTTCCTGCTCTAAACTTAACTACTTTCTTTTCAGGTACTTGCATTTGCTCTCCTGTTTGTGGATTTCTACAAGTTCTTGCTGATTGAGTAGTTACTTCAAACTTTCCAAATCCTATTACTGATAACTCTTCACCTTTTACTAAAACTTCCTCTAATGTTGAAAAAAAACCATTTACTAATGTTTCTGATTCCTTTTTTGAAGATAATTTCATTTTCTCCTGGTATAATGCTATAAATTCTTGTTTTGTCATTTTATTATCCCTCCTACGTTTATTTTTTACTATTATACTTCACTATACTACCTTTTTACAAATCTTTTTTCTAACTCTATACAATATCTTGCAAATATTATATTATACATTTCTTTTGTTGCATGTTTTGCATGGACTGTTTTCTCTGCTTTATTAAAAATTACTGTATCTTCTCCACTCCAGCTTACATCATATCCCTCAATTAATAAATTTAATATTTGATTTGCTGACTTCAGTCTATTAAATTCTCTAATAATTTCCTCTTCTTCTCTATTTAAACGAATTAACTCTTCTCTAAGTTTTTGTCCTCTTTCTCTTGCTTTTTTATTTTCACACTCTCTGCATACATATCTAAATTTAGTTGGATAATTTTTATAAGACGTATACTCGCTCAAAGGCTTTTCTACTCCACATATTTTACATATTCTCATAGCCATCCTCCTTTTATCCAATATTTTAATATAATTTATATAAATCTACAAGCTATTGATTTTATTGAATTTTTCTGTTATTATCTTAATAACCTTTCTAAATTTATATTTAATAATATAAAAATCTCTCTAATTTTTTTAGAGAGATTTTTTATTGTAGATTCTTTTTTTTTAATATATGATAGGATATCAACAGAAGTATTTCTTTCATATTTCTGTTCCCCCCCACCTAGAGTTAGTTAAACATGCCCCCATGATTTTAACTAACTCTTTTTTTATTCTTTCCACTCTTCTTTTAATCTATTTAACCAATTACTACTACACTTTTCTTCAACTAATATTTCTACTACCTTGTGTAGAAAATCTAAATTATCTTCTAAATATTTTAATGCTAACATATCCTCTTTAGATAAAGTTTCTCTTTGAATTTCTATTTTTTTCTTTATATAATTAGTTCTAGTTTTTTTTCCTGTTCTTAATCTTCTTTTTATTATCAAAAAGATTAACCTATAATATTTCTCAACATCTTCCTCTTTAGTTATTTCCAATGCTGATTTAACATTAAAATATACGATTCTTAATGCTTTTTCTAAAACTAAATTGTTATAGTCCATATGTCAGCACCTCCAGTTGTCTAAAGATTTTTTATTTCCTCTAAAGATAATCCTGTTTTTTCTGATATTATTTCATCTGATAATATTCCTTTTAAAGATTTTGCGATTTCTAACTTCGCTTTTCTTTCTCCCTCTGTTAATCCTCTTTTTAATCCTTTTTCTTCTGCTGATAATAGAGCATTTTGTCTATCGTTTCTTGCATTTTCACGCATACGATAATTCTCTGCTTCTTTTGGATCTCTACTTATTCTTGCAAGTTCCTCTTTAGCCTCTTGTAATTCTTCAACTTTTCTCTCTAAAGATATTACTTTTTCATTATTTGGATCTTCTAAGAATCCTACCCAAATACTTAATAAGTCTGATTCATCTATGTTTTTCATTTTAGGTATTTCTATAAAATGAAGTTCTAAAGTATCTGTTAATATATTTTTATTTTCTACATTTTGTATTAAATATTTATTATGGAATTTCTCTTCATCTAATAAAATAAAATCTAATACATTGATACATATTGTTCTTGGTAAATTTGTATAAGCACCTTTTCCTGTATATTCACTAATATATGCTTTACCCCAATAATATAAACTTCTCTTTACCATATTACGTTCATCTGCTCTTTGCATTTCAATATTAATTAATTCACCAGTACTTGTTTTAGCCAGTATATCTAACCTAGAAAAACTATCTTCTATATACTCCTTAGTCATTTCTGTGTTTTTTAGCTTAACCTCTACAATGGGTTCTTTAGGCTTTATACAAGCATTTAAAAAAGATATTAATATTCTCGGATGCTTTTCAGAGCCAAAAATATTTTTAAAAACATAATCAACTTTTGGATCAAATAATTGAGTACACATACTACATCACCTTCCTATAATCTTTATTTCTATTATACCTCTATATTCAAATAATATCAATATATTACTCCCACACTTGTACCATTTTCTTATTTAGAAAATGGCATATTCCTTGACTTAACATTAATGCTAATGTACTACCTATTACTAGAACTCCCATTGCCAGATAAACATCTGCTGGAGTTTTCCCTGGTAATAAAAATGTTCCCAAAAATCCAACGCTTATTAACCCTCTAATTGCTCTAACCATCTTATCTATTAGATAAAATGTTAATATAGTAAAAATTGTAAATAACATAAATAGTAATAACCATTTCATAATCTTGTATATATACACTAAAATATTTTTCATTCTAATCACTCCTCTAATTTTTATTTTTAAAGTCCACAACTTCCAAAATCATTAAAATATTCTTGAACTTCATCTTCTTCAATAAGCTCTCCTAATCTATCACAAGCTCTTAAAAAAGCTTCAGTCATTTCATGTCCATTTAGGTTTCCGTATTTCTTGAATTTCATCAAATCCTCTTTTACATTCCATTTCACAACTCGAGTATTTACTTTTTCAAAATACTTACTAACTAAATCTATAACAGCTTTTGTAACTTTTTTTCATTTACATAATTTGGATCTATAATTTTATTTCTCATTTTCTACCCCTTTTCAAACTTTATTTTTGTTTCTAAAATACTTTCAATCCATTTTTTAGTTGTCCTAATTCCACTTCCAAATTGTTTTCCATCTATAAATTGCTTTAGATAAAAACCTCCAGATAATTTTGTTACTTCCCAACTTTTAATATTGTTATATTTATCCTGTACTA
>NZ_JBOFXD010000082.1:0-24965 GCF_051653945.1 Cetobacterium sp.
ACGTTTACACCATTTATTGGTTTGCCATTTCTGGCGTTTTGTTATTTTCATAACTTCTGACTATTTTCTCTATTCGGTTGTTAATGTCCTTTTCTATAATTCTTGCCGGCGGTGTTTCCCGCTGACAAAAATTATAGTATCATAAATTTTAAACTTCGTCAATAACTTTTTTTATTTTTTTAAAAAATTTCCATTATTTTATCCATAAGTTTCTTTTTTTCTATATCTTTTTTTACAACTAAATTATCTTTAAAAACTACTTCACCATTCACTAATACTTTATAACTTCCAACAACTGTCCCAGCCTTCATAGGGGCTACTAACTTTTTTTCCCTCTCTGTAACTATTGAAACATCAGCATCTTTTTTTACAATTTTAGAAAAAGATTTAGTTCCATAAGTCTTTACTTCTGCAACATATCCACCTGAAATTGGTATTGATACAACTGGTATATCTTTTTTTATAATATCTTTATTTTTATAATTTTCATGAAATTTTTCATTTAACTCAAGTATTTTACCATCTCTTATTTTAGGAGATTTTCCTCCCATTACAACAGTTACTATGTTAGCATTATCTTTATCACTTAAAACAGTTATATTGAATCTAGATTTCGTATGATACCCTGTTTTTAAACCATATATACCATCTTTTCCCAAAAGATGAATTGTACTTTTTAACTTATAATTTCCATTTTTTATTTCAGCAGTTTTTTGTCTTGCTATCGCTATGTATTCAGGATACTTTAAAGCTTCTATAGATAATCTATATATTCCGTTAGCTGTTCCCATATCCAATTTTTTTCTAGTCATATGATCTGGTAATCCAGCAGGAGTATAAAATTCTAATTCATTTTCTAATCCTAAACTTTTAGCCTTTGCATTCATCATATCTATAAATCTTGGAATACTACCTTTTCCCGAATGCTTAGCTAAAGCATAAGCAGCATTATTAGCAGATTTTATAGCTGCTGATTTAAGTAAATCTAGCACTATTATTTTTTCTCCACTCTCCATAGGAATAGAACTTCCACCTGCACTTAAAATTTCCCAATCAACTGTCACTTCATCATATAATCCTATATTCCCTTTTCTTATTTCATCTAAAGTTACTAATATAGTCATAACTTTAGTTACAGAAGCCAATGGATATTTATGAGTTGAATTTTCTTGATAAAACACATTACCTTCATCATCTCCCAATACATAAGCTCTATAATCTGGAATATTATCTTTTACTGCTTTACCTTGAGTACTCTTTGAAAAAGACAATGTTGATGCAATTAATATGAAAACCACAACTAATTTTTTCACAGCTTCCTCCTCCAAATAAAAAATTTAGGAACCATATTTCTATAGTTCCTAAATATTATACATTATTTTTGTTTTTTAGCCAAGTAGTCTTCTATAGCTTCTTTTAAGGCTTCTTCCGCAAGAACAGAACAGTGCATTTTTATAGCTGGTAACCCACCTAATGCCTCTGCAACTACCTTATTAGTTATAGCTAAAGCTTCATGTATATCTTTACCTAAAACCATTTCAGTTGAAATTGATGATGTTGCTATTGCTGATGCACATCCAAAAGTTCTAAACTTAACATCTGTTATTATATCATTTTCTATTTTTAAAAATATCTCCATAATGTCTCCGCAAGATGGGTTTCCAACCTTACCATATCCATCAGGATTTTCCATAGTTCCTACATTTCTAGGGTTCATAAAGTGTTCCATGACTTTTTCTGTATATTGCATAATTTTCTCCTTAGTTTTTAATTGTTTTTATTTTCTATATTCATTCCATAAAGGGGATAACATTCTTAATTTTTCTACAACTTTTACAACTTGCTCGATAGTGTAATCTATTTCTTCTTTTGTGTTATATTTTCCTAAACTAAATCTTATAGTTCCATGAGCAAATTCTGGTTCAATTCCCATTCCTAATAAAACATGTGATGCTTGTAATTCATCTGATGAACATGCTGACCCTGAGCTTACAGCTACACCTAAATAGCTCAGAGATAATAGAATAGACTCTCCCTCTAGATACTTAAAAGTTATACTCGAAGTTCCTGGTAATCTCTCTACAGACTTTCCATTTACTACTACTTCTGGGATTCTTTTAACCACTTCGTCTTCAAAATAATCTCTTAACTCTTGCTCTCTTTTTATTTCAACATCCATATCTTGACAGGCAATTTCTAAAGCTTTTGCCATCCCTACTACTGCTGGCGTATTTGTTGTTCCTGGTCTTAGCTTTTTTTCTTGCCCTCCACCAGTCATTGTTCTAGCAACTCTTACACCTTGCCTTATGTAAAGACCGGCTATCCCTTTAGGACCGTGAAATTTATGTCCTGAGAAAGTTAATAAATCTGCACCTAATTCTTTTGGATAAACAGGAATTTTTCCAACACTCTGAACAGCATCTACATGTAATAAAATCCTATTTTTTTTAGCTATCTCACCAATTGCTTTTATCGGTTCAATAGTACCAACCTCATTATTTGCATGCATCATTGATATTAAAATTGTCTCAGGGGTTATCGCTTCTTCTAAAGCTTTAACATCTATTACTCCATTACTATCAACTGGTATAAATGTTACTTTATATCCATCTTGCTCTAAATCTTTAAAGGTATTTTTTATAGCTGGGTGCTCTATTGAGCTTGTTATTATATGATTTCCTCTATTTTTATATGCTTTAGCTACGCCTCTAACTGCAATGTTATCTGATTCAGTTCCAGAAGCAGTAAATATAATCTCTTCTGGTTTAACTTTTAATAAAGTCGCAATCTTTTCTCTTGCTTCTGAAACAGCTATTCCCGTTTCCTTTCCAAAAAGGTGCATACTAAAAGCATTTCCATATTCCTCAGTTAAAAAGGGCATCATTGCTTCTAATACTTTAGGGTCCATTTTCGTAGTTGCATTATTATCCAGATAAACTCTCATATTTATCGTCTCCTTAAGTTATCATTTATATTCTTACACTAAGATAATAACATTCTTTACCACATATGTCAACAATTAAAAACTTTTTTTATATACTTTTTTACACTTTTTCTCCATGCTTACAATACACTTTTATTTCGCATTCCAAACATTTTGGTCTTCTAGCAATACACTTATCTCTTCCTTGAAGAATTATATAATGAGAAAAGTCTATCCAACACTCTTTTGGTATTATTTTCATCAGTTCTTTTTCTATTTTTATCACATCTTGCTCATTAACCAATCCTATTAAATTAGTTAATCTTCTTACATGGGTATCCACTGTTATTCCATCAGCTAATCTCCATATTTCACCTCGAACTACATTGGCAGTTTTACGTCCTACTCCAGCTAATCCAACTAGCTCCTCCATCTCTTGGGGTACTTTTCCATCATATTTTTCAATAAGTTGTTGGCTACATAACTTTATATTTTTAGCCTTATTTCTATAAAAACCTGTACTTTTTATCAATGTTTCAATCTCTTCTAATGGCATTGCTGCAAATTGCTCTGGAGTATTAACTGTTTTATACATATTCTCTGTAACAATATTAACTCTCACATCTGTACACTGAGCCGACAATATAACTGCTACTAAAAGTTCAAAAGGTGTTGTGTAATTTAAAGCACACTTTGGATGCCCAAATTTATTTTGTAAAACCTCTATTACTTTCAAAGCTCTTTCTTTTTTTCTCAAAATGCCCTCCACTATTCAAAAACTTTCATATATAAAAAATAATCAATGCCACTATGTTCTATTTGACCTTTAAATTTAAACTGAGCCTTCTCAAAACATAAAATTGATCTATCATTTTCTTCTAAAATATAAGCTACAACATATTTTAAATTTTGATACTTAAATCTTAGTTCATCTATACTTGCATTAACTATTGTTGTAGAATAACCTTTCCCTCTTATACATTCAGCTAAATATAGGGAAATTTCTGCACCTTCAAAATCTTCATCTAATTGAAATTTTACATTTCCCAAGAAAGTTCCTTTTAAGTCTTCGACAGTAAACATTGCATAATCAGGAGAACTTATTAAAAACTTATACCATCTTTCATGATTCTTTTTTTGTTCCTCCTCATTATTTTTACAATATTTTTTTACATAGTTTAAATTTAAATGATTATATATATTCTCTATGTCATCCGTCGTGGTTTCCCTTACTACTATCACTACTTTATAACAATCCTATTATATTTTTTCTTACCTTGCTTTATCATCATAGCTCCATCTACGAATAGATTTTTTGTTATCTCCATAGCAAAATCAGTTACTTTTTCATCGTTTATAGTTAATCCATTTTGTTGAACTAATCTTCTTCCTTCACTCTTTGTTTTTAATAATCCTAATTCAACCATTAAATCTACTACACCTTTTCCTATAACTTCTTCTGTCACTTCCGATGTTGGAACGTTTGTTAAATCAAGACCACCTTGACCAAATAACGCTTCTGATGCTTGCTTTGCTTTTTCAGCTTCCTCTTCTCCATGAACAATTTTCGTTACTTCATAAGCTAACACTTTCTTTGCTTCATTTATTTCCGCTCCCTCTAATGATGAAAGTCTTCTAACTTCATCCATAGGTAAGAATGTTAGTAATGCTAAAGGTTGAGCTACATCTGCGTCTGGAAGATTTCTCCAATATTGATAAAACTCATATGGAGATGTTTTTTCTGGATCTAACCACAGAGCTCCTTTTGCTGTTTTCCCCATTTTATTACCTTCACTATTAGTTAGTAAAGTACATGTCATCGCATAACCTTGTTTTCTGTCTTTTTTTCTAATTAAATCTACTCCTGCAATCATATTAGACCATTGGTCATCTCCACCTAACTGCATCGTACATCCAAACTTTCTATTTAAAACTAAGAAGTCATATCCTTGCATTAACATATAGTTAAACTCTAAAAATGATAATCCTCCATTTTCCATTCTAGACTTAAAACAATCTGCAGATAGCATTCTATTTACAGAAAATTGAGACCCTATATCTCTTATGAAATCAATGTAATTTAACCCTCTTAACCAGTCAGCATTATTTACTAATAAAGCTTTATCATCAGAAAAATCAATAAATTTTTCCATTTGCTTTTTTATAGATGCTACATTATGAGCTATGATTTCATCTGTCATCATTTGTCTCATATCTGTTCTTCCACTTGGGTCTCCTATTTGGGCAGTTCCTCCACCTATTAAAGCTATTGGTCTATGTCCATGCTGTTGCATATGCGACATAAACATCATAGCTATAAAGTGTCCCACATGTAAGCTATCTGCCGTTGGGTCAAACCCTATATAAAAAGTCACTTTTTCCTTTGCAAGTAACTCTTTTATCTCCTCTTCGTGAGTCATTTGTTTTATGTATCCACGATCCTTTAAAACTTCAAAAACATTTGACATTTTTATTTCCTCCATATTTTAATTTTATTTCTATTGTAACATAAAGGGTCCTATTTTTAAAGGGTTAATAAAAAAGAGAGACCCTTAAGCCTCTCTTTATATAAAATCAATTAATTACTTTGTTGTATTGTAGAATACTTCGATTCCGTTGTATTGAGCAACTGATCCTAATTCCTCTTCAATTCTTAATAATTGGTTGTATTTAGCCATTCTATCAGTTCTTGAAGTTGATCCAGTTTTAATTTGTCCTGCGTTTGTTGCAACAGCGATATCAGCTATTGTAGCATCCTCAGTTTCTCCAGATCTGTGAGAAATTACAGCAGTCATATTAGCTCTCTTAGCCATTTCAATTGCATCTAAAGTCTCAGTTAAAGTTCCGATTTGATTTAACTTAATTAAGATTGAGTTAGCAGCTTTCATTTCGATTCCTCTTGCTAATCTCTCTGTGTTAGTTACGAATAAGTCGTCTCCAACGATTTGAACTTTCTTTCCAACTTTTGCAGTTAACATTTGGAATCCAGCCCAGTCATTTTCTCCTAATCCATCTTCGATAGATTTAATTGGATATTTTTCGCATAATCCAGCGTACCACTCGATCATTTCTTCAGTAGTTCTTACTACTCCACCTTCTCTTTTGAAGTGGTACTCAAATGATCCATCTTCTTTTTCAACACAGAACTCAGTTGCTGCTGCATCTAAAGCAAATGTAATATCAGTTCCTAACTCATACCCTGCTGCTTTAACTGCTTGACATATAATCTCTAAAGCTCCCTCTGTTCCGTTGATTTTAGCTGGTGCATATCCACCCTCGTTTCCAACGTTTGTTGAATCTCCATTAGCTTTTAAAATTTTTCCTAAGTGGTGGAATATTTCACATCCCATTCTCATAGCTTCAGCAAATGTTTTAGCTCCAACTGGTTGAACCATAAACTCTTGAACGTCTACTGCAGAATCAGCATGACTTCCTCCGTTTAATATGTTCATCATAGGTAAAGGTAACTCTTTTGCGTTAACTCCTCCTAAGTATTTGTATAAAGGTTGTCCTAAAGCCTCTGCTGCTGCTTTAGCTACTGCTAAAGAAACACCTAATATAGCGTTTGCTCCTAATCTATCTTTATTTGGAGTTCCATCTAACTCGATCATAGCTTTATCGATAGCTACTTGGTTAGTTGCATCCATTCCGATTACTAACTCTTTAATTTCAGTGTTTACATAGTTTACTGCCTTTAAAACACCTTTTCCTAAGTATCTAGATTTATCTTCATCTCTTAATTCCACTGCTTCGTAAGCTCCTGTAGATGCTCCAGATGGAACTGCTGCTCTTCCCATAGCTCCACATTCTAATATTACGTCAACCTCAACTGTTGGGTTTCCTCTTGAATCAAGAATTTCTCTTCCTTTAACTTCAACTATTCTAGTCATTTTCTTTAAATCCTCCTTAGAATTTTATAAAAGTTTATACTTTAAAATTAAGTCTCAAAATTTATGTAATGTTTATTTTACTTTAATAACTTTCATCGAGTTACTTGTTCCTGCTTTGAATACTTCTTCTCCACATGATGCAACTATTATATCTCCTGATTTAACAAGTCCTAACGCTAAAGCTTTTGCTTCTGCTAAAACATAGAACTCCTCTAAATTTTTAGCTGTTGTATCTAAACATGGAATTACTCCTCTTGTTAAGATCATTTGATTATATGTTTTTTCGTTATTTGTTATTGCTAATATAAAAGCATCTGGGAAATATCTTCTTAATGCAGTTGCTGATCTTCCTGATGCAGTTCCTGATACAATTAATTTAGCCCCTAACGCTTCTGCTACATCAACTGTTCCTCTAGCCATAGCTTCAGTTATATTTACTCCATCTTCATTTTCTATTTCAAAAGCTACTAATGGATCTGTCTTTTCAGCTATCTTTCTCATTACTGTTACAGCCTCAACTGGATATTTTCCTTTTGCTGTTTCTCCAGATAACATTATTGCATCTGTACCATCTAATATTGCATTAGTTACGTCTGTAGCTTCCGCTCTAGTTGGTCTTGGATTTTTTATCATTGAATCTAGCATTTGTGTAGCTGTTATTACAACTTTTCCTGCTAAGTTACATTTTTCTATCATCATTTTTTGTGCAAATGGAACCTCTTCTACAGGAATTTCTACTCCTAAATCTCCTCTAGCTACCATTATACCATCAGATAATTCTAAAATCTCGTCAAAGTTATCTAATCCCTCTTGATTTTCTATTTTAGAAATTATTTTTATTTTCTCTCCACCGTTAGCATCTAACACTTCTCTAACAGCTCTTACATCATCAGCTTTTCTAATAAATGATGCTGCTACGAAATCTACGTTTTGCTCACATCCAAATTTTAAATCTCCAATATCTTTTGGTGATAAAGCTGGTAACTGAACTGAAACATTTGGTAAGTTTACACCTTTGTTTTCTCCTAAGTCTCCGTTATTTTTTACAATACATCTTACTTCGTTTCCAACAACTTCTTCAACTTCCATTTCAATTAATCCATCGTCAATTAAAACTATATTTCCAGCTTTTAAGTCATCTGTTAATTCTTTATATGTTACAGCAACTTTTGTAGAATCTCCAATTACTGTATCATCAGTAGTTATAGTGAACTTTTGTCCAGCTACTAGAGAAACATCGTTTCCTCCTGCTAATTTGATTGTTCTTATTTCTGGACCTTTAGTATCTAGTAATATAGCTCCGTTAATTCCTGTGTTTGCAATTGCTTGTTTTAAATTAACTATTCTTTGTCCGTGCTCTTCATGACTTCCGTGAGAGAAGTTCATTCTCATAACATTCATTCCAGCTTCTAATAACTGTGATAATACCTCAACCGATTCTGTTTTTGGCCCTATTGTACATACTATTTTTGTTTTTTTCATAGTTCCCTCCTATAATGAGTTTTTAATCTATATTTTAATCTTTTACATCCCTACATTTTGTATTCAAATTCTATCTAATATACTAGTTAAAGTCAAGAAAGTTAAATATCTATTTTTTACCTTTTTTTGACTCTATTATTCCCACTTTTTTATAAGCTCTTTATTTTTAATTAGTTTTATAAAACATTTCCTATAGTTCTTCTCGTTTTTTCAGACTTTTCCTTTTTATTTTTAATAAAAAAGTCCTAGTAAAACTAGGACTTTTTTCTAAACAAATAATGGCACTAAAACCAAAGAAACTATACTCATTAATTTTATTAATATATTTAAAGATGGCCCTGATGTATCTTTAAACGGATCTCCTACAGTATCTCCAACCACTGCAGCTTTGTGTCTCTCAGAACCTTTTCCATCTCCTTTATATCCTGCTTCAATCTGCTTTTTAGCATTATCCCATGCTCCACCAGCATTAGCCATCATAATAGCCATTAAGATACCAGTTACTAGAGCTCCCGCCAATAATCCACCCAGTGCTTCTGGTGACCACAACCCTATTACTACTGGAGCTAAAACCGCAAGTATTCCTGGTAATAACATCTCTCTTAACGATGAATGTGTAGAGATTTCAACACATCTTTTATAATCTGGTTTTGTCTTCTTTTCCATAATTCCTGGAATCTCTCTAAACTGTCTTCTCACTTCCTCAACCATTTCCATAGCTGCTTTTCCTACTGCAGTCATTGTTAAAGCAGAGAATAAAAATGTTAACATTCCACCAATAAATATTCCAACTATTACATCTGGATTTATTATATCCAGAACAAAATCTTTTCCTGATAATTTTTGAATAGATTCTTTATAAGCTGCAAATAATGATAAAGCTGTTAAAGCTGCTGATCCAATAGCAAATCCTTTTCCTACTGCTGCCGTTGAGTTTCCTACTGCATCTAACTTATCTGTACACTCTCTAACTTCAGGTGGTAATTCAGCCATCTCAGCTATACCACCAGCATTATCTGCAACTGGTCCATAGGCATCAACTGCTACTACCATTCCAGTTGTTGAAAGCATTCCTACTGCTGCTATTGATATTCCGTATAATCCTGCAAATTTATATGCAACAATTATTGCTATTGATATTATTATCATTGGAGCAACTGTTGACTCCATTCCTACTGCTAATCCCTCAATTATCGTTGTTGCTGGACCTGTTTTTGCCGCATCTGAAATTCTATTTACTGCTTTTTTTCCAGTATCTGTATAAAGTCCTGTAAAATAAGCTATTACTAATCCTGCTACTAGTCCTGCTACTATTGCCCAAAATATACCTATCGGTAATTTTAGATACTTAATAACTCCAAAAGAAGCAATTATTGATAAAATCCCTGCTATTCTAGTCCCATTTTCTAGCTTGTGATAAACTTCATCTGGATTTTCAGTTTTAACTGTCAACGTTGCTAATATTGATGCTATAATTCCAAATGAGGATATCATAACTGGAGCTAATAAGTATTCCTTTGTTTCCATTGCTGCACCTATAGCCAGTGTTGCTATTATCGATCCAACATATGATTCGAATAAATCTGCTCCCATTCCAGCAACATCTCCTACGTTATCCCCTACATTATCAGCTATAGTTGCTGGGTTTCTTGGATCATCCTCTGGTATTCCTGCCTCTACCTTTCCTACTAAATCCGCTCCAACGTCAGCAGCTTTAGTATAGATACCTCCTCCTACTCTTGCAAATAAAGCTATGGAAGAAGCTCCCATTCCAAACCCTGTTATTATACTTACATCCCAATTAAACACTAAAATTAATATTGTAAGACCTAACATTCCCAATCCCACAACTGAAAGCCCCATAACTGCTCCGCCAGCAAAAGCTACATCTAAAGCTTTAGACAGGCCTCCTTCTTTTGCTGCTATTGCTGTTCTTCCATTAGCTTTTGTTGCTATCCTCATACCGATGTTTCCTGCCAAAGCCGATGTTAATGCTCCTATCACAAAAGTTACAGCTACCATTGGAGATAAAAATACTCCTAGTAAAACCGCTACTGCTGCAACAAACCAAATTAAAATTTTATATTCCGCCGAAAGAAAAGCCATTGCACCTTCCCTAATTGCCTCTGTAATTTCAGCTACTCTCGGAATATTAATTTCATAACTCTGAACTTTTTTCGAGTAAAAATATGCTGCCAATAGTGCTATAATACCACCGAAAATTCCCAAATAGATCATTTGTTCCACTTTTAAAACCTCCCAGTATGTTTAGTATGATTAGAGTATACGAGAAAGTTCAATATATTTCAAGAAAAAACAAAGTTCTTTTTTTCTTTATTTAAATCTACTTTTTATTGAATTTTAAATTTTTCGAAAGATAAATTTCATCATTTTTATCAACTATTAAAACATCTAAATCTGGTGTACTATTGGCTTTTTCTAAAACTTTTTCAATAGGCATTAAGAAGAATGTTGTCGAATATAAATCAGCTTCGAAAGAATTTTTATTCACAACTACCACCATTTTTTTATCTTCTACTGGATATTTTGTTTGTTTATCTAAAATATGATGATACCTTTTTCCACCTATTTCTATATAAGTTTGGTAATCTCCTGAAACTCCCATACTTTGATTATCAAGTTCAATGATCCCAAGAATTTCTGAGGGATTATTCGGATTTTGAATCCCTATTTTCCACGGAGTCCCATCTCCTTTACTACCAATAGCTTCTATACTAGATATAGCTGAAATAAATCCACTTTTTATTCCAGCTTCTCTTAACTTTTCACCAGCCTTTTTCACCGCATATCCCTTTAAAAAAGATCCAGTATCTATTTTTATTCCATCTCTATTTATAATAATATCATTTCCAACTATCTCAATCTGAGAAAAATCAACATTAGCTGCTGCTTCTTCAAGCTCTTTTTTAGTAGGTAAACTATCTCTTGGCGAAACTTCTTCTGAAAAACCCCAAACCGTCATCAATGGTTCCATTGTTATATCATATTTACCACCAGATATTACATTAGCTTTACTTACTTCATTTAAAAGGAATACTCCCTCTGTATCAAAAGTTTCCTTTTTTAAAGTATTTAAATTGTCTGTTAAACTTCCTTTTACTTTACTATTATACTTAGAGTCAATTCTCTCTATTTCAGCAAAAGCATTTTCTATAGATTGCTTTGCCATTTTTTCATCATTTGAAAAAATAGAAATTTTAAAAAAAGTTCCAAATGCAAATCTTTCATCGTCCACTCTTTTCACTTTTTTTTCACAACCTAAAAATAACAAAAAAAGCAAAAAGAGTAGAAAAATATTTCTACTCTTAATCATTTATTAAGTCCTCCGCTTGTTCACCGAAAGTTATTTTTCCGTCAATAATCTCTCTAAAAGTCTTCTTTACAACAGTATCCTTTTTAGAAACTTTTGTAAGTACTGGTGCTCCTTTACCAATATCTCTCGCTCTTTTACCTGCAGTTATTGTCAATGTATATTTATTGGGTATTTTCTCTAATAGCTCATCATAAGTAATTACTTTTTTCATAAAATCCTCCTAGTTTTTAGAATTTATAATTTTTACTAACTCGTCACACGATTTTTCAACAGTATAATTAATAATTGTTATATCATAATCCTTTTCGTATTCTAACTCTTTTATAGAGTTTTTTAATCTAAGTTGGATAGTTTCTTCACTATCTGTTTTTCTTCCTCTTAGTCTTCTCTCTAAATCTTCCATTGTTGGTGTTTTGAAGAATATTAAGTGAGCATTTGGATAAGCTGCTTTTACCTGAAGTCCTCCCTGAACATCTATCTCAAGAATTACATTCTCACCTGATGCTAATCTTGACTCTACTTCAGATTTTAAAGTTCCATAGTAGTTAGTATGAACAGTTGCGTATTCTAAAAATTCATTATCTTCTATTTTATTTTTAAACTCCTCTATTGATAGAAAATAATAATCTCTTCCATGTAACTCTCCCTCTCTTGGAGCACGAGTTGTAGCTGAAGTTGCTAAATTAATACCTAGCTGTTTTCTAACTATTCTACATATTGTTGATTTTCCAGCACCACTTGGTCCTGATACAATAAATAGTTCACCCTTTTTCATTTTTTATTCTCCTTTATTCTATATTTAGAGCTTGTTCTCTAATTTTTTCTATCTCATTTTTACATTCTACAATTAGTTTTGAAATATCGTATAAATTACATTTTACCCCTGATGTATTCAACTCTCTAAAAATCTCTTGAAGAATAAAATCAATTTTTTTTCCCACACCTGTATTTGAAGAATCTAATTCTATTTTTAATTGAATAAGATGACTTTCTAACCTAGAAACCTCTTCTGAAATATCAGATTTATCTGTAAATAAAAGAATTTCCCTTAAAAGAGCTTCATCATTAAATTCTACATCGCTTATTTTAGATAATCTTTCTAAAAGCTTTTCTTTATAATTCATAACAATATTTTCTTTTAAATTTTTTATCTCATGAACATTATTTTCTATAATATCAATACACTGTAGAAAATAATTTTTCATTCTAGCCCCTTCAGCCTCTTTCATCTCAATAAACGAATCTAGTAGCAAATGGAGATTTTCTACCACAAAGTTTTCATATTCTTTTTCATCTATCTCTAAATCATTTCTTCTAATGACATTTAAATTCTTAACTAACAAATCAAGTTTGTTACTAAACTTTTCTTCGTATTCATTTTCTATAGTATTTAAAACCTTCAAATAAGATGCTGTCATATTTTTATCATATTCAAATAAATTATCAACTTCTCTTTTATCTTGGAATTCTATTTTTAAATCTATACTTCCTCTCGTAACTCTAGAAGCAACCTCTGTTCTGATTTTATTTTCCAAAAAATTTAGCATATGAGGTGATTTTATTTTTAAATTTAAGTTTTTATTATTAACACTTTTTATCTCTAAAGATATAGCATACTTCTCATTTTCAAAATATTCTTTAGAATATCCTGTCATACTTCTCATAACATCAACCTCTCATAAATAAAATGCTAAAATAGGCGACAAAGTCGCCTATTTTATTAGTCCTCTATCTCAACTGGAACTATGTTTTTATAAGCTTTATATCCAGTTCCTGCTGGAATTTTCTTACCTATAATTACATTCTCTTTAAGTCCCTCTAAGTAGTCCTCTTTACCTTCTATTGCTGCATTTGAAAGTACTTTTGTAGTTTCTTGGAATGATGCTGCTGATATGAAACTTCCTGTATTAACAGCCGCTTTTGTAATACCTTGGATAACAGGCTCATATTTGATTTCTGTTTTTCCTTCAGCTCTTAATCTATTGTTTTCTAATTCAACAACTCTCTTCTCTACAACTTCATCTTCTAGGAATAATGAAGCTCCAGATTCTACGATTCTTACTTTCTTAAACATCTGCTTAACAATAATCTCTATATGTTTATCGTTTACAGTAACTCCTTGGTCTCTATATACTTGTTGTACAGACTCTAGTATGAACTGTTCTGCTGCAACTAATCCTTTGATGTTTAGAACGTCAAATGGTGATATAGCTCCATCTGTTATTTTATCTCCAGCTTTAATTAACATTCCATCTGTTACAACTAAATGTTCTCCAACTGGTGCTAGATACTCTTTAAAGTTTTCAGAATCAGAGATAGATCTTATGATTATTACTCTCATACCTTTCTTCTTTCTTCCTGTTACTTCAACTTTTCCATCTATTTCTGATAAAATAGCTTTTCCTTTAGGATTTCTAGCTTCAAATAGCTCTTGAATTCTTGGAAGACCTCCAGTGATGTCTTTCGTTCCTTCTCCCTCTTTTATGATTTTTGCTATGATTTGTCCTGTTCTTACTGACTCGCCCTCTCTAACCATTAGGTATGCTCCAAATGGTATTGAGTAACTTTCTTTTGCAGTTCCATCCTCATCGAATATAACTACTCTTGGGTTTGAATCTCCAGATTCTACAGTTTTTATAGCCATGTACTCTGTAACGTTATACTTTTCGTCAAAGTTTTCTTTTACATATAACTCTCTATATTCAATTTTTCCATCTTGGTTTGCAATGATAGGAATATGGTACGGATCAAATGTTACTAAAACATCTCCTGGCTTCACTTCTTGACCTTCTTCAACTTTTAAGATAGATCCAGAGGCAATCTCGTAGTCATAGTTTCCTATTAAGATTTTAGCTGACTGAGAAACTACAATTTTATCTTGAGTTTCTTGATTTTCTAGAAGTTTTATATCTTTAAATACAACCTTTCCAGTATTTTCAGCTTTAATACTTGTTGCAGCAGCAGTAGCTGTGGCAACTCCTCCAGTATGGAATGTTCTCATTGTAAGCTGTGTACCAGGTTCTCCGATTGATTGAGCTGCTATAACTCCAACCGCTTCTCCTAATAATATCTCTTTATGGTTAGCTAAATCCATTCCATAACATTTTTGACAAACTCCTTTTTCAAGGTCACATGTTAATGGAGATCTTATTTTTATTTTCTTGATTTCAAGTTCTGTAATTCTAGCGATTTGCTCTTTTGTGAACATCTCGTTTCTTCTAGCAATTACTTCTCCTTCGTATACTACATCTTCAGCAGGTACTCTACCAATTAATCTTTCAGATAATTTTTCGATTACTTGTCCGTCTGAAACTAGTTCTGCTACTTCAATTCCTTCGTGAGTTCCACAATCAATTGAGTTTACAATAACTTCATGTGATATATCTACTAGTCTTCTTGTTAAGTATCCTGAATCGGCAGTTCTTAGTGCCGTATCAGCTAGACCTTTTCTAGCTCCATGTGATGACATGAAGAACTCTAATACTGTTAGTCCTTCTCTGAAGTTCGCTTTGATTGGAACCTCGATGATTCTACCTTGTGTATCGGCCATGTTTCCTCTCATTGCCGCAAGCTGTCTCATCTGTGCAATCGATCCTCTGGCTCCAGAGTTCGCCATCATATAAACTGGGTTAAATTGATCTAGTCCACTCATCATTGCATCAGTTACTTTAGCTGTTGTTTCTGACCAAAGAGCTACAGTTTTTCTGTATCTTTCTTCGTTTATGATCTTTCCAGCTTTATAAGCTTCTTCAATTTCTGCAACTTTTT
This sequence comes from Cetobacterium sp., assembly GCF_051653945.1. Taxonomy (GTDB): domain Bacteria; phylum Fusobacteriota; class Fusobacteriia; order Fusobacteriales; family Fusobacteriaceae; genus Cetobacterium_A. The sequence continues at coordinate 15,398 of NZ_JBOFXD010000082.1, forward strand.
GATCTGCTTCTTCTAAGATTGCTTTTTTAGTTACTGGAATCTCTAAATCCTCAATACCTACTGAAACTCCCGCAAATGTTGCATAGTGATATCCAAAGTTTTTAATCTCATTTATTAATTCTGCAGTTTTTGTAAATCCGTGCATCTCATATAATTTACCAATAAGTTTTTTTAATTGAGATTTTCCAAATGTTACATCATATTGCTTATTTACTTCAGGTAACATCTCATTAAACATGATTCTACCAGCTGTAGTTTTAACCATCTCACCATTGATTCTAACATTTACAACAGCGTGAGTATCAATGATATCTCTGTCATAAGCTGTTAAAACTTGCTCTTTATTAGAGAAAGATTTACCTTCTCCTCTTGCTCCTGGTCTATCTTTTGTCATGTAGAAACATCCCATAACCATATCCTGAGATGGTACAGCTATTGGTTCTCCGTTTGATGGAGATATTATGTTATTTGGAGCTAACATAAGAAGTTTTGCTTCCATTATAGCTTCTGGTGATAACATTAAGTGAACGGCCATTTGGTCTCCATCGAAGTCTGCGTTAAACGCTGAACATACTAATGGATGTAATCTTATTGCCTTTCCTTCTATTAGCACTGGCTCAAAAGCTTGTATTGATAATCTATGTAATGTTGGAGCTCTGTTTAATAAAACTGGGTGATCTTGGATAACATCCTCAATTACATCCCAAACTTTATCATCTGCGTCTTCAACTAATTTTTTAGCAGTTTTTATATTAGAAGCTAACTCTCTTTTTACTAACTCTCTCATTATGAAAGGTTTATATAACTCAAGAGCCATCTTTTTAGGAATACCACACTGATGCATTTTTAAAGAAGGTCCTACAACGATAACCGATCTTGCAGAGTAATCTACTCTTTTTCCAAGTAGGTTTTGTCTAAATCTACCTTGCTTTCCTTTTAACATATCAGAAAGTGATTTTAACTCTCTGTTGTTTTGAGCAACAACTGGCTTTCCTCTTCTTCCGTTATCAATTAGAGCGTCAACTGCTTCTTGAAGCATTCTTTTCTCATTTTTCACAACAATTTCTGGAGCTTTTATTTCTAAAAGTCTTTTTAATCTATTGTTTCTATTGATAACTCTTCTATATAAATCATTTAAGTCAGAAGTAGCAAATCTTCCACCATCTAATTGAACCATTGGTCTTAAATCAGCTGGAATTACTGGAACATTCTTTAAAATCATCCATTGAGGTAAGTTACCAGATGCTATAAAGTCTCTAGTTATCTTTAATCTTTTAACTAACTTCTTTCTCTTTTGTGCAGAATTTACATCTTCAAGTTCTTTTTCTAACTCTACTCTTAACTCTTCTAAATCTATCATCTCTAATAGTTTTAAAATAGCTTCTGCTCCCATTTTTGCTTCAAATTGTTTTCCGTACATTTGCTTATATAGCTTGTACTCTTTTTCAGTTATGATTTTACCAATTTTTAAAGTTGGCTCTTCACTAGCTGTTACTATATATCTAGCAAAATATAAAACTGACTCTAACTCTTTTGGAGAAATTCCTAAAATAAGAGACATCTTATTTGGTGTTCCTTTAGAATACCAAATATGAGCTACTGGGGCAGCTAATGCTATATGCCCCATTCTCTCTCTTCTTACTTTAGACTTAGTTACTTCAACTCCACACTTCTCACAAACTAGTCCTTTGTATCTCATTCTTTTATATTTTCCACAAGAACATTCCCAATCTTTCGATGGTCCAAATATTCTTTCACAGAACAATCCATCCATCTCTGGATTTAATGTTCTATAGTTTATTGTTTCTGGTTTCGTAACTTCTCCGTACGACCACTCTTCTATCTTCTCTGGAGAAGCTAGTTTAATTCTAATCTTCTCAAAACTTTTAATTCCCATATTAAATACAAAGCCTCCTTAAATGAGATAAAGCTTTCATCTATCATCATATTCAATTTTACTTAAATTTAGTTTATTTGGTCAGATAAAGAAAACTCAACGATTGTTTCGTCTTTTCCTAACTCTTCGTTAACGTTAATTAACTCATTGTCCGAATCAAAAAGTTCTACATCTAATGCTAGTGCTTGGAACTCTTTTAATAAAACCTTAAATGACTCTGGTAAATCTGCCTCTGGCATCTCTTCACCTTTTACAATTGCTTCATAAGTTTTTGTTCTACCTGTTACATCGTCAGACTTAACTGTTAACATTTCTTGAAGGATATTTGAAGCTCCATAAGCTTCTAAAGCCCAAACCTCCATCTCTCCAAGTCTTTGTCCTCCGAACTGTGCTTTTCCTCCAAGAGGTTGCTGTGTTACTAGTGAGTAAGGACCGATTGCTCTTGCGTGCATCTTATCTTCAACAAGGTGATGAAGCTTTAACATATACATTCTTCCAACTGTTACTGGATTATCAAATTTATCTCCAGTTCTTCCATCAAATAAAGTAACTTTACCTTTTCTTGGATATCCAGCTTTTTCTAAATAATCTTTTACTTGCTCTTCTGTTGCACCATCAAATACTGGAGTTGATAAATAAGTTCCACCATTTAATTTACCCATTGCCATTCCTAAGTGAACCTCTAGAACCTGTCCAATGTTCATACGTGAAGGAACTCCAAGTGGATTGATTACAACGTCTAAGTGTGTACCATCTGCTAAGAATGGCATATCTTCTGCTGGTAATACTCTAGAAACAACACCTTTGTTACCGTGTCTTCCTGACATTTTATCTCCAACAGTTATCTTTCTTTTTTCAGCAATAAATACTCTTATAGATCTATTTACTCCAGCTTTTAACTCGTCTCCATTTTCTCTTGATAATTCAAGAACTTCAACAACTGTTCCCTTTGATCCATGAGGCATTTTTAATGATGTATCTCTTACATCTCTTGCTTTTTCTCCGAAGATAGCTCTTAATAACTTCTCTTCTGCTGGCGGCTCTGATTCACCTTTAGGTGCAGTTTTTCCTACTAGGATATCTCCTGGTCCAACTTCTGATCCTACTACAATTATACCTCTTGAATCTAAGTTCTTTAATGCTTCTTCAGAAACATTTGGTATTTCTCTTGTAATCTCTTCGTCACCTAATTTAGTATTTCTAGCTTCTATTTCATATTCTTCTATATGGATAGATGTAAATACGTCATCTTTTCTTAATCTATCAGATATAAGAATAGCATCCTCATAGTTATATCCTTCCCAAGGCATGAATGCCATTAGAATATTTCTTCCTAGAGCTAAATCTCCACCTTTTGTTGCTGGTCCATCTGCAATTACTTGTCCTAATTCTACTTCTTGTCCTAGGTCAACTAATGGTGTTTGATGTAAACACATTGCTTGGTTTGATCTTTCAAAATTTAATAATCTATGTCTGTAAGATTTTCCTTCTGCATCTTCCACTATAATCTCTTTCGCATCTACATAAATAACTTTACCTGTTGCTTTAGCTGAGATTACTGCTCCTGAATCAACTGCAACCTTTCTCTCAAGTCCAGTTCCAATAAATGGAGCCTCTGTTCTTAATAATGGTACAGCCTGTCTTTGCATGTTTGATCCCATCAGTGCTCTGTTGGCGTCATCATGCTCAAGGAATGGTATTAATCCTGCTGAAACTGATACAACTTGTTTAGGTGATACATCTAAATAATGAACTTTTTCTCCTGAAATATTTACTATCTCATGTCCGTATCTACATACAACATCTCCTAAAAGTTCTGCATTTTCACTAAGCTTTGTATCTGCTTGAGCTATAAATAACCCTTCTTCTTCATCTGCTGCTAAATAATGGATATCATCAAAATTAGCAACTCCATTTTCTACTTTAACATATGGAGTTTCAATAAATCCATACGAATTTACTTTAGCATATATAGCTAAAGATCCTATTAGTCCAATGTTTGGTCCCTCTGGAGTTTCTATAGGACAAATTCTTCCGTAGTGAGAGTCATGAACGTCTCTAACCTCGAATCCTGCTCTTTCTCTTGAAAGTCCTCCAGGTCCTAATGCTGATATTCTTCTCTTATGAGTCAATTCAGCAAGTGGATTTGACTGGTCCATGAATTGCGATAATTGTCCTGATCCAAAGAAATCCAGTACTAAAGCATTTAATGGTCTAGTGTTTAGTAATGATTGAGGAGTTAATGTTTCAACATCTTGAATTGTCATTTTCTCTTTTACCATTTTACCCATCTTAGAAAGTCCTGCTTTAATTTGCATCAATAATAACTCTCCAACACCTCTAACTCTTCTATTAGATAGGTTATCGATATCATCTGTATGTCCTTTTCCGTTGTTTAAACTAATTACATACTTTATTGTTGCAATTACATCCTCTTTAGTCAATAAAATTTCATCTTCTGGAAGATTTAACTTTAATCTTTTATTCATTTTATATCTTCCAACAGGTTCTAAATCATATCTTTGAGGATTAAAGAACATCTGTTTTATTAAAGATCTAGCAGAATCAATAGTTACCAAATCTCCAGGTCTTAATTTCTTAAATACCTCTGTTACAGCCTCTTCTTTTGTATCTCCAGTATCATTTACTATTGTATTTGCAAATACTTTATCTTCAGGTTTTACTTCCCAAACTAAAATATTTTCTATTTTTAAGTCTACTAAATCAAATATTACAGCCTCTGTAATTAATTGTTTAGTTTCAAATAAAATTTCTCCAGTTTCTTCATTAAAGATATCCTCTTTAACAAAACTTCCTTCGATTCTTGTCTTAAGAACACTGATTAGCTCTTCTTTATTTGAATATCTTGAATAAAATTCAGATAAATTAATCTCTTTTTCATCTAAAAATTCATCCATTATCTCTTCGTTTGTATCGAAGAAATCAACCGCTTTTAAAAATACAGTTGCTAAAACTTTTTTCTTTCTATCAATTTTTACACTTAGAAAGTCATTTTTATCAGTTTCAAACTCTAGCCAAGTTCCCTTGTAAGGAATAATTTTTCCAGAGAACAAGTCTTTTCCTGTTTGAATGTTAACTTCTTTATTAAATGATACTCCAGGAGATCTATGTAACTGTGATACTACAACTCTCTCAGCACCATTTATTATAAACGTTCCTCTTTCAGTCATTAAAGGAACTTCTCCAAAATAAACAAGTGTTTCTTGGATTTCGTTTCCACTTTTTTTGTTAGTAAGTCTTAATCTTACCTTTAAAGAAGCAGAATAAGTCTTCCCTCTTTTCTTACATTCAAGCTCATCATTCAATGGAGCCTCAGCTTCATGTAGCTCATAAGAAACATACTCAAGTTTTATATCTCCATTTGAAGATTCAACAGGGAATATTTCTCTAAAAGCAGACTCAAGCCCCTTATCTTTTCTGTTAAGTGGAGCCTCCTTAGCTTGTAGAAAATCTTCATAGGAATCCAGTTGGAATTCTAAAAAATGAGGCATAGTTCCTCTTTCTTCGATTCTTCCAAAATTCAATCTTTCAACGAGTTTCCCCATCAATTCACACTCCTTACTATTTCATATAGTGATCAATACCTAATCTTTGGAAAATAAAAGCCTTTTATTTTCAAAAGATTAAGTATTAACTTACTTTTAATAGATTATTTAATAATTTTCATTATAATGAGTAAAAAGGCACCCATTAGAGTGCCTATTTTTTTTATTTAAGTATAACTAGTTGCTTGTGCAACCTTGTAAGGGTTATTACTTAACCTCTACTGTAGCTCCAGCTTCAGTTAATTTAGCTTTTATAGCTTCAGCTTCTTCTTTAGAAGCTCCCTCTTTTATTGTTCCACCGTTATCTACTACTTCTTTAGCTTCTTTTAATCCTAATCCAGTAATTGCTCTTACTTCTTTGATTACAGCTATTTTGTTAGCTCCTGCAGCAGTTAAAACTACGTCAAACTCTGTTTTCTCCTCTACAGCAGGTCCCTCAGCAGCAGCTACAGCTACTGGTGCAGCAGCAGTAACACCGAAGTGCTCCTCTAAAGCTGATACTAATTCTCTTAACTCTAATACTGACATAGCTTCTAAATCAGCTATGAATTGCTCTTTATTGAATGCCATTATAAATCCTCCTTAAATTTTCCTAATTTTTCTTCTTTTTATTAAATCAATAATACTCTAAAATCAACAAGTGATTACTCAGCAGCTGCTTCTTTTTTCTCAGCGATTGCCACAGTTGCATAAGCAAGTTTTCTAACTGGTCCAAGCATTCCGTTAAGAACCATAGAAAGAAGTTGCTCTCTAGATGGTAATTTAGCTAATGCTACTACCTCTGAAGCTTCAACTCTCTTACCAGTTAATACTCCACCTTTTATAGTGAATATAGTTTTCTTAGCTTTTGCATTTGCCTTTGCTTGAGCCGCTTCTACATCGTAAACTACCTTCGCTGGAGTTACTGGATCAGCATATCCGAATGCAAATGCAGTAGTCCCCTCTAGTAAATCATCGAATTTATCAGCGATACCAGCCTCAGCTAGTGCTATCTTGAACAGTCTGTTCTTAGCAACTAAGTACTCAGCTCCGTTCTCTCTCATTTGTTTTCTTAACTCAGTCTCTTGATTAACTTTAAGACCTTGATAGTCAACTAAAACGATTGATTGAGCTTTAGAAATTTTTTCAACTAATTCAGCTACAAGCTCCTTTTTTAATTGAGTTGCCATTATTGATTCACCTCCTCTTTTACTCTAAAATTACCTCCGCTCCAAGGTAGGAACGGAGGTTCAAAATCTAACTATTGAGGTTAGTGAATACCTTCTTCCAACCTCGGTAGGATATTTAAGACTTATGTCACCTACGGTCTTTGGTTTGGATCTATATTTAATTATTTATCCAACTTTTTAAGTTATAATTTTACAACTTTATAATTATAACACATAATTTAAATTTTTGCAAACTTTAATTAAGCATTTTTTGCAACTAAAACTGGATCCATTTTAACTCCTGGTCCCATAGTTAAAGAAACTGCAACAGTTCTTAAGTATTGACCTTTAGAAGCAGATGGCTTTAATCTTACAATCTCATTTATAAACGCTGTGAAGTTCTCTAATAAAGCTTCTTCAGAGAAATCAGCTTTACCGATTGGCGCATGGATTGATCCTAACTTGTCTACTCTAAATGCAAGTTTTCCTTTCTTGAACTCAGATACTGCCGTTGCGATATCTGGTGTAACTGTTCCTGACTTAGGATTAGGCATTAAACCTTTAGTTCCTAATACTCTTCCCAGTCTTCCTAATTTAGGCATCATGTCTGGAGTTGCGATTACGATATCAAAGTCAAACCAACCTTGTTGAATTTTCTCGATATACTCTTCTGCTCCAGCGTAATCTGCTCCTGCTTCTAAAGCTTTTTCTATGTTAGCTCCTGAAGTTATTGCTAAAACCTTAACTGTCTTTCCTGTTCCGTTTGGAAGTACTACTGTACCTCTAACTTGTTGATCTGCATGTCTAGGATCTACTCCTAATCTTAATGCTATCTCAACTGTCTCTACGAAGTTAGCTGTTCTTGTTTTTCTTACAAGTTCTATAGCTTCTTTAACCTCGTATAGTCTTCCTTGCTCAACTAATTTAGCTATTTCTAGGTATTTTTTACCTCTTTTATTTGCCATTGAAAATTTCCTCCTCCTGTGGTTAAACGGATGTTTTCATCCTACCACTTAATATCACATAAATAAGAATTGACTTCTAATTAGTCCTCTATTTTGATTCCCATTGATCTTGCTGATCCAGCTATGATGTTCATAGCAGCTTCTACTGATCCAGCATTTAAATCTGGCATCTTAGTTTCAGCAATTTCTCTTAATTTAGCTGTGTTTATAGTTCCAGCTACTTCTTTTTTAGAGTTTTGAGCTCCTGATTTAACTCCTGCAGCTTTCTTTAATAAGTCAGATGCTGGTGGAGTTTTTAAGATAAATGTGAAAGATCTGTCGTTGTAAACAGAAATCTCAACTGGGATGATCCATCCTGCTTTATCTTGAGTTTTTGCATTGAACGCCTTACAAAATTCCATAATGTTAACTCCGTGTTGTCCTAATGCTGGTCCAACTGGTGGAGCAGGGTTAGCTTTTCCAGCAGGTAATTGTAGTTTTATTAATCCGATTACTTCTTTTGCCATTGTTTAAATTACACCTCCATAAAATTGTGGTATTGATCTTATGATCTCCCACTGGCTTAAATTTAATTAAGCCTTCTCTACACTGTTAAGATCAACTTCAATAGGAGTCATTCTTCCAAACATCTCCATCATTACCTTAACTTTTCTATGTTCCATATCGATTTCTGCAACTTTTCCTTCTTGGTTTTCAAAACCTTCAGACAGAAGTTTTACATAGTCTCCTACTTCATAGTCAACTCTTATAACTTCTTTCATTGCTTTCTCATCCTTATCATTTTTGTATCCTATAACAGAGAAGATATTTTCTACTTCGTCATCTTCCATTGGAATCGGATCAGATCCTACACCAACGAATCCTGTTACACCATTAGTATTTCTAACAACATACCAAGCATCAGAGTCTACTCTAAAGTTAATTCCATCTCCACTTTCCTCTCTAGTAGCTTCCATTTCTAGCATAACGTACCCAGGAAATAATTTTCTTGAAATTACTTTTTTCTTTCCTCTTCTCTCTTCGATAGTTTCCTCTTCAGGAACTAAAACTTTAGTTACTATATTAGATAGTCCTAAAGTTTCTATCTTTTGTTCTAAGTCTGTTTTAACTTTTTTCTCATACCCCGAATAAGTATGAATCATAAACCATTTTCTTACTAAGCTTTTTTCCATTTTATCCTCCAAAGAGAGATACAAGCATCTTTAAAAGTCTTGAAGCAATTATATCGAAAACTCCTAAGTATATTCCTAAAAATATACTCATAGCAACAACCCAACTAGTTGCTGCAACAATCTCTTTTCTTCTAGGCCATTGAACCTTAGAATACTCTCTTCTTACATCATTAATTAGTCCCATTTTGCACCACCAGTAATTTTAATTTATAAAAAAAATGGCAGGTCAAGAGGGAATCGAACCCCCAACCCTCGGTTTTGGAGACCGATGCTCTGCCAATTGAGCCATTGACCTGCATGTTGTTGCAAATGTTTTACTTTCAATAATTAATCAAGAAGCGCATAGGCTTCTTAGACTAAGAATTATTTTTTAGTTTCTTTATGTAATGTTACTTTTTTGTCCCATTTACAGTATTTATTTAATTCTAATCTTTCAGTAGTGTTCTTCTTATTCTTTGAAGTACTGTAGTTTCTTCTTTTACACTCTGTACACTCTAATTGAATATTTACTCTCACTCTTTACACCTCCACTCATCTAACGGATATCACAAATCCTCCCATACCTCATAGCTTATTGTATGGTAAACAAGAGTTTCCTTATTTATTGCTTTCTTTTTAAGACATAGATGATAATACCACTTTTTTCTGTTTTTGTCAACAGTTTTTTCTTTACTCCAAAATAAAAAAAGATTGGCAACTTCCTATCCTCCCAGGGGGCTGCCCCCCAAGTACTTTCAGCGTTTATGGGCTTAACTTCCAGGTTCGAAATGTTACTGGGTGTACCTCCATAGCTATCGTTGCCAATCAATATTTAATTTAC
>NZ_JBOFXD010000083.1:0-5232 GCF_051653945.1 Cetobacterium sp.
GCGAAGTTGCTGCCTCTTGCTCATGAGGGCTTTGCTGAGATTTGCTTTCTCTTGTACAATCTCAGCGAAAAAAAGCCTGATTCTATCCCAGAGGGAGCAAAATGAGGGAAAGGCATTGGCCACCCCCAAGAGCGGTCCCACCAAAAGGGAGTACCTTAAAAGGGGGATGCTGGAAGGGGGGCTTGGGGGGAAGAGCGGCGGGGGTGGACCAAGCCCACACATTTTTTATGAAAGAAAAAAGCCAGCGACTGACATCCCTATCCTTCACTGGAGATATGTGCCTCATCGCTGGCTTGTCCCCGCCGAATATCGGCCTACACAGAAGGCGGAGTTTCTTGAATAAAAAATTACATTTTAAATTACTAATATTGTGACTAGATTTTGAAAAACTAGAAAAAAACCTGATAGAAAATTAATGGGGGTAAAATTAATAAACTTTTAAATAAAAAAATACTTGCAGATCTATCACTGTATATATTAAGCTATATATAATTGTTTATTTTCATTCGGTATATTCCCCCCTAAATGAATATATCAAAAAAACTACTTGTGCCCCCTAAAGCTAAGTAGTTTTTTTATTAACAATAAATTTTTAAATTTTTAATTTCTTAAAACTAAAATAAGCTATCTCAATTAATAATACTTTTTTGGGGTATTCTCTTTTATAAAAATTCTATATAAAATTGCTCCTAATACAGCTCCTATAATTGGCATTACCCAAAATATCCATAATTGTGATAAGATTTCTCCCCTAGCTATTAAAGCAACTGCTGTACTTCTTGCTGGGTTTACAGATGTATTTGTAATAGGGATACTAATTAAGTGTATTAATGTCAGCCCTAATCCTATAGCTATTGGTGCAAAACCTTTTGGAGCATTCTCTGAAGTTGCTCCTAAAATAATAATTAAAAACATCATTGTCATTACTATCTCACAGATAATTCCTGATATTAAACTTGCTCCTGTAGGTGAAAAATATTCAACTCCATTTAGTGCAAATCCATTAACTATATCAAAATTTGGAACTCCAGAAGCAATTAAATATAATATATACGCTCCAAAAAGTCCACCTAAAACTTGACTTACAATATATGGAATTACATCTTTTTTTTCAGTTCTTCCAGCTACTGCCAATCCTACTGTTACTGCTGGATTTAAATGACAACCTGATATATGTCCTATTGCGTACGCCATTGTTAAAACTGTTAATCCAAATGCTATAGATACTCCTACAAATCCAATTCCTAACTCAGGGTAACTAGCTGCTAAAACAGCACTTCCACATCCACCTAATACTAACCAAAATGTTCCTATGAATTCTGCAAATAATTTTCTAGTCATTTATGTACTCTCCTTAAATTTTTTAAATCTGCAATAAAAATTTTAGTACACAGTTTAATTAGAATTACTTAAGATTCATTCTCTCTTTTACATAACTAAGCATTTTTAAAAATTAATCTGCTCTGTTCAAAGTTACATATATTCTCAAGTTCTTTAATTTTAACCTTACTAATATATAGTATTGATTTATCTTTAAAGATTATACGCTCCTCTTTATAATCTAGAATTTTGATTAAGCTAGTATTTATGATGAGTCCTCTTTCTAGTTTATAAAAATTAGGAAACTCAATTGTTAAAAAGTCTAAATCAGAAAAGGTTCGTTTTACAAAAAAAACTTCATTATCAATTAAATTAAACCTAATCTTTCTACTTATTCTACAATAATCCATATATAAAGTTTCAGAAAAATTGAAAAATCCTTTTAAATAAGTATCACCTAAATAAAATTCAGAATATTTTTTCTTAGAAGAGTAGTATTCTTCTATAGATTTTTCAATCTCATAAACATCATACCTAAGTATGCAATCAAAACATTTATTTGATTTAAGAAGTGTTCTCATCTCCTTTATATTAGAATTCCCTAGAAGAACAATAATAGAAATTCCGTGTGAGAGATAAAAATCAAACTCATCTTTAAAATTAACAATAGAAATATCCAAAAGAACTAGTTTGCAACATTCAACTATATTTGTTTCAATAAAATCATAGTTTAAAATCTCTTTCAACAAAATTTTTGAGTCATTATCAATTACAAGTCCTATTTTATTCATGTGAAGCCAACTCCTCATAAATAAGAGATAATCGGATAGAATTAACAAGACTAGATATCTTTTCAATAGTTCCAGTTAGATAGTTAATCTCATCAATTCCTAAATAGTTTTCTGGATCTTTAAAAAGTATGACTCCTATACAAGGGTTATTTCCAAAAGGAATCCTAAGTGCAGAAGTATATTCTGAGTTATAGATATTTTTTTTATCAATAAATAAATTTGAATTATATACTTCAAAATCTTTTTTAATTATATAATTTTGTTCATCATAATTTTTAAAAATTTTAACTTCAATTATTCTTAAATTGGTATTTTTTAAAATCTCATCTTTCAATTGTATTTCAAATTGTTTTTGCTCTTTAATTAGAACTAATTTATTAAATGTTTTTTCAATAGTATAAGATTTTCTAAGAAAAATTTTATCAAATATATAATTATAAAAATCTAAAATTAAAATTATAGCTAAAGTTAAAGTTGGTTGCTCTAAATTTTTATAATAAAATAAAGTTATATAAACTAAAGAGAAACCTAAAATAAATTTAATAAATCTACTTACGTTCTGATTATATGCTTTTAAAGAATAAAAGACAATTCCCCAGTAAAGAGATACGTAGGTCAACACTCTTAAAAAATTACTCAATCCTGTTAAGTTTGGAAAAAACAAATTAAAAGATTCTAAGAAAAAATATCCTATTAAAACAAACCCCCAACAAATATTTTTTAATATATTTCTTTTTTTAGAAAAAAGAATAAATAAAATTATTAAAAATATAACTCTAGATAAAGATAGATTTTTCCCAACAAATCTAATAATTTTTATTAAATATTCAAAATTTAAAAGTAAGTATGTATATATTTGTGGCGACACAATAATAAGAGCTATGATAAAACTATGTAGATAAGAGATAAATAAGGTGCTTATAAACCCCTTTTTTATAATATTGTATTTAGAAGAAATAAATTTATTAATTAGATAAAAAGCCAGTGTAAAACCTAAAATAGTAACGGTTAAAAAGTCTAATATTTTTATAATATCTGTATATCTTTTAATTCTAAAGCTTAAAATCAAGTTTAAAAATAAAATAAATGAGGTTAAATATAAAGTTTTATCTTCTTTTAACTGTTTTTTTAACTTCAGAAAAATAGATAAATTTAAAAGAACAAGTGATAAAGTAATTGCGTTTAAAAAATACTCTTGTTTTTCAGAAAATTGATTTCCTATAAATTCAATTTCAATTTCTTCCCAAGTGCTTTCTTTTATAAAGGGAATATTTTTAACCTCATCTTCATACTTTCCTTTTAAAATATAGTTACCGTTTGGGACATTTAGAAAAATTTTACCATTTAAAAAATCTTTACTTTCAAAATTGAGATTAGTATCACCAAATTTGTTATATAAAGAATATTCTCCTATTTGTTCATCAAGTATTTCCATATTTTTAATTTTCGGAACTACATAAATAAAATCTTCTTCCCTCAATGATAAAAATTTAATTAAAACTCCTAAAATTAAAGAAAAAATAACTATTGATACAATAAAAAAATTTTTTTTAGACATAAGATCATTCCTTCTATTTTTGATGTTTTGTTATTGAAATAATTTCAATATATAAAACAGGGATTATAATCAATGTTAATAGCGTTGAAAACGATAAACCAAATATAACTGCTATAGACATTCCAGAGTATAGCTCTGCTCCTTCGCCAAATCCTAGAGCTAGAGGAATCATGCCACATACTGTAGTCATTGTAGTCATTAAAATTGGTCTGAGTCTTGTTTTACATGATTCTTTAACTGCTCTATTTAATTCGTACCCACGATTTCTCAAAATTTTGATAAAATCTATTAATACAATGGCGTTATTAACAACAGTCCCTGCTAGCATTATTATTCCAATCATTACCATCATATCAAATGGAGAGTTAGTTAGCAAGAGTCCACTATAAACTCCAATCATTGCTAACGGTACTGATGCTAAGATAATTCCTGGAAGTAAAAAATTCTCAAACTGTGATGCTAAAATAGCATATATTAAGAATATTGAAATTCCAAGAGCCATTCCCATCTGAACAATTGCTTCGTTAAATAACTGTGACATTCCTCCCCACGAATAAGAAACACCTTTTGGTGGATTTGTTTCATTGAAAGCCTTCAATATCTCATTTTGAACTTTGCTTAAACCAATACCACCATCATTAGCACTAATTGTAGAGGTATATATTTTATCAATTTTATTAATTTCTGCTGCTCCCTCTGCCATAACAATATCTGCTACGTCTGAAACTTTTACAAATTTACCATCCGCTCCTCTAACACTTAACTCCTCTAAAGTTGAAATCTTAGTTCTTGAATCTTTTGGTAATCTTATTAAAACATCAATCTCTTCTGTTCCAGTTTTTACAGATAATGTTTGTCCAGTAGCTCTATTTCCTCCAAGGAAAGAGTAACTTATTATTCTACCTATATCCAATGGACTGATCCCATGTGCTCTTAATTTATCTCTATTTAAGACAACTCTAGCTTCTATATTTCCAGGCTCCACACTTGAAGTTATATCTGTAATTCCTGGATTTTGACTAATTTTTTCTTGTATTTTAGATATAATATTTTTACTAAGGTTTAAATCATTAGAACTTACTTGGAATTCTACATCTCCTTCACCAGACTCTATTTGATATTCATTTTGAAGATTAAAATAGATTCCTGGAATTGTGGTAAGCTCTTTTCTTAAATTTTTAGTAATATCAAAAACTGAAGTTTCACGCTCAGATTTTGGCCCAATATTTACATTTATAATCCCCTTATTGTCTTTAATTAAAGTGGAGTAAGATTTTGTTAAAGGATTATTTTTTACAACTTCAACAGCTTGCTCTGTAATCTCTTCCGCTCTTTCAACAGAAAGCCCACGTTCTAGCTTTAGTATAATAGAGTATCGGCCATAATCTTGTTTTGGTATGAACTCAGTTCTTGTCAACATTGGTCCTATTATCATCATAACCATAAATGTTAAAAATGCTAATGCTACTGTTTTCTTTCTATTTGAAATCGCCCATTCAATTATTTTTTCATAGATTGATTTTACTTTTCCAAATACTTTTCCCTCTTTTGTAATATCTACAT
>NZ_JBOFXD010000084.1:0-47821 GCF_051653945.1 Cetobacterium sp.
ACTCTTCATTCAAATATATTTAAAGTCCTAAGACTTACGTTTACACCATTTATTGGTTTGCCATTTCTGGCGTTTTGTTATTTTCATAACTTCTGACTATTTTCTCTATTCGGTTGTTAATGTCCTTTTCTATAATTCTCGTCGGCGGTGTTTCCCGCTGACAAAAATTATAGTATCACAATTTCAAAACTTCGTCAACAAGTTTTTTTATTTTTTAAAAATTTGTTTCTCTTTTATAATTAATTCTTCAGCAAAAATCAGATTCTCTTCCACCAACTTCTCTTTTACATCATTATAAAACTTTTCGCCTAAACTATATTTCAAAGTTTCTCCATATGCCAATATTATTGGCACATACTCATCTTCTAAAAAACCTATAGGATTTTTTCTTCTAAAAGCTGAACTTTTTGCAAGCTCTTTATTTATACATGGAGTATCGTAATAATCCTCTATAGTAAATCCTGTAGTAAAATCATCTGGTACTGTTATATAAAGCAAACTTTTATCCTCTTCTGAAATTATATCAATCGGCCACAAACTACAAACTAATGGCTTTTTTTCAACAATCTCTTTTGCTCCCATACTTTTTTCTAAACAGATAGAGTGTAACGAACATAATACCGATTCATTGTTAGGTTTAAAAGAACATGTACATAATGAAACTTCAGCTTCTACAGTTTCATTTGGCACCATACATTCATCCTCTTCTATACTTTTTATTATATCTTCAACTTCATAACCACTTTCTAAAAGAATATCTATATTCTTAGTTTTTCTATTGTAACTTTCAATATTATCTAAAACAAAATCTCTTGTTACTTTTTCATATACTGTTGGATTATCTGCACAACAAGGATCTTGACATTTAAAACAATCAAAATTTGCTAAATTAGAAAATGCTGAGTAATCAACAAGTGCTTTATATTTTATTCCTCTCATTGTAACTTCAGTCTCCAAAACATCCACTCTAGAAAAATGTTCTTTTAACATCTCTTCTCTCTCTTTGCTAACTTTATATACCTCTTTACCTTTGGGGTGATTTAAAAATAAAAAATAATTCATTTTTAGCTCCTTAATATTTTAATAATTAATTTTATTTTAACATATAGCTCTCTTTTTTTATATTTTTTAATTTACATAGAATTAATTCCTTTGTATATATTAGATATTGTTTTTATCTTTTACTTATAGTAATATACTAATTATAATATATTAATATACTATCCACTAGGAGGTACTATTTTGAATAAAAAAGTTGGATTACAACCTGGAACTCTTTTGTATACGGGCGATAGACACTC
Organism: Cetobacterium sp.; assembly: GCF_051653945.1. Lineage (GTDB taxonomy): Bacteria > Fusobacteriota > Fusobacteriia > Fusobacteriales > Fusobacteriaceae > Cetobacterium_A. Next base: position 1,302 of record NZ_JBOFXD010000084.1, read on the forward strand.
TACAGTTGAAATTCCCATTACTCACTATACTTATAATCATGAATCTTTTAAAAAAAATAGCTTTATTTTTAGAGATGATCTTTTTATTGAGTTACACCCTTCCAATGTCAATTGGTTAAATATTGGTGGAATTCATAACACTGAACTCATTAAAAAAGTTGGAGAAGCTTTTAATATTGACTCCTTAATCTTGGAAGATTTATTAAACAACTCTCAAAGACCTAAGTTAGAAATTAGAGATGAGTATATTTTCATTACATTAAAAATGATTTCCCACTCTAACAAAAAAAATAAATATGAATACGAACAAATATCTTTTATTTTATTTTCAAATCTTTTAATAACTTTTCAAGAAAATCCATTCGATGTTTTTGATAGTATCAGATGCCGTATCGAAAAAAGAAATGGACGTCTTAGAACTAAAAAAGAGGGATATCTTACATACTCTTTAATTGATAGAATTGTTGATAATTATTTTGTTATCATTGAAGATTTAGAAGAGAGAATCGATGATTTAGAAGATAAAGTTACTACCGAACCTAAAAAAGAGGATTTTGATAAAATCTTAGAGTTAAAAAAAGAACTTTTACAATTTAGAAGAGCTTTAGCTCCTTTAAAAGAGGTTTCTTCAAAGTTTAAAGATTCAGATATTCAAGAGTATTTAGGTGAAGATATTGATATTTATTTACGTGATTTACAAGACCACATTATAATAGCCAACGAATCTAACGACGCACTCTTCAATAGAGGAAATGAGCTTTTACAACTTTACCATTCTACTATTAGTACTGGTATGAATGAAATTATGAAAGTCTTAACAATGATTTCTAGTATTTTCATTCCACTAAGTTTTCTAGCTGGGCTTTACGGCATGAATTTTCAATATATGCCTGAACTAGGTTGGAAATATGGATACTTTTTTATTTTAAGTTTAATGATATCAATTATTCTAGGAACTGCTTATTTTTTCAAAAAGAAAAAATGGTGGTAATGTATTTATAATTTCATACAGGAGAACTTTAATAACGAAGTTTATATTTATCAAAAATAATTAAATGAGGTGTATATTTTTGAAAAATTTTATTTTAACTTTAAAAGAAAGTATACTTAATGGAGATAGTATTACTTTTGACGAAGCTACAAAGCTTATAAATTTAGATATAGATACTAATAGAAATGATATTCTTTTTCTATCAGATTGTGCAAATGAAATTAGAAAATTCTTTTGTGGAAACAAATTTAACCTATGCACTATAATGAATGCTAAGTCAGGAAAATGCCCAGAGGACTGCAAATATTGTGCTCAATCTGCTCACTTTAAAACAGCTTCACCTGTTTACCCTCTAACTAATAAAGAGGAAGCTTTAAACTTAGCTTTAAATGTTGAGAAAGAGGGTGCTAATCGTTTTGCATTAGTTACTAGTGGTCGAGGCTTACTTACAGAAAAAGATACCTTAGAAGTTTCAAATCTTTATAAATACATGACAAAAAATAGTAATATTCATCTATGTGCTTCACATGGACTACTTACTAAAGAGTCTGCAAAATCTTTAAAAGAAGCAGGTGTAAAAACATACCACCACAACTTAGAAACTTCTAGAGACTTTTATGATAAAATCTGTACAACTCACACATATCAAGATAGAGTTGATACAATTTTAATAGCTCAAGAAGTAGGCTTGGAAGTTTGTAGTGGAGGAATCTTTGGTTTGGGGGAAAGTAGAATCGACAGATTAAATATGGCTTTTGAACTAAAAAATTTAAACGTTAAATCTATACCTTTAAATTTTTTAACACCTATTGCTGGAACACCTATGGCCGATTATTTTCCTTTAGATCCTATGGAAATTATTAAAACAATCGCAGTTTATCGTTTCATAAATCCAGATTCCTCTTTAAGATATGCTGGTGGAAGACTTCAACTTGGAGAGCTAGAAATCCAAGGAATTAAAGGTGGAATCAATTCAGCTCTGACTGGAAATTTTCTAACAACAACAGGAAGTACTATAGCCTCTGACAAAGAGATGATTGTTAAGGAGGGATTTATCCTTGATAGATAAACTAAAAACAGGATACTTTATTATAGGTACAGATACTGATATTGGGAAAACCTACGTATCTTCTCTTATTTTTAAATCTTTAAAAAACTACAATGTTGGCTATTATAAACCAATTCAAACAGGATGCTATTTTGAAAATGAAAAATTAGTTCCATTAGACCCAAAATTTTTATGTGATTTTGCTGGAACAACTTTAAAACCTGAAATGACTACTTATCTTTTCAAAAGTCCTGTATCTCCTCACTTGGCTTCTGAACTAGAGAATATTCCTATTTCTATGGACTCTATTTTTGATCAATGGAGCATTTTAAAGTCTAAATACTCAACGACTTTTATAGAAGCTGCTGGTGGTATCTATGTTCCAATAATTCGGAATAAATATTTCATGTTTGATTTTATAAAGGATTTAAATCTACCCGTGATACTAGTTTGTTCTACAAAGGTTGGAGCTATAAATCACACAATGCTAACTCTTAGCTTTTTAAAGGAAAAACAAATACCTATTCAAGGTATTATTTTTAATAGTTATACAAGAGAGTTTTATGAAGATGATAATATTAAAGTAATTTTAGAAACTAGTCAAATCAGCAACCACCTTATTATCAATAAAGGAGATAATATAATACCTGAACAAAAACTTATTTCATTTTTAAAAAAATAAAAGAGGTCAAAAATTTGACCTCTTTTTTACATTATCTATTTTTTAATAAGCTTTTCCCTGGAATTCCTGGTTTTGTCATTTCAAAAGGATTTAAAATTATATCTAATTCCTCTCTTGTTAATAATTTTCTTTCTAGAATTAAATCTACTACTGAAACACCTGTTTTAATAGATGTCTTAGCTATATCTGCTGCATTTTTATATCCAATATGTGGATTTAAAGCTGTTATTGTTCCAACACTCATATCAACTAGTTGTTGACATCTTTCTCTGTTTGCAGTAATTCCAACTAAACAATTATCTATTAAAGTATTAACTCCATTCTTTAAAATTTCTATCGATTGGAATAAGTTAAAGAACAATACTGGTTCAAATACATTTAGCTCTAGTTGACCTGCTTCTGCTGCTTTTGTTACTGTTTGATCATTTCCAAATATTTGGAAACAAACTTGGTTCATTACTTCAGGAATTACTGGATTTACTTTTCCAGGCATTATTGAAGAACCTGGTTGCTGTTGAGGTAAATTAATTTCCGCTAATCCTGTCTTTGGTCCTGATGCCATTAATCTCAAATCATTTGCCATTTTTGATAAATTTACAGCTGCTACTTTTAATGCTGAAGATAACCATACAAAACTATCTAAATTTCTTGTTCCATCAACTAAATCATCAGCTTGAACAAAATCAACATTAGTAACTTCAGATAAAATTCTAACAACATCCTCCACATACTTTGTATCAGCGTTAATTCCTGTTCCTACTGCAGTTGCACCCATATTAACTGTTTTTAAATCTTCTAAAGCTATCTTAATTCTCTTTATATCTCTAGCTATTGGTTGAGCATAAGCTTTAAACTCTTGTCCTAATCTAATTGGCACAGCATCTTGAAGGTGTGTTCTTCCCATTTTTATAACATTATCAAACTCTATACTTTTATCCAACAAAGTCAGATTTAATCTTTCTAAAGTTTTTAATAACTCTTCCGACATCATTTGTAAAGCTAATTTTCCTGCAGTTGGAATCACATCATTTGTAGATTGTCCATAATTTACATGATCATTTGGATGAACCTTATCATACTTTCCAAGTTCTCCTCCTAACAGCTCTCCTGCTCTATTAGCAATTACTTCATTCATATTCATATTCATTGATGTCCCTGCTCCACCTTGAATAACATCAGTTATAAACTGATCCATAAACTTACCCTCTATTATCTCTTCAGAAGCTTTAACTATTGCATTTACAATCTCTTCATCCAACATTCCTGCTTCTAAGTTCGCTATAGCTGAAGCTTTTTTTACATAAGCTAAAGCTTTAATAAAATCATTTCCTAATTTATACCCCGTAATATGGAAATTATTTTTTCCTCTTAATGATTGAACCCCATAATAAGCATCTGCTGGAACTTGTAATGCTCCAATTGAATCACTCTCTAATCTGAATTTTTCCAAATCTTTCACCATCCCTTTATTTTCCCCAGAACATAAAACATCGAAACTATAAAACTTTATTTTCATTTTATTCTTTTTTGAAAATAAACATTTCGTTCTTTATCCGTTCATTTGTGCTTTTATGTTTTAAAGTATACTGTTTTTTTTATAAAAGTCAAGTGTTTTTTATAGATTTTTTATTTTAGTAATATAAAAGTATCATCTTTAGTTGTTTCCTCTTTTATCTCAAAATATTCTGGATTCTCAGCCTCTAATTTTTTCAATTTTAAAAGAGTTCTTCCTAGGTGATGTTCTAGCATCCCTCTTAACTTATTTATATCTTTTTTTTCTAACGCTTCTAAAATTTCCTCATGCTCTTTAACAACTGATATATCACTTGTTTTATTTTTAGCATTTAGAACTCTCACTCTTTGATAATGACCCGTTCCATTTAAAGCTAATTCCCACAATCCAGGAATTCCAGCTTTTTCAAAAATCATCTTATGAAAATCATTATCCATTTTATGAAACTCTAAATAATTACGATTTCCCTCACAATAAACTCTTTGCATTTTTATATTTGTTCTTAAATCCTCTATAAACTCTTCATCTAAAGCTTCAATAACCCTCTCAAAAGCTGCAGTTTCTAAGGCAACCCTCAAAACTTTTGCTTCCAAAACTTTTTGAGCACTAATTTTTGTTACAAACGTTCCTTTTTGTGGAATACTTTCAATTAGCTGGTCGTGCTTTAATAATATCAAAGCTTCTCTAATAGGAGTTCTACTCATTCCTAATTTTTCACCTATTACTTTTTCACTTAATTCACTTCCAGGTTTTAAATTCAATTCAAATATATTTCTTTTTAATATTTTATACGCATAAGCAGAGTTGCTATTTTCTCTTGACATTTTTCCTCCTTGTTTCTTTTTTCACATTTAGTTTTAAAACAATATACCTCTATAATAAAATATACTAGTTAGTTTGTCAAACTCAATATTTCAACAAAAAAAATAGAGGCGATATACACCTCTATTTTCAATTAAAGTTCAAATCCATATGGTAATAATTCTTCCATTGTCATTAGTTTATAATCTCTTTTTAGGTTTCCTAAGATGATTATTGTGTCATCATCAGCAAACTCTTTTATAACCTGTCTACAAGCTCCACAAGGACTTACTGGTCCTGTTGTGTCCGCAACTACAGCTATTAACTTTATTTTTCTCATACCTTTACTTGCTGCTGCAAAAATTGCACTTCTTTCAGCACAATTTGAAAGCCCATATGACCCATTTTCAATATTAGCTCCTGAAGTTTCATTTCCATTTTCATCTACTAATACTGCTCCAACTTTAAATTTTGAATAGGGAGCATACGCATTCTCTCTAGCAGCAATAGCTTTATCTATATATTCTAAAATTAATTTTTCATTTAATTCTTTTTGCATATTATTACTCCGCTACACTTTCTAATGCTATTTCAATCATATCTGTTAAAGTTGTTTGTCTTTCTTGAGATGTTGTTTCCTCACCAGTCACTAAAGAATCTGAAATTGTTAATATCGTTAGAGCCTTTACATTATATTTTGCAGCTATTGTATATAGTGCCGCTGTTTCCATCTCAACACAAAGCACACCAAACTCTGCCCATTTTTTATACGATTCAAAATTATCTCCATAGAACTCATCAGCAGTTAAAACATTTCCACCCTTAACTTCTATTCCTTTTGTTTTTGCAGCTTCAGCTGCCTTCATAAATAATCCAAAATCTGCTGTTGGTGCATAATCTGCTCCACCAAATCTCAATCTATTCATTCCTGATGTTGTTGATGATGACATAGCTAATATTATATCTCTTATTTTAACATCCTCTCTATAAGACCCCGCTGTTCCAACTCTAATTAGATTTTTTACTCCATACTCTCTAATCAATTCATTAACATATATTGAAATTGATGGAACTCCCATTCCTGTTCCCTGAACAGAAACTCTTTTCCCTTTATAAGTTCCTGTATATCCATACATTCCTCTAACTTCATTATAACAAACTACATCTTCTAAAAAAGTTTCTGCTATCCATTTAGCTCTCAATGGATCTCCTGGTAATAATACTGTTTCTGCTATTTCTCCTTTTTTTGCTCCTATATGTACGCTCATTTTACCCTCCTAGTTTTCTTTTTATTTTATAATTTTATCAGCAAAACTTCCTTTTAAATTAGTTTTTCCTAATAAAAGATCTTCTACAGTTGCTGCTATTGTTGAGAACCCATTTTGAATTCCTAAATCAACATTTTCTTTTAACTTCTTTCCATATACTAATAGTGGAATATACTCTCTTGTATGGTCACTACCTTTATAAGTTGGGTCACATCCATGATCCGCTGTCAATATAAGAAGTTCATTCTCTTTTAAATTTTCCATAATTTCTGGAAGATAATTATCGAACTCTTCTAAAGCTAATTTATAACCCTTTGGATCTCTTCTATGTCCATACTTCATATCAAAATCAACTAAATTTGTAAATATAATTCCTTTTGTATCTTTTTTTAATTCTTCGATAGTTTTTAAAATCCCATCTAAATTATCTTTATTAGTTCCTTTACTTTCAGTTATTCCTACCCCAGCAAATATGTCACTAGTTTTTCCAATTCCAATAACATCTAAACCAGAATTTTTAACTCTATCTAGCATACTCTCAATTGGTGGCTCAACAGAGTAATCATGTCTATTAGATGTTCTTACAAACTCTCCAGCTCTTCTACCTGTGTAAGGTCTTGCAATAACTCTCGCCACAGGAGATAGTTCACTACAAATTTCTAAAGCTTTTTTACAAGCTGAATAAAGTTCATCTAAAGATATTATCTCTTCATTAGCAGCTATTTGAAATACTGGATCAGCTGATGTATAAACAATCCAAGCACCCGTTGCCAACTGTTCTTCTCCATATACATCCAAAACATCTGTTCCAGAATATGGTAAATTACACAACACTTTTCTTCCTGTTGCTTTTTCAAATGCTTCTATTGTCTCTTTAGGAAACCCATTTGGATAAGTTGGGAATGCTTTTTCTTGAATAATTCCAGCAATTTCCCAGTGACCTGTTGTTGTATCTTTCCCTTTAGAAAGTTCAGCTGCTTTTCCATATGCTCCCTTTGCATTTTCAACTCTATCTACACCTAAAATTTCTGTAATATTACCTAATCCTAGCTGTTCCATATTTTTTAAATTTAATCCACCTGTTGTAAGAGCTATATTTCCTAATGTGTTTGTCCCTTCATCTCCAAACTCTTTTGCATCTGGCAATGCCCCTACACCAGCACTATCTAGAACTATTAAAGTAACTCTTTCTATCTTTTCCATAACTACTCATCTCCTTTTCTATAAGGTAACAAAAGGCTGATCAAAAATGACCAGCCCCCTCATTTATTATTTATCGCTTACTTTGATTTCTCCAGCCATTAATTTAGCTTTAATCTCTTCAAACTTTGCAAGTTTCTCAGCACCAATAATCTCTTTTGTGAATTCAAAGTTAGTTACTCCAACTCCATCTTCTTTCGCTCCGTAAACAGCTAATCCTGGTACGAATTCACCCTTAGTTAAAGCTTTAACTGTATCAAAAACTCCAACATCAACATTTTTTAACATTGATGTTAAAACTGTTCCTGGCTCAACCGCATCTTGATTCGAGTCAACACCAATAGCAAATACACCCTTCTCTTTTGCTGCTGCGATAACTCCCATTCCTGTTCCACCAGCTGCATGGTATATTACATCTGCACCTTGGTTAATTTCAGAAATTGCATTCTCTTTACCTCTTACTGGGTCATTAAATGGATTTGGTCCTGTTGTATAAACAGAGAAGAATTTAACCTTTGGATTAACATACTCTGCTCCTTGTTTAAATCCTACTTCAAACTTTTTGATTAAAGGATTTTCCATTCCTCCAACAAATCCAACTGCATTATTTTTAGTCATTAATCCAGCTATAACTCCCACTAAGAAAGACCCTTCTTCCTCTTTAAATACCATAGACTTTACATTTGGTAAATCTATCACATCATCAATCATTAAAAATTTAGCATCTGGATAATCTGCTGCTACTGTTCTTGCTGATTCTGTCATTTGGAATCCTGTAGCTATTATTAAATCATATCCTGCTTCAGCGTACTCTCTTAAGAACTCTTCATCCTCAGCTGGTGATGCAGGTTCTACATATTTAAATTCAATTCCTAAATCTTTTTGTGCTTGCTCCAATCCTCTGTAAGCAGCGTCATTAAATGACTTATCCCCTAATCCACCAGTAGAAAGAACTATTCCTACTTTAGTTGGTTTCGCTGCAAATAATCCAATTGCTAACATCATTGACATTACAAAAGTAACTATTTTTCTCATTAATACCCTCCTAAATAACTTTATACTAGTTGAATTTTAACATATTATTTTCTCAAATCAAAGAAAAATTTACTATTATTTCATCATTTTTCCTAATGTGTATATTAATTCGTCGATTACTTTGTTCTCTTCGTTATTTTTTATCCCTGATACAACACACTTTCTTAAATGATTTTCTAGTATTACTTTTGCTATTCCATCTAATGCTGCTTTTGCTGATGAGATTTGATTTAAAACATCATCACAATATGCGTCCTCTTCAATCATTCTTTTTATTCCTCTAATCTGTCCCTCTACTCTATTGGCTCTAGCAATTAATTTTTTTTTGTCACCGCATACCTTATTTGAACAATTATCTTCCATAAATCCTCCTGTTACTATTTAAACCATTTCAATCTTAATGCATTTGACACAACAGAAACAGAACTCATAGCCATAGCTGCTCCTGCTATCATTGGATTTAATAAGTGCCCCGTAAACGGATATAATATTCCAGCCGCCACAGGTATTCCCAATCCATTATAAATAAATGCCCAAAATAGGTTTTGTTTTATATTTTTCATTGTAGCTCTACTTAATTCAATAGCTTTTGGTACATCCTTTATATTCTTACTCATTAAAACTATATCTGCACTTTCTAAAGCTATATCCGCTCCTCCTCCTACAGCTATTCCTACATCTGCTTGAGTTAAAGCAGGGGAATCATTTATTCCATCTCCTACCATAGCAACTTTTTTCCCTGCAATTTGAAGTTTCTTTATCTGTGAATATTTTTGTTCAGGAGAAACTTCCGCTATAACTCTTGTTACCCCTACCTCTTTAGCTATAGCTTTAGCTGTTCTTTCATTATCGCCAGTTAACATTATAACATCAATTCCAATATTTTTTAACTCTTCAATTACATTTTTAGAACTTTCTCTTACTTTATCAGCTATAGCAATCATACCTAAATATGTATCTTTTGCTGCTATATATATCACTGTTTTTCCTTGATCAAAAAGTTCTTCTCCCTCTTTTATATGCTCATCTATATTTATAGAGTATCTATCCATTATTTTTTTATTTCCTACAATTACTTCAACATCTCCAACAGGTGTATCTTCTAAAGTCCCTGTTACACCCTCCCCTGTTATCGAGTTAAAACTTCGTACACTAAACATATCTAGTTTTCTTAAATTGACTTCTCTTATAACTGCATCACCTAGTGGGTGTTCTGAATTTTGCTCTAAACTTCCTACAACTTTTAAAAGTACATTTTCCTCTAGTTTATTTGAAAGTATATTTGTAACTGTAGGCTTCCCAACTGTTATTGTTCCAGTTTTATCAAATACTACAGTATCAACTTTACATGTTTTTTCTAAAGCTTCTCCCGACTTTATTAAAATCCCTAACTCTGCACCTCTACCTGTTCCAGCCATTATAGCTGTAGGTGTTGCTAAACCTAAGGAACATGGACAAGCTATTACTAAAACAGATATTAATATAGTTAGTGCAAATACACTTGGTGTAACATTTAAAGCTATCAATCCTAGGCTTCCTACAATATACCAAATTAAACTCGATATTACAGCTATCCCTATAACTATTGGCACAAAATAACTTGATATTATATCTGCCATTCTTGCTATTGGAGCTTTTGAACCCTGGGCATTTTCTACAAGTCTTATTATTTTTGAAAGAGTTGTATTTTCACCTGTTTCAGTAACTTTTACTTTCAAGCTTCCAGTTCCATTTATTGTTGCACCATAAACTTTACTATCATCTATTTTTTTTACAGGAATACTTTCACCAGTTAGCATCGCTTCATCAACACTTGAAATTCCATCTACAACAACTCCATCTGTAGGTATAGATTCTCCTGGCTTAATTAAAAGAACATCTCCAACTTCAACCTCTTCAATATCTACAGTTACCACTTTTCCCTCTCTAAAGAGGTTTGCCCTTTTACTCTGTAATCTCATTAATTTTTTTATAGCTTCTGACGTTTTTCCTTTGCTTACATTCTCCAAATATTTCCCTAAAGAAATCAAAGCAATTATTACTACTCCAGATTCATAATAAAGATTATGAACAAATTGAACATCACCTTCATATATTTTAAAAGTTCCATAAATACTATATACAAAAGCTGCCCCTGTTCCTAAAGCTATTAAAGAATCCATGCTAGGAGCTTTCGACTTCAACTTTTTAAAGCCTGATATATAAAAATCTCTACCAACATAAACCACAGGTATAGAAAGTATCAGTTGAGTCATTGCAAAAAGTAATGGATTTACATCATAGTGAATTACATTTGGAACTGGTAATCCCACCATACTTCCCATAGATATATAAAATATTATTGCCCCGAATATTATTGCTACTAGAAATTCATTAAACTCTTTTTTTAATTCTAGTTTTTTCTCCTCAGCTCTTCTATCAACAACCTCTTCTGTTATTCTCTCTCCAATATATCCAAACTTCCCTATCATATGAAAAATTTCTGACAATTTTACTATAGTTGAATCATATGTAACCGTTGCTTTTTCTGTAGCTAAATTTACAACTACCGATTCTACCCCTTTTATTCCTGAAACAATTTTTTCAACCGTTCCTACACAACTTTGGCAATGCAGACCTTTTATAATAAATGTAACTGTTTTTAAATCTTTAACCTCATCTAAACTATATCCTAAAGGTACTATTTTATTCTTTACTTCGTCCTCTTTTATAACCTTTTCATCAAATTTTATAAATAGCTCCTCTGTTGCTAAATTGACTCTGGCTTCTTCAACTCCATTTGTTGATTTTAATATTTTTTCAATTAAAGCTACACAACTTTGACAAGTTACATTTCCAACTCTATATCTTTTTTCCATTTTAAACACCTCCTATTTTATAGGGTACACCCCTATAGTATGATAATAGCACATTAATAAAAAAAAATCCACTTTTTTTAGTGGATTTTTACTTTTCTAATTCAACAGTTACTTTTAATCTTTTTAAACCTGTTTGAATAGCCTTTATTTTAAATTTACTGATACCTTTAATTTCTAAAAGTTCTTCAGTTGAAGCTTCTTGAATTTTAGATAAGTTACCGTAATTATTTACTATTTTATCTATATCTCTTTTTGTTAATTTTGTTATTTTATCTAAAATTCTATATCCTTTTGGTGTTACTCTATTTCCTAAAGCTGAGTATGTTTTTCCATAATCAAGAACTGCTGATAATTTCTCTAACTCTTTCAATTCATCATCTGTAAGTTTAGACAATCTATCTGTTATCTCAATTAAATCAAAAGGAGCATTGGAATAATTCCAATAATCTCTTAAGAAATCTTCTTTTTCACTTTCAATATCCTGAATTAAATCGTTTAGATGTAATCTAACAAGTCTTCCGTCTACACCTAATTCAGTCATATAAGCATTCATCTCTTGGAATATCCTTGTTACCTTTTCGAATCTTTGAAGTACAACAGTTACCTCGTACAATGTCACTAAATCATCTAATTCAAGAATTGTTAAGTTCCCTAAAGCTTTATCTAAAACAAAACGATATCGTTCTAACGTATTAAGTCCTTGAGAGGCTTCTCCCATTAGGTCCGAAGTACTTCTAAGCCTATGCTTCATTTCACCCTTATATATTGTTACAACTTTTTTTCTTTCTGATACTGCTATAACTAACTTATCTGTTTGTTTCGCTACTCTTTGGGCTGTTCTATGTCTTGTCCCACTCTCATTTGTAGAGAATCTCATACTTGGTTGCAAATGCACATTTGCAGAGTGTATTCTTGTTATATCAGAGTCTAATATTATAGCTCCATCCATTTTACAAAGTTCAAATAATTTTTCTGGTGTATATTCACAATTTATTTCAAATCCACCATCCATTATTTTCTGAACTTCAGAATCTAAACCGACAACTATTAAAGCTCCCATTTCACCATCTAAAACGTTATATATCCCCTCTCTTAACTTTGTCCCTGGAGCCAAAAGAGAAAGAATCTCTAAGAATTCTGGGTTATTCATCTTTACTCATCCTCTCTAAAAATTCTTCTAAATTTTTTAAATATATTATTTTTAATTTATAACTATTTTTCTCAATCTCTTTTCTATTTGCCTCAGGAACATATACACCTTTAAAACCAAGTTTTTCAAGTTCTCTCAATCTTCTATCTATAAAAAATGCTTTTCTAATTTCACCTCTTAATCCCAATTCTCCTATAGCTGCTATTTTTTGACTAATAGCTACATTCCTATATAAAGAAACTATCGATATAAGAGCTCCCAAATCAGCTGCTGGATCGTTTATAGAAAGTCCACCTGGTATATTTATAAAGAGATCTTTCATTCCCAAATGTAATCCCATTCTTTTTTCTGCAATTGCTGTCAATATTTGCATTCTGTTTCTATCAAATCCTTGAACAATTCTTTTAGGAATTCCAATAGTACAATCAGTAAGTAGCGTTTGTATTTCTAGAAGAAAAACTTTAGTTCCTTCTAATACTGGTACCACCATACTACCTATATTCTTTTCATCTCTTTCACTCAAAAAAAATTCTGACGAATTCTTTACCTCGTGTATTCCTGTATCTTCCATACTAAATACTGCTAACTCATTTGTAGATCCAAATCTATTCTTCAAACTTCTCAATATTCTATAAAAAAGTCCCTCTTCACCTTCAAAATGAAATACAGCATCTACCATATGCTCAAGTAACTTTGGTCCAGCTACCTTACCATCTTTTGTTATATGACCAACTATAAAAAATGAAACATCATTTTTTTTAGCTAGTTCAATTATTTTTAAAGTGCACTCTCTTATTTGAGTTGGTGTTCCTGGAATAGAGTCCACTTCTGAATTATACAGTGTTTGAATAGAATCAACAATAACTATTTTTGGTTTTTTTGTAATAACATATTCATATATACTTTGAATATCAGTTTCTGACATCAAATATAAATTCTCTGAATATATTCCAAGTCTTTCTCCCCTAGACTTTATTTGAGCGGGGGATTCCTCTCCCGATACGTATAGAACATCTCCATACTCTGTATATTCTTTAGCTGTTTGTAAAAGAAGTGTCGATTTTCCAATACCTGGATTTCCAGTTATTAATACTACTTCTCCCTTTACTAACCCTCCACCTAAAATCCTGTCAAATTCAGAAATTTTAGTCTTATACCTAAAGTTTTTTTCTAATTGTACATTGGCAAAAGATACAACCTTTTCCTGTATATTAACAAGGGAATTTGTAGATGACTTTATGCTTTTTGCTGCAATTGGAGAAATTTCAATCTCTTCTTCAAAAGTTCCCCATTCTCCACAACCATCACATTTACCCATCCACTTTATAGTTTTAAATCCGCACTCACTACATACATAAAAACTCTTTGCCTTTGCCATTTTTACTCCTCAAATCTTTTTTTTATCTTCTCTATTACAAATTCATCTAAATACTTATCTAATTTCCCTTTATAGAGTGCTAATTCCCTAACAACTGAAGAGCTTACGTACAAATACTCTTTTGATGCTGGAATAAAAACTGTTTCAATCTCACCATTTGAAATATCATAATTTCCATATGCCAGTGATAATTCATACTCATAATCAGTAACTGCTCTCAGACCTCTGATTATATACTTACACCCGATCTCATTCATATAGTTAGCCAAAAGTCCATTATGTTCAACTACTTCTATATTCTCTATATCTTTCAAAACTTCCTCTACCATCTCTTTACGCTCTTCTAAAGAAAATAAAGTTTTTTTTGCACTATTATTTAAAACTGCAACAACTAATTTATCACACATTTTACTTGCTCTTTTTATTATCTCTTTATGGCCTTTTGTTATTGGGTCAAATGTCCCTGAGTATAAAGCTAATTTCATCCCACACCTAACTTTCTAATAATATTTCGTAATCTTTTAGTAAATCTCTATTTTTTGTTGTTATCTCTATTGTTTTTCCAGAAGCTTGTAAAAGAGATTTAATAAAATCAAAATATATCTCCTCTATTTTTTCTTTAACTGAGGATTTTGTGATTATCTTTACATTTTTTATATCTTTTTCACTAACTATATCTTTTAGTTCTTTTATTATATTTTCTACAATAGCTCTACTTCCCTTTATTTTCCCTGTCCCTTTACATACTGGACACTCATCTTGAAAATAGTAGCTCAAAGGTTTTCCTAATCTTTTTCTAGTCATCTCTACTAGTCCTAAATCTGTAAAATGAATTATATTAGTCTTAACTCTATCTTTTGCTAAACTTTCTTCTAATACCTTCAATACCTTTTGTTTATCCTCTTCAACTTTCATATCAATAAAGTCAATAATAATAATTCCACTCAGATTTCTTATTCTCAGTTGCCTAGCTATTTCTACTGCCGCTTCTATATTTGTTTTAACCACAGTTTCTTCTAGATTCATAGTTCCTATATTTTTTCCAGTATTAACATCTATACTTACCAAGGCTTCAGTTTTTTCAATTACAATGGAACCACCACACTCTAGCATAGTTGTTACTTCTAATGATTTTTCTATCTCTTTTTGAATACCATATTTGTAAAAAATCTCCTCTTTTTCTGTATAAAGTTTTATTTTCATTTTTGGTATTCCTTCACTAAAAGCTCTTATATAATCTATGATTTCCCAATAAACCTCTTCATTATCCACAACTATCTCATCAATATCGTTACCTATAATATCACGCAACACTTTACTCACAATGCCATTATCTTTGTATAGTAATTCACCTGTTTTTGCTTTCTTTATTCTAATCTCTATCTCTTCCCATTTCTTTATTAAGTACTGTAACTCCTTTTCGAAATGATAGATGCTTTTTCCTTCGGCTGCAGTTCTTATTATAACACCCATACCCTCTGGAACTATTTCTGAAAACAACTTTTCTAGTCGCTCTCTTTCTATTTCGTCTTTTATTTTTTTTGATATAGCGATATGGTTATTATTTGGCATTAAAACCAAAAATTTCCCAGGTATAGTATAGTGCGTTGTTACTCTTGCACCTTTACTACCTCTAGGATCACTTAAAACTTGAACAACTACTTCATCTCCTACATTTAATAGGTCTTCTATTGGTTTCCCACTATTTACTATTCCAGTTAAATATTTTTCTTCAAAATCTCTCAAATCCTTAACATATAAAAATCCATTTTTTTCAAGTCCAATATTGACAAAGGCTGACTCCATCCCTGGAAGAACATTTGCAACTTTCCCTTTGTAAATGTTCCCATTTAGTGTTCCTTCACCCTCTCTTTCAATATGAACTTCCATAACTTTTCCATTTTCTAAAACTGCTGCTCTTGTTTTAAATTTATTGGTATTTATTATTACTTGGTTCATTTATCTCTCCCCTAAGAACCTGTTTCCATGAGTAAATTTTTTCATTTATTTTGATTCTATCTATCTCTAATGTATTATTCATTTTTATCACTAAATCTTTTCCTAGCTTCTCTCTATTAATTTTGTTTATACCTACAATTTTGGAAACATTCTTTTCATTAATTTCTACTTCTAATCTTTTTTCCTCTTCATATATTTCTTTAAGAAAATCATAATATATCTCTCCAACCACCAACTCTCTGAAAGCTGGATGGAAAGGTCCCCCTAAAACATTTTCGTTGTCATTTAATTCTTCTGTCGGTTGTAATCCTACTCTAACAATGTTTATATTATTATAATCTAAAAGTGAATATATTTTTTTACACCTTTTCACAGCTTCCTCCAAAGTTAAAGGTATATAACTTCCCTTCTTGAACATATCTGCCATTTCAGTTTCTTTTATTACTAACGTTGGATAAATTCTTGCAATATCGGGTTTTAATTCCACTGTTTTAACAGCACTAGCAAAATCACTTTCATCAGTAGATCCAGGTAACCCTAACATAAGTTGAATTCCTAACTCAATTCCTGCTTCTTTTATCAATTTTGAAGCTTCGTATACTTTTTCCATTGGATAAAATCTATGTGTTTTTATTAACACTTTTTCATCTAAAGATTGAACTCCTAACTCTACAGTTGTAACTCCGTATTTTTTCAGCATATCTACTATTTTTTTATCAATATAATCAGGTCTTGTTGATAATCTTATGCCATCAATCAAACCATTTTTTATATATTCATAAACTACAGATAGATATTCTTCTTGCAACTTTATAGAAATCCCTGTAAAAGTTCCACCAAAAAAAGCCACCTCTTTCTTGGATTTTTTTGGAAGAGTTTTTAAGTATGTTTCAATTATATTTTTTATATCCTCTGTGGTTACATCTGTCTCTCTACCATTTATCTTTTTTTGATTACAAAATACACAATCATTTGGACATCCAAAATGACTTATAAAAATTGGAATATTATAGTGTTTCATAAAGTTTTACTCCTAACTTTTTACAAATATCTTTTGCTGCCGATTGTTCTGCACTTTTTTTATTTTTACCTTTTCCATAACCTTTTAAATCGTCCTTTATAACTGCAACAACCTCAAAAACTTTTAAATGATCTGGCCCAGCTTCGCTAACTACTTGGTAAGTTGGAATTATTTTATATTCTTTTTGGCTATACTCTTGTAGTATTGTTTTAAAATCTAAAATATCCTCATTTTCATTTATATGTTCAATTGGATACTTTAAAAATTTCATAGCTATATCTTTTGCCACTGTAAAATCTGAATCTAAATATACAGCACCTAATATTGCTTCAAAAACATCACCTAGTATTGAATTTCTTTCTCTTCCACCAGTTAATTCTTCACCCTTGCTCAGCATTAAATATTGTCCAAAACCTAAACTTTTTGATATTCTTGCCAATACAGGTTCACTTACTACCATAGCTTTTAGTTTTGCTAAGTCCCCTTCTAAAGCATTCGGGTAACTTTTATATAGATACTCTGTCACAATAAGATCTAGAACTGCATCTCCTAGCAGTTCTAGTCTTTCATTATTTAATTTTCTATATTTAGCATGTTCATTTCCAAAAGACCTATGGATAAGTGCATTTTTTAATAAATCCTTATTTTTAAAGGCATAACCTATTTTATCCTCTAATTCTAAGTATGATCTTTTCACTTATCTCTCTCCTTTTTTACTTATATTTTCTCATAGCAATTACAGCGTTGTGCCCACCAAACCCTAATGAACTTGACATCCCAACTTCTATATCTCTTTTTACCATTTCATTTGGAGTATAGTTTAAATCTAGTGTTGGATCAGGATTATCTAAGTTTATTGTTGGAGGTACTACTCCTTCTGCTATTGATAATGCTAAAATTACTCCTTCGATTCCTCCAGCTGCTCCTAGTCCATGACCAGTAGCTCCTTTTGTTGAAGATATATTCAGAGTATAAGCTGAATCTCCAAAAGCATCTTTTATAGCTGCAGTTTCATTTCTATCATTTGCAGGTGTTGATGTTCCGTGAGCATTAATGTATCCTACTTCTTCTGGTTTTATGTTCCCCTCTTCCATAGCCATAACAAAAGCTCTAGTAGCTCCTTCTCCACCTTCTGCTGGTGATGTAATATGGTATGCATCACAAGTTTCTCCGTAACCTACTACTTCTGCGTATATCTTTGCTCCTCTAGCTTTTGCTGATTCTAACTCTTCTAAAATTAGAATACCTGCTCCTTCTCCCATTACAAATCCATCTCTGTCAGCTGTAAATGGTCTTGAAGCTTTTTCAGGCTCATCGTTTCTTGTTGATAGTGCTTTCATATTTGCAAATGCATTTATTGCAAATTTTGTAATACATGCTTCTGTACCACCTGTAATCATTGCGTCTGTTCTTCCTGATTTTATCATCTCATAAGAATCACCAATTGAATGAGTTCCAGCAGCACATGCTGTTACAACAGCCTTATTTGGTCCTTTTGCACCAAAATAAATTCCAACATTTCCTGATGCCATATTGTTTATCATTGCTGGTATTGTAAAAGGAGATATTCTTCTTACTCCTTTTTCTAACATTGTTCCATACTGATCTTCAAAAATTTCTATTCCACCAATTCCTGATGATACTATCGTTCCAACCTTAGTTGCATTTTTATCATCTATAACAAGTCCTGAGTCTTCTAATGCCATTTTTGCAGCGGCAATTGCAAATTGTGTATTTCTAGCTAATTTTTTTACTTCTTTCTTTTCTATTCCAAACTCTGTTGGGTCAAAATCAGTAACCTCTCCAGCTATTTTAACAGCACTTTCTGTTGTATCAAAAGATTTAATCTCTTTTATTCCACATTTTCCAGCCTTAATAGCTTCCCAAGATTTTTCCGTCCCAGTACCTAGTGAAGTTATTAAACCAACTCCTGTTACAACTACTCTTCTCATTATTTATCCACCTCTTCGTTATTTTTCCAAAAAATATAACTAAAGGGGTACTTTCATACCCCTTTAAATTTATCTTACTTATTTGACTCAATGTAGTTTACAACGTCTTGAACAGTTTTAATTTTTTCTGCTTCTGTATCAGGAATCTCTACGTCGAACTCCTCTTCGAAAGCCATTATTAATTCAACTGTATCTAGTGAATCTGCTCCTAAATCCTCTACGAAGTTTGCCTCTAAAGTTACTTGATCAGCGTCAACTCCTAATTGCTCTACAACTATTTCTCTTATTTTATCTAACATGTGTTTTCCTCCTAATTTTTAAATTATTTATATTAATATATTAGCAAATTTAATATATTTTTTCAAGTTTTATAATCTTTAGTATTTTATACTAAATCTGAAAGTTTTTCAACATTGATAACTTCAATCTCTTTATCAATCTTTTTTATTAAACCATTTAATACTTTTCCAGGTCCAATTTCATATACAGTAGTTACTCCTGCTTCTTTTAAAGCTAATATTGTATCAACCCATTTTACTGGTCCAAAACTTTGTCTGTATAATTCATCTTTTAATTCATCAACTTTTGTAATCTCTTTTGCCGTTGTATTAGCAATTAAAACTACTGAAGAATCTTCAAATTTAAACTTTTCTAAAGCTTCTTTTAATATTTCACCAGCTGGTTGCATTAAGCTTGAGTGGAATGGTCCAGAAACTGATAATTCCATAGCTCTTCTTGCTCCCGCTTCTTTTAAAGCTACACAAGCTTTTCCTATAGCTTCCTTTTCTCCTGCTATTACAGTTTGCTTAGGCTCATTGAAATTTACCGCTTCAGCTACTCCGTCTACTGATTTTAAAGTTTCAACTATCTTATCGGCATCAAGTCCAATTATTGCTGCCATTGTTCCTGCAACCTCTCCTGATACCTTACTCATTGCTTTTCCTCTCAATGAAGTTAGCTTTACAGCATCCTCCATAGATAAAAATCCTGCTGAACCAATTGCTGCATACTCTCCTACAGAGTGTCCTGCTACATAGCTTGGTTCAATTCCTTTTTCTCTTAACAATTTCTCTAAAACTAAACTCATTGCTACTATAGCTGGTTGAGTATTTTTAGTATCTTTTAATTCCTCTTCGCTACCTTCAAACATAACTGATTTTAAATCAAAATCTAAATTAGAGAAGATTTTATCAAACTCTTTTTTAGCTAATTCATTATTTTCATAAAGTTCTTTTCCCATACCAACGTACTGTGTTCCTTGACCTGGAAAAACAAAAGCTATTTTACTCATATTAACTCCTTTTTATAAATAACATGTGTTTTTTAATATACCATATTATTTTTACTCTGTCAATTTTAAATTTAATAAGACCATTTAATTATCATTGAAGCATATGTTAATCCTGCTCCAAATCCTGTTAATGCTATTGTATCTCCTTTTTTTACAAGACCTTTGTCTAAAGCTTCACCTAAAGCTAATCCAATAGAAGCTGATGATGTATTACCTAATTTATTTAAATTTAAATAGAACTTATCCATTGGAATTTCTAATCTTTTTGAAGCTGCCTCTATTATTCTAACATTTGCTTGATGCGGGAATACCATATCTATATTTTCTGCTTTTAAGTTTGCTCCTTGTAATGCCTCTAAAGTAGCTTTTGGAAGAGCTTTTACAGCAAATTTAAATACATCCTGTCCTTTCATTTGTAAGAAGTTTGATCTCTCATCTAAAACCTCTTGACTCAGCGGCTTTCTAGTTCCTCCTGCTGGTGTTCTAAGAGCTCCTTTTACATCAGCTTCTGCTCCTAAGAACTGCGATAACATTCCATATCCTTCTTCTACTTCAGCTACCACTGCTGCTGCTGCTCCATCTCCAAATAAAACACAGGTATTTCTATCTTGCATATCTACACACTTAGATAAAACCTCTGCTCCTACTACTAATATTTTTTTATTCATTCCAGAAGCAATTAAACCTTTTGCCATTGTTAAAGCATAAACAAATCCACTACATGCTGCATTTATATCTACTGCTGCTGCGTTTACAGCTCCTATTAACTCTTGTACAACACATGCTGTACTTTGAATTGGATAATCAGGTGTTGTTGTTGCTAAAATTATCATATCAATATCTTCTGCAGAAAGTCCTGCTTTTTCTAAAGCTTTTTTTGATGCTTCTGCTCCTAAATCTGATGTTGCTTGATCTGCACTTGCAAATCTTCTTTCCTCTATCCCTGTTCTTGTCCTAATCCACTCATCTGATGTATCTATAATTTTTTCAAAATCAAAATTTGTCATTACATTTTCTGGAACATAAGTTCCTAACCCTATTATACCTACATTTTTAAGCTTCATCGCTTCCTCCTTGATTCTGTTTCATTACCTCTGTTAATCTATCTATAAATTTGTCTTCTGCAAACTTATTGGCAACTTTCAAAGCATTTTTGATTCCTCTAGCTGTTGAGTTTCCGTGAGCTTTTATAGAAATTCCATTTATTCCTAAGAAAAGAGCTCCTCCATACTCTGAAGAATCTAATTTTACTTTTAATTTTTTCAAAATAGGCTTTAATAAAAGGGCTCCTATTTTTCCTAAAGTACTTTTATTTATCTCTTCTTTTAAAATTGAAAATATAAATTTAGCAGTTCCTTCAGCTGTTTTTAAAACCATATTTCCAGTAAAACCATCAGCTACAATGACATCAACCTCTCCGTCCATCATCTCTCTACTTTCAATGTTTCCTATAAAATTTATTTTATCATTACTTTTCAAAAGATGGAAGGCCTCTCTTGTAATTTCATTACCTTTTCCTTCTTCAGCTCCTATATTTAATAGTCCAACTTTTGCATTTGAAACACCAAACATCTCTTCATAATATAGAGTTCCCATTGTTGCAAATTGATTTATAAACTCAGGTCTGCAATCAGCATTTGCTCCTACATCCATTAAAACAATATCTCTTTTTTTACTTGGAAATATTGTTGTTATTGCAGGTCTTAAAACTCCCTTTATTCTTCTAAGTTTAAGTTGACTAGCACTTATTAGTGCTCCTGTATTTCCTGCTGAAACTGACGCCTCAACCTCTCCAGATTTCACTAATTCTAACATTTTATTCATAGATGAATCCTTTTTAGTCCTTACAGCTGACATTGGATCATCTGTCATCTCAATAACTTCTCTAGCATCATAAATTTCTATTCTATTTTTATCATAAGTATACTTTTCTAATTCTTCTTGTATTTTCTCTTTTTTTCCAACTAAAACTACGGTTAAATCTTTTAGTTCATCCAAAGCTTGTATAGCACCCTTTACTGTTTCTAAAGGTGCAAAATCTCCACCCATAGCATCTAAAGCAATTCTCATATTTTCTCCTCAATCAATATATAATTATTAAACTATTATATCATATTTTTGGAAATAAAAAAAAGCAAGATTTAACTATCCCGCTTTTTTTTATAAGATATTACTCTACTTCTGTAGCTAATACTTGCTTTCCGTTGTAATCTCCACATGCAAGACAAACTCTGTGCGGTCTTCTTGGTGCTCCACATTTGTCACAAGTTGCTAAAGTAGAACCTTTTAATGCGTCGTGAGATCTTCTCATGTTTTTCTTAGCTTTCGAAGTTTTCTTCTTAGGTACTGCCATCTTAGTTTCCCTCCTAATACATTCATATTTAAAAATTTAAAATTTTATGTCTAATAATTGCTGCCATCTTGGGTCAACATCCTCTTTAGAGTATTTTTCTACTTCAGAAGTATCTGAACACTCTGGAAGACATGCCTCATATTGTGACAAATCAAGTATTATATATTCTCTAACCAGATCAGAGATATCTATTTCGCTATTTATAGCTTCTTCAAAATGTTTGTCTCCAAACTCCTCTTCTGGCTTCAGACTAGATATATACTTAGAATATTCTTTTGGATCTAAATACTCCCCTTTGAATTCTCCTTGAACTAAAGGCTCTATCTCCGCTAGACATCTAACACACTCTAATCTTAGTACTGCTCTATAAGACCCTTCAATTACATAACCACTTCCCTCTTTATAGGCTTTTCCTTTTATAGTTACACCTTCTGGAATGTCCATAGAATCCATAGTCTTTTCAACATAATCAAAGGCTACCTCTGATTCATTAATAATTTCACTAAGCTTGATTATCAATGTTATCCTCCTTATAATTACAATACCTTAATATTTTACTAGTTTTTTTAAAGGTTGTCAAGTAATTTTTCTTAACAACCCTTTATATTTTATACATTAAATAAAAACTCCATTAAGTCTCCATCTTTTACAATGTATTCTTTTCCTTCTAATCTTAGAACTCCTGCTTCCTGAGCTCCTTTCCATCCAGAATACTTTATAAAGTCCTCATATCCAACTACTTTTGCTCTGATGAACCCTCTTTCAAAATCTGTATGAATTTCTCCAGCTGCTTTTGGAGCTGTATCTCCTATTCTTATAGTCCAAGCTCTTACTTCTTTTACACCCGCTGTGAAATAAGTTTGTAATCCTAACAGTTTAAATCCTGCTCTGATTAATCTATTTAATCCTGGCTCCTCTACTCCTAAAGCCTCTAGGAACTCTTTTTTATCTTCATCTTCCATCTCTTGAAGTTCTGATTCAACTTTTGCAGAAACTACAACAACCTCTGCTCCTAAATTTGCTGCGTACTCTTTTACTTTTTCTACATACTCGTTTCCTGTAGCTAACTCATCTTCTGACACATTCGCTGCAAACATCATTGGTTTTTGTGTTAAAAGTTGATACGTTCTCATTAACTCTTGCTCTTCAGGTGTTAGTACTAATGTTCTTAACATCTTATACTCGTCTAAATGAGCTTTACATTTTTCTAAAACTGGCATCAATACTAATGCTTCTTTATTTTTTGCTTTAAATAATTTAGATTGCTTCTCTATCGCTTTTTCAATAGTTTCCATATCAGCTAAGATTAGCTCTCCATTTATAATTTCAATATCTCTTATTGGATCTACACTTCCACTTACGTGAATAATGTTCTCATCCTCAAAACATCTAACAACTTGACAAATCGCAGCAGTAGTTCTAATGTTTGATAGGAATTTATTTCCTAGTCCTTCACCTTTTGCTGCTCCCTCAACTAAACCTGCAATATCCACAAATTCAACTGTTGCATGTTGAACTCTTTGAGGATTTATTATTTTTGATAACTCATCTAATCTTTGATCTGGAACTGTTACCATTCCTACGTTTGGTTCTATTGTACAGAACGGATAGTTTGCTGCTTCTGCCGCTCCAGCTTTTGTTATTGCGTTAAAAAGAGTTGACTTTCCTACATTTGGAAGTCCTACTATTCCTATACCTATCATCTTAGAGATTCCTCCTGAAATTTTATTTTACTTTAGATTTTACCATATATAAAATCTTTTGTAAATAAAAAAACCCTCACTTTATTTAGTAAGGGTTTTAATTCTTAAGCTTTTTCACCTACATAGTTTTCTTGAGTTAACTTTTTTAATCTTACTTTTGGTTCACTTGGTAATCCAAATCTTGGAATAAATCTATCTAACCCTGTCAATGTTGCTATTAATATTGTTGATACTGCTATTAATGCTAGGAAATTAAACTTAATTATATCCATTGCACTAAATTTATATAACGGATAAACCGCTTGAGCTATTCCTAAATAGAATCCTATATATACATGCCACGGAATTAGTTGTGATCCAAACACTCCTAGAGCATCACTAAACGTTGCATTTCTAAGTCTTAATATTTCAATATCCTCTGGTGACCCCTCAACATTTTTCTCAACAATCTCTCTTATAATTGGCCCCATAGTTACTATTTGTGCCATCTCATCTGCTAAACCAGCATTTCCTAAAATTGATAACAATCCATTACAAAACATCAATTGTCTTACATTCTTAGATACTGAAACCACTATATTTGATAACGGTCTGAATGCGTCCATCAATTTCATAATACCACCAAATGCTGCAACCCACATCATCATTACAATTACCCAAGAACCTGCACCTTCAAATCCCGAATATAATAAGTCTAAAAATGCTCCTGTGTTTTCAACTGTTCCTGCAAACATTCCTAGTACGTATGCCGCAAATATTCCTATAAATAAACATAAAAGCGTTGTCAATCCTTTAAATGCTGCTATTAGAACAAGAACTAAAGGTATTATCATATAAGTCGGCACACCTGTTTTAACTTGATTTAATAGTGTAACAGCTGACTCTCTTTTCTCAGCTAGTACTGACCAAACTTCTTCAGGAATTTGTCCGATAGCTGTTGCTGCATCACCAGTTGTTGTTGGTAATCCCATCACTACACCAGCTACATAAAAAGCTATAATTCCTAATATTAAAACTAATCCTGACCAATATCCTTGATGTCTTATTCTTTTTACTACTTCTACTTTCTGAATTCCAGAACTTACAATTGTTGTATCAGATATAAGTCCTATATTATCTCCAAAACACGCTCCTCCAGCTATCGCTCCAACAGTTAAAGCTATATTCCCACCTACTATATGGTTAAGCCATAGAAATATTGGTGCACAAGCAGCAAACGTTCCCCAACTTGTCCCTGTTGCTATCGATAAAACTGATGTTACAACTATTCCTACAACAGCTACAGTTCTTCCAGTCAATCCTACATTTAAAGCTAAGTTTATAATAGATGCCCCTACTCCTGTTGACATAAATACCTCTGCCATAGCGTAAGCAACCATCAAAATAAAAAATGCAACTTGCATCTCTTTTGCATTATTTATAACCGCTTCAATTATATCGTTTACTTTTTTCTTTTCAACAAATCCTGCAACTAATGCTGCATATACCGTTGCTATGGGTGCTGCTATTAAGGCATCATACCCCATAAACATTAACATTGCTAATATAGCAACTGGACTTAATTTTAATAGTTCTGTTATTCTACTCATCCTAAAACCTCCAAGTTTAATTTTATATTTTAGTTTCACTGAAATTTTAGGTAAAAAAAACTACCGTATAAAAAATACGGTAGCTAATCTGCAAAATATATCACAAATTTTGGATAGCACAACACCAGATTATATCTGATGACAGTCATGTGAATTTTTTCCACATGCCCAACAAAGATTTTTGACACAATCTTCATTTCGGCGAACTCCCCTTTCACTCAACTTCAACGCTTTGCCTAGCTCTATTGAGTTACTCTTGTTATTCGCAACCTCTACCTAAATATTAAATTTTCGAAACTTTAATTTATAATATCATCATTTTTTTTCTCTGTCAATTTATTTTTTTATTAAAGAAACTCCGTTCATTTCAGCTGGTTTCTCAATATTTAATATTTCTAACATTGTTGGAGCCACATCAGCTAACTTTCCGTGGTTTAATTCTCCTTTAAAATTATTAGAAACATAGATAAATGGTACTTCATTAGTTGTATGTGCAGTAAATGCCTCATTTGTTACTGGATCTACCATTTTTTCTGCATTTCCATGATCAGCTGTTATTAATACTGTTCCATCTAACTCTAGAACTTTATTAACAATCTCTCCTACACCCTTATCAACTGCTTTTATTGCTTTTACAGCTGCATCAAATACACCTGTATGTCCAACCATATCAGGGTTAGCAAAATTCATCACAATAACATCAAATTTATCAGAATTTAAAGCTTCTAAAACTTTCTTTGTTAATTCTGGAGCAGACATCTCTGGCTGTAAGTCATATGTAGCAACCTTTGGAGATGCCACCAAGATTCTTTCCTCACCATTGAACTCAGCTTCCTTTCCACCATTAAAGAAGAATGTAACGTGTGCATACTTTTCAGTTTCAGCAGTTCTTAATTGAGTTAAATTATGTTTTGATATAACTTCCCCTAAAGTGTTAGTTATCTCTTTATCTGTATAGATAATCTCCGCAGCTATAGTAGAATCGTATTGTCTCATACAGTAATACTTAGGCTCTAAATATTCTCTTTGGAATCCTTTAAAATCTTTATCTGTTAAAGCTCTTGTTATTTGTCTAGCTCTATCTGGTCTGTAATTGAAATTAATTACAACGTCACCTTTTTGAATCTCACCAGATTTTGTTAATAAAACTGGCTTTATAAATTCATCAGTTATTTTTTCAGCATATGAATCCTCTATAATTTGCTCAGGAGTTTTTTCAGTTACCTCTACTTTTCCAGTTATAGCATCATAAGCCTTTTCTGTTCTATCCCAGTTAGTATCTCTATCCATTGAAAAATATCTACCAGAAATAGTAGCGATTTCTCCTACTCCTATCTCTTTCATTTTCTCTTCTAATTTTTTCATAAACTCTAATCCTGAAGTAGGAGCAGTATCTCTTCCATCCATAAATGCATGGATATATACTTTTGTTAATCCTGTTCTTTTTGCCATCTCTAATAATCCAAATAAATGATTAATATGAGAATGAACTCCTCCATCTGATAAAAGTCCCATAAAATGAATTGCCTTATCATTGTTTTTAGCATAGTTAAATGCTTCCACAACTTTGGCTTTTTCAAAAAACTCTCCATCTCTAATCTCTTTTGTAATCTCTACTAGAGGTTGATAAATAACTCTTCCAGCACCTAAATTTAAGTGTCCTACCTCAGAGTTACCCATTTGTCCTTCTGGTAATCCTACAGCTTCTCCAGATGCTTTTATTAATGTATGTGGATAAGTATTAAATAATCTTTCAAAATTTTCTGGTTTTGCTTCTGCAATAGCATTTTTTTCTGCTACATTTGGGTTATATCCCCAACCATCAAGAACCATTAACATTAAAGGTTTTTTAGCCATTTTTAAGCCTCCTAATTTTTTATTATCTTGCTCCTGCTTTTATAACTTGAATAAATGTAGGTGCATCTAATGAAGCTCCTCCTACAAGTCCTCCATCTATATTTTCCATTGCTAATAACTCAGCTGCATTTTTAGCATTCATTGACCCTCCATATTGGATTGTCATTTCCGACGCTGCTTCTGCTCCAAACATAGCTATTAGTACATCTCTGATCTCTTTGTGAGTCTCTTCTGCCATTTCAGGTGTAGCTGTTTTTCCTGTTCCTATAGCCCATACTGGCTCATACGCTACAACAACTTTAACTGCCTCTTCAGATGTTAATCCTTCTAGACCTTCTCTAATCTGCTTTTCATTTACTTCAGCTGTTTTTCCTGACTCTCTTTCCTCTAATTTTTCTCCAATACATAATATTGGGATTAAATCGTGAGCTAAAGCCGCCTTTACTTTTTCATTGATGAAAGCATTTGACTCGTGGAAATATTCTCTTCTTTCTGAATGTCCTAATATAACATATTTTACCCCAATCTCTTTTAACATAACTGGCGATATTTCTCCTGTGTATGCTCCTGAATCTTTTGGATGCATATTTTGTGCTGCTATTGCAACATTCGATCCCTCAACTGTTTTTACAGCTGACTCTAAAGCTGTGAATGGAGCTCCAATTACAATCTCTACTCCTTCTACACCATTTGCTAACTCTTTTAACTCTGATAATGTAGCTTTTGTTTCTGCTACTGTTTTATTCATTTTCCAGTTTCCTGCGATTATTGTTTTTCTCATTGATTTCTCCCTCCAAAACTTTTTTATTAATTTTAATTTTATAATAACATAATTTCTAGTTTTTTAACACGCATGACATTGTCTATATTTTCATCCTATTTTGAGTATTTTTTTCTCTAATTCAGTAATTTTCTTCTACTTTCTTCTTTTAAAACTTCTTTTAAGTAATCTTTTGAGTTTGCTAATAAATCTTCAAGCAATGGTGCTATCGCTCCCTCTAAAATCTCTATAACTCCAATAAAATCCTCTTTTTTGAAGGATTCAAAAACTTCTTCAGCATATTTTTTAAACTCCTCTACATACTCATTATAATCAGAGTATATTAAATCTATAGCTGTTGCTTCTTTTAAAGACAGTACTATTCCAAATACCCACTCAACAAAACTTACCATTTCTATCAATTTCCCTATATCATTCATCTCTTCTTCCATTTCAGATAAATTATCAAAAAATCTATCTGAATATGGTTCTAAAAGGTATAATGATTCTATTAAAATTTCTCTATGTGAACGTGTTGTTAATTCTAAAATCTTTACTTTCTTATTTAAAGGTAATGATTTTCCGTCCACCATCTCTCCATCGAGTTTTAATTCAACTATGACCTCTCCTTTTTGAATTACATTCTCTTCTAATTTTTCTAACACATTCAACAACTTTGTATTTTTTATCCCTATATTTACCTTTTCACCATTTATAAAAATCTCCATTTCTACCCATCCTCATTTTAGTCATTTAAAATAATCTCGTACTACAGATATTGTAAAAAAAATTACATTTTTTGCCTGTTGATTTTCTAGAAATTCTTTTTCAATCTCTTCTATTGTCGAACCTGTTGTAACAATATCATCAACTATTAGTATATTTTTTTGAAAATAATTTTTTTCTATTTTAAAAGCTTTTTTCACATTATCTTTTCTTTTTTCATGCTCTTTTATTTCATACATATGTTTTGTATTTTTTACTCTCTCAATATTTTCAAATTTTATATCTGCTGATTTTAGAATTTCATCAACTTGATTATATCCTCTTTCTAGAAATCTTTTTTTATTCACAGGAACAGATATCACTACATCAATCTCTTCTTTTATCCGAATCTTTTCTATCGACTCTTTTACATACCTACTTAGACTGTTTGCAATATCTCTTCTATTTTTAAATTTTAAGTCAAAAATTATTTTTTTTACATCTGTATAATAATATAAGTAGTATAAATTTTCTCTCTGTTTTAAGTAACTCATTTTTTCTAGTTTTACAATACATTTAGAACACAAATACCCTTTATTTTCGAGATGGCCCCCACATAAAGAACAGGTATCATCAAACAATAGTCTTCTAAGGAGTTGCTTTAGCATATCTTTTGCCTTTTTTATTTTTTGTAAACTCTTTATCTACTATTTTCGCTGAATAAAACTCCGTATATCCACACTCTACACAAGTTTTTACATAATACGTTCCAATCTCTATTTTTAATCCAGGGCTTTTTTCTGGTATAACTGCAGTTTTGACTATATATCTATCACTTCCACATTTTAAACATTTAGAATCCAAGTTCATCACCCCAAAAAATATTCTTAATCCATTCTATTTTTTCACCTAGAAAAACTACTGCATCAAATCTTATTTTTTCATTCTCTAATCTATTTTTTCTTATAAACTCTTTTGCTGTTATATATATCTTTTTCATCTTTTTTTTATCTATCGCTTCTTGTGGCATTCCAAAAGATAAGCTTTTTCTATATTTAACTTCAAAAAAAACAAGGGTCGTTTCATCATAGCCAATTATATCTATCTCTCCAAAGGAACCTTGATAATTCATAGCCAACACTTTTACTCCAATGCTCTCTAAGTATTCTCTGCCTTTTTCTTCATAAACCTTCCCCTTGTTTCTTTTATTCATATTTTACTCTCCTAAAATTTTCTTTAAAAAACTTTTTCTATGAACTTTTTCAATAGGTCCCTTTTCTAATATCATTTCACGATGAGCTTTTGTTCCATATCCTTTATGTTTTTCAAAAGTATACTCAGGATAGAGTTTTGCTGTTTCAAGCATCATTCTATCTCTAGTAACTTTTGCTATTATCGAAGCTGCTGCTATAGCTAAACTTTTTGAGTCACCTTTTATTACAGGTTGCTGTTCTCCTTTATATTCTCTAATTTTGTGATTCCCATCTACTAAAACTTTTTTGAAGGTTGTTTCTTTTTCTATTTGCTCTATTGCTCTTCTCATAGCCAAAAAAGTAGCGTTCAATATATTTATTTCATCTATCTCTTTAACATCAGCAACTCCTATACCTATATAGAAATTATCCATAATAACTTCAAAGAGTTCCTCTCTCACTTTTTCACTTAGTTTTTTAGAGTCATTTATCTTATCTAACTTCTCATCATACTTTTTTAATTTAGCTACCGCTGCAACTACTGGCCCAGCCAAAGGTCCTCTTCCAGCTTCGTCCACTCCTATAATATCTCCGTTTTCTAAATCAAAGAGATACATTGTATTTTTTATATCCATTTCATCTCCACTATTTATAGGTTGTACCTATATATTTATATTTTTCCTTTTATTATTTTTGTAATCTTACTATCTTATTTATATCTAATTTTAGCCTCTTTGCTACATCTTTAAAGTCCTCTTTCAATTCTCCTAAAATTACCATCTCTTTTCCTGTTATAGGATGATTAAATTTTAAATAATAAGAGTGAAGCATTTGCCGTTTTATTAAGTCTGAACTACTTCCATAAACTTCATCTCCTAAAATAGGGTGATTTAAACTTTTCATATGTACCCTTATTTGATGAGTTCTACCTGTTTCTATTCCCACCTCCACTAAAGAAAATCCTTGTACGCTATCTATAACTTCATAATTAGTTATAGCTATTTTTCCATTTTCTGTTACAACAGCCATTTTCTTTCTATCTTTAAAATCTCTACCAATTAAAGTTTCTATTCTACCACTTATATTTTTAAAATTTCCTTTACATATACAAACATATCTTTTTTCAATAGTTTTATCTTTAAACATCTCTGTTAACTTCACGTGAGCTATATCATTTTTAGCTACAACTATTAATCCACTTGTATCTTTATCCAATCTATGAACAATTCCAGGTCTTATAACTCCGTTTATTGTTGATAAATCTTTTATATGATAAAGAACTGCATTTACTAAAGTTCCTGTGTAATACCCTTGAGCTGGATGAACAATTACTCCTGGATTTTTATTAATTATAACCATATCCTTATCTTCATATACTATATCTATTGGAATATTTTCAGGCAACACTTCAAGTACTTCATCTTCAGGAATCTTTACTATTATCAACTCTTTTCCTTTAAGTTTATTTCCATTTTTTATTTTAGGTTTATTATCGATTACCACATTTTCGTTATCAATTAATTTTTGAATATAACTTCTTGTAGCATCTACAAAAAATTCACTTAAAAAAGCATCTAGTCTTTTTCCTTTATCTTTTTCATCAACTTTTATTTCTATAATCTCTTTATATTTTTCCATCTTTCACTTCCTACCTAAACTCTATACTTTCTAGACAAAATTATATCACAAGTTATTTTCTATTACAAAATTATTACTAAAAAAAAAGAAATCTATTTTTTTTTAGTATATATGTTACAGAATGGTAAAATTATTAATTGCATTTTTTAATTTTAGGAGATTAATTAAAACGAGGAGGTTTATTTTTATGAAAAAATTAACACTTTTAGCATGTTCTTTATTCGCTTTTGCTGCTGTTGCTCAAGCAAAAGAAGTGGCTGCTCCTGTTACAAGCTCTAAAGAAGTTGTAGCTGAGCCTGTTATCATTGAAGAAGTTGTTGTAGCTCCTGTTGTTGAGAACCCTTGGGGATTTATTAACTTAAGAGCTGGATGGGATTTCTGGAGTGAATATGGAAACTATACACACAAAAATTCTAATGATAACTATCATCCATACGATCTTTCTAAAAAAACTAAAGATTTTGGTGGAGAGTTAGCTATTGAAGCTTACAAATCTTGGGATTATTTTGATTTAGGTCTTGGAGTTGCTTATCAACATCATATGAAAAGAAAAACTAATACCGATTCTTTTGATGATTCCTACTCTGGTGCTGAATACAAGTCAGTACCTTTATATGTAACTGGTAGATATGATATCAATTATTGGGATTGGGCAGCTACTCCATACATTAAAGCTAATATTGGTTACTCATTTAACTTTGATTCTAAATCAGTAAAACAAACTTTAAGTACTGGTGAAACTTATTCTTATGGAACTAAAGTTGACGATGGATTATATTGGGCAGCTGGTGTTGGAGTTCAATATGAAGACTTTAACGTAGATATCCTTTATGGTACTAACTATGCTAAAACTAAAGTTAGTGATGGTCCAGACAGCGTCAAATTCGATAACGACTATGAGAGAGTTACTCTTTCTGTAGGTTATAGATTCAATATTTGGTAAAAAGCATTTTAAATATATAAAAGGAGATAACTGCTAGTTATCTCCTTTTTCTTCTACTATTTATAACTCACAACTCTTGTATTATCTAGTACCCTAAATGTAAATGTTTCTGTTACAAACAATTCTACCTCTTGATTTGTATGCCCTTGATATCCTAAAGAAAAATCCTCTCCCAATACAAGCTCAATATTTTCATTATCATAAGGAACTAATAATGCTCCAGTTATATTATTTGAAACTATTATTGGCATACCTAATATTTTTTCCAATCTTTTTGCTAACGAATCATTTAAATTTACCATGTTTAAATATATAAACTTTTCAAGTCCCACAACCAATGCATACGGACCTTTACTAAATCCTGTATTTCTAAGTTTAGAAACTCCGTACATTAAATTTTTTATTGTTTCTTGTTCTGTTTTTCCAAAATCTAAAGCTTGTTTTTCATCTTTTAACAATCCTACTATACAAGCCTCATCTAATCCAAAATATACCGCATCTTCTTCAAATTTAGCTGCTTTTTTTAAAGCTTCATCTAAATTTGTATAATCTATATCTCTAGCCCCTCTTTCAAAATTATCCAATTCCCATCTACTTAATTTAAAAGTTATTCTATTTTCTACAAAAGGTTGTGTTTGATAAACACCATAACTTAAATCATCTTTTTTATGGATTACTAGCCTTCCAGTATTTACTCCACCTTTTTCTTTCCCTATAGGTCCAGTTACTTTTACAAACCTTCTAGCTGACAGTTGAGTTGTTAAAACCTCTTTTGCTCTCTCCTCTATATCTTTCCAAACTTTACCACTTATTGGCGCTAACTCTTTTTTTAGAAAATCCATATTATTTCCTCCTTATCCTTTTAATGAACCTATATTTAACGATTTTACATCTGTAACTACTTCACTTTTTTCTGACTCTTCTTTCTTTCCACCATTTCTTCCCATTAACTGAGCTTCTATCCCTACAATTTTTCCCTGTCTAAATATGTAATCTTCCATCTCTTTTCCAAATTCAAATTGATTTCTTCTTAACCATTCAACTATCATAACAGCATGCTCCATCTCTTCATTTCTATTATGAATCATAATCTCTTTAAGTTCAGGATCCACTGCCATCTCAGCTCTTTGATTATAATCATCAACTGCTTGTAGCTCCTCCTTTAAACTCTGTATTGCATAGTCTAAATCTGTAGCTTTTTTGCTAATTCCATCTAACATATTTCCTACACCTCCACATAATAAAATACTCCTCGTATATTATTATGTCTTTTTTCTCTTTTTCCTTCTTTAATTTTTTATTTATATAATTTTTAAATTTACAATCCAAATAGTAATTGAGTTTTTGAAAATTTGAAATATAGATAACTATAATTTTTTTTGGTATCATACTATCATAGTGTCTTTTTTTATAACGGTTCTTTTAAATGTTTGGCTTTTTTTATTTTTTATTTTATTTCTAGAAAGGTCGGGGGACATGACTATGATTGAAAAAGAAGATATAATTTTAGCACAAAACGGAGATGAAGAATCAATTGAAAAAATTATCAAAGAGTATCAAGGAGCAATCTATAAAAACAATCGTTCATTTTTTCTTAAAGGTGGAGATAGTGATGATTTAATGCAGGAAGGATTAATAGGTCTTATCAAAGCTATTAAGTCTTTCGACGAAACTAGGAACGCATGTTTTAGTACTTTTGCAAATCTTTGTATTAGAAGGCAGATGATTACAGCTGTTAAAAATCACAATTCTGATAAATACAAAAATCTAAACCAGGCAATGCAAGGTGAAGGATATTCTGCACAAGAGGAAAGTATTCATTACTTGCGTCCTTCTCTAGGATTTTATTCACCTGAAGATATCTTTTTAGGTAAAGAGTTAGTCAATTTTCTAACTGGTTTCCTTGAAGAAAATCTAAGTATCTTAGAGAAAAAAGTTTTTACGTATTTATGCAAAGAGTATACTTACGTTGAGATTGCGGATTTTTTAAATGAACCTCCAAAAAAAATAGACAATACTATTCAAAGAATTAAAAAGAAAATTTTAACTTATCTGGGTTCTTACTCAAAATAAAATGAAGGGGAGCAATTAAATTGCTCCCCTTCATTTTATTTACTAATACTGCTTCATTAACTCTTTTACTTTTGAAACAACATCATCTTTAGAAATCTCTAAAGTTTCATTAGTTCTTCTAATTTTTAACTCAACAATTCCTTCAGCAGCCTTTTTACCAGCTACAATTTTAAACGGATATCCAATTAAATCTCCATCTTTAAATTTAAATCCAATTCTTTCATCTCTATCATCTAAAGCTACATCTATGTTTGCATCTTGGAAATTTTTATAAATCTCTTCTGCTAACACTACTTGCTCTTCAGACTTCATATTTGCTGGAATCACTTCAACTACAAATGGAGCTATTGATGATGGCCAAATAATTCCATTCTCATCATTATTTTGCTCTATTGCTGATGCCATAGTTCTAGAAACTCCTATTCCATAACATCCCATCTCCATAATTTGACTCTTTCCATTTTCGTCTAAGAATGATGCGTTTAATGCTTTAGAATACTTATCTCCTAGCTTAAATATATGTCCACTTTCGATTCCTCTTGCACTTGCAAGCTCTCCTCCACACTTAGGACACTTTTCTCCAACCACTACCGTTCTTACATCTGCAACCACTTCTGCCTCATAGTCTCTTCCATAATTTACGTTTACATAGTGTGTATCTAATTTATTTCCACCTGCTGTATGATTAGATATTCCTATAATACTCTTATCAGCTATAACTTTTATTTTTGTTAAATCAGCACCAACTGGTCCTATGAATCCTTTTACTAATCCTAAATTCTCAATTTCTGAATCAGTTAGTAACACAACATCTATAGTATCAATTATATTTTTTAATTTAACTTCATTTACTTCAAAATCTCCTCTTATAAGAACCATATAAACGTTATCTGTCACAACATCTTTATACATCATAGCTTTTACAGTTTGCTCTACAGGTACATTTAAGTATTCCACAACATCAACAATTTTTGACACATTTGGTGTATCTACTAATTCAATCTCTAATGCCTCAGCTTTTGGTAACTCAACTATTGTACTTGTTGCTGTTTCAACGTTTGCTGCATATTCACATGATGTACAGTAAATGATTTCGTCCTCTCCTGACTCTGCTAAAACATGGAACTCTTGTGATCCACTTCCACCGATTGCTCCTGAATCTGCTTCAACTGCTCTAAACTTAAGTCCACATCTTTCAAATACTCTTGTATAAGCAGCCTTCATATTCTCAAACTCTTCATCTAAAGACTCTTTATTAGCATGGAATGAGTATGCATCTTTCATCATGAACTCTCTTCCTCTCATAAGTCCAAATCTAGGTCTTCTCTCATCTCTAAATTTAGTTTGAATTTGATACAAGTTTAATGGTAAAGATTTGTAAGATGATATATCATTTCTAATAATATCCGTTATTACCTCTTCATGAGTTGGTCCTAATGCAAACTCTCTTGAATGTCTGTCTTGAATTCTCATCATTTCAGCACCCATTACATCCCATCTTCCACTTTCTTTCCAAAGCTCTGCTGGTTGTAATACTGGCATAAATATCTCTTGAGCTCCTGCTCTATCCATCTCTTCTCTTACAATGTTTTCAACTTTTTTTAAAGCTTTTAAACCTAAAGGAAGGTATGTATAAACTCCACTTGCTAATCTTTTGATCATCCCTGATCTAAGTAACAGTTTATGACTTATTACTTCTGCCTCTTTAGGAGTTTCCTTAAGAGTTTTTACATAATATTTACTTAATCTCATCTTATCCTCCACTTTTTTAATTAATTTTACCTCATATTCTATCATAACCTCTTTTAAGAGGTCAAACTTTTGTTAAACTTTTCATCAACATCCTCTTGAAGAACTTGGTTATTTATTTTACCTTTATTTTCTTTTAAGTACTCCATACAAATATCTTTAACTAACTTTATTGTTTTTACATCGTGAACTATATCTATAAATTTCAAATCACTTAACCCACTTTGTTTTACCCCAAAAATCTCTCCAGCTTTTCTCAATCTCAAATCTTCCTCTGCTATTTTAAACCCATCTTCAGTACTTTCTAAAACCTTAAGTCTTGCTGCTGAATTATCATTCTCTGTATTTGAAAGTAAGAAGCAATAGGATTGATGTTCTCCTCTTCCAACCCTTCCTCTAAGTTGATGCAGTGTTGCAAGTCCAAAACGTTCAGAGTTTGTTATCACCATTATACTTGAATTAGGAACATTTACTCCAACTTCAATAACTAAAGTAGAAACCAAGATATCTAGTTTATTATTTTTAAAAAGATGCATAACTTCATCTTTTTCCTTATTTTTCATTCTACCATGCAAAACTCCCACTCTATATCCTGGTAATTTTTTTAGAACTTCATTATATAACTCCTCTGTAGATTTTGCTGAAAGTTTATCACTTTCGTCTATTAAAGAAGCTACAAAATATGCTTGACGTCCCTCTTTTAATTTTCTATCTATGAAGTTGTACATTTTTTCTTCGTCCTCTTCTTCAACAATCCATTTGGTTTTTATAGGTTTTCTTCCAGGTGGTAGTTCATCTATTACAGCTACATCCAAATCTCCATATATACTTAAGGCTAATGATCTTGGAATAGGAGTTGCACTCATAACAATAAGATTTGCCAAAACACCCTTATCTCTAAGTCTTTTTCTTTGTAAAACTCCAAATCTGTGTTGTTCATCTATAACTATTAATCCTAATTTTTGAAATTCAACACTCTCCTCTATTATTGCATGAGTTCCTATTACAATATTTGTTTCCCCTGCTTTTATTCTATCTAACAATTCAGTTTTCTTTTTCCCTTTTATACTTCCAGTTAAAAGCTCAACTTTTACTCCTAACAATTCCAAAGTTTCATAGATAGAAAGATAATGTTGTGTTGCCAAAATCTCTGTTGGAGCCATTAAAACTCCTTGGTAACCATTTTCCACCATATATAAAAGTAACAGTACTGCAACTATTGTTTTTCCACTTCCAACATCTCCCTGAACTAAATAATTTATTATCTTTCCAGAATTTATTCCTTTATATATCTCTGTTATAACTTTTTTTTGAGCAGTTGTCAGGGAAAATGATAAACCCTCTAAAAATTTTGAAACCAATTTTTTATTTCCTTTAATCTCATAACGTCCACTATTAGTTAAATCTATCTCAAAACGCTTTTGAAGTATTCCCATCTCCAATATTAAAAGTTCCTCTATTGCAAATCGTCTTTTTGCTTCCTCTAAATTTCTTGGACTTGTGGGGGAATGAATCTCTTTTAAAGCACTTTTTCTATTCATAAGTTTATATTTTTTTACTATTTCTTCAGGTATATTTTCTTGAAATATATCCAAATAATTTTTTAATGCCTCTTTTAAAATTCTTCTTAAACTGTTTTGATTTAACTCTTTTATAGAACTATAAATCGGTAAAATTTCTCCAGAATTTTCTTGACCTTTATACAATTTAAACTCTGGATTTACCATTTGAAATGTATACCCTCTTTTTACATTTCCTATAAAAATATATTCTTCCCCTATTTTCAAACTATTCCTTAAATATGGTCTTTGAAACCATACAACTTCTAAGATTCCAGTTCCATCATTCACTGCTGCCTTTATCATTTTCATTCCTGTTCTTGTAGGAGGAGCTGATATATTCATTATATTTGCTTTTAATACAACATATTCATCTCCACGAAGCTCACCTATTTTTTTTAAATTTGTTCTATCGTCATAGGCTCTTGGAAAATAGTATATTAAATCATAAAGTGTCTCTATATTTAATTTTTTTAATTTAGAGTATGTTGTACTTGAAACTCCTTTTATATTAAATAATTCTATCTCTTTATAAATATCTTTATATATCATAATCACAACCTTTTTTCTAATTATAGCATACTTATATATACTTTATAATATGTTTTAACCATTCATAAACTTTTATTTTAAAATTAGAATCTCTTAATTTCTATCAATAAAAAAACTGAGGAATAATCCTCAGTTTTTTACGCTACAGATACCTCTACTTTTTCACTTTTCTTAGGTAATATCAGATTCATCACAACCGCTAACGTTCCAGCCACAACAAACCCCGAATCTGTAAATATATATCTTATGCTTTCTGGGAAAGCTTCAATTACTCCAGGAACTAATCCTATTCCATATCCTAACCCCAATGAAACTGCTAATATAACCGCATTTCTTCCCTCAAGTGGTTCTTGATTTATAAGATTTATTCCACTAATTGAAATCATAGAAAAAATCATCACTAAACTTCCACCTATAACACTTTGAGGAACTAGTGTAAAAGCCGCTGCAATCTTTGGTATAAATGCACTTACTACTAAAAATAGTGCTCCTATTCCTACAACAAACCTACTCATTACACCTGTCATTGCAATTATTCCTGTATTTTGGCTAAATGAAGTTGTTGGCAACACTGAAAATATAGTTGCAAATGCACTTCCAACTCCATCACAGATTATTCCACCTTTAAGCTCTTGATCTTCCAGCTCCCTTTTAGCTCCACCCATTGTAATTCCAGACATATCTCCCATTGTCTCAATAGCAGATACTACAAACATCATCACCATAGGAATAATTGCTTCTATATGAAATGAATATCCAAAAGAAAATGGTTTAGGTATACTAACCACATCTGCTTGTAAAAGCGGTGTTATATCTATCTTTCCCATAAAAAAAGCTATTATTGTACCCACTATTGTCCCTATAAAAATTGCTCCTGAACTTGTTATTCCCTTTGTAAACTCTTTAAAAAATATCACTACCGCTAAAACTATTGCTCCTAAAATTAGATTCTCTTTTGATGCAAAATCAGGTGCTCCATATCCTCCCGCAAAACTATTTATCCCAACTGGTAAAAGGTATAATCCTATAGCTAATATCACAGTTCCTGTAACTATTGGTGGAAAAAACTTTCTTATTCTCTTCATATGAAATCCTAGAAAAGCTTCAAAAATTCCTCCTATTAATGCGGCTCCTAAAACTCCTTCATACCCAAATTTACTAGCTATCGATATAGCCACTGGTGCAAAAGAAAAGTTAGTTCCCACGACTACTGGCAATTTAGCCCCCATAGGTCCTAATGTGTAAACTTGTACCAACGTATTTAGTCCAGCCACAAATATTGTAGCTTGAATCAAATTAATTTTTATGTCCTGAGTAAAACCAAGTATTCCTGCAACTATTATTATAGGTGTTATATTTCCCATAAACATTGCCATAATGTGTTGTAGTCCCAATGGAATTGCTGTCTTTAAATCTGGAACTCCGTTTAAGTCATAAGGTGATTTGTTTCTCTGCATATTTAAAATTTCCTCCCTATTTTAAATAAAAAAGCATAGACTCATGGATAGAATCTATGCTTAAATGCAGTCAGTTCTACCCATAGTGTCTTCATTTACGGTAAAGACGTAGAAACTATTGGACCATATTTCCAAAAATATATGAGTATGTTTTTTATTGTTTTTTTATTTTTATAGTTGCTCTAATAACTCATCTGATATATCAAAGTTTGAATAAACATCATTTACATCATCTAAATCATCCAAAGCTTCATATAAAGCCATTACTTTTTTAGCAGTTTCTAAATCAGTAATTTGTACTTTATTATCTGGAATCATTGCAACTTCTGCTTCAGTTACATTGTACCCAACTTTTTTTAACTCTTCTGCTACTGTATTGCAATCTGCTGAATCTGTTAAAACAGTAAACTCTCCATCTTCCTCTTTAACATCCTCTGCTCCAGCTTCTAGAGCTGCCATCATTAATTCATCTGCATCTACACCTTCAGCTGTAACTATAATTTCTCCTTTTCTTTGGAACATCCAAGATACAGCACCATCTGTACCTAAATTTCCATTTCTTCTTGAAAAAGCAGCTCTCACTTCTGATGCTGATCTATTTTTATTGTCAGTTACAACCTCAACTATGAAAGCTGTTCCTTCTGGACCATACCCTTCATATCTAATCTCCATGTAATCTACACCTTCAAGTTCACCAGTACCTTTTTTAATAGCTCTTTCTAAGTTATCTTTTGGCATATTAGCAGCTTTTGCTTTATCTATTGCAAGTCTTAATCTAGGATTAAAGTTAGGATCTCCTCCAGCTTCCTTCGCTGCAATTGTTAACTCTTTTCCTAATTTTGTGAATAGCTTTCCTCTTTTAGCGTCTTGAGCACCTTTTCTATGCTTTATATTAGACCATTTACTATGTCCTGCCACAAAAACTCCTCCTCATTTTAAAATATCTTTTTAAATTCTATCATAACCATTATTTTTTTTCAATATATTTGGGTACAAGCTCCATTTTTTCCTTCACTTTTTCTAAAATGATATCTGGAGTGATTAACCTATACCTCTCTTCATAGGATAAACTATCGTATGTTTTATCTGAAAGTATATCTTTTGGCTCTATCCCCTCATGCCTTTTATTGTCTCTTGAAAGCCAGTCTTTCTTGCTAGAACCAGGGCTAAATATAGAAAAACTTGGAATATCTATAGCTTGAGCTAAATGTCTAGGACCACCCTCATTTCCTACAAAGATATCACAGTTCGATAACAACGCTCCTAACTCTCTTATACTTTTTGTATTTATATCTGATATTATTCTTTTATCCCACTTTAGCTCTTCATGAAATTTTTTAGCAAATTCTTTTTCACTTAAAGAATAATATAAAATAATTTGGCAATTGAATTCATTTAACATTTTTTTGCTAACTCTTTCATTAAATCTATGGGGTAAACCTTATTTTCTCTTCTTGAGTTTATAGCTAAAGGAATTATTATTTTATTAAAATCTACTCCTGCTTCTTCCATTCTTTTTCTTAAATCATTTTTCTCTTCATGTAAAAACTTTAAAGAGTAATTTTTATCTAACTTTACATCTATTCCATCATCTATAAGTGGTTCTAACATTTTTAAAAACTTTTCAACTTTGTCAAATTCACTTGAAGGTTCTGGTATACTATGTGTGTATGTATATCCTCTTTTTGGTTTCCATCTCCCTATTTTATACTTTGCTTTTCTAGAAAATAGTGTAAAAACCTCACTTTTAGGAGTAGACATTATATCAATAACTATATCATAATCAGCTCTTGTTACATTCCAAACTTTTTTTAAATATTTAAACGGATTCTTTTGCTCGTCTTTTGATATAGATATAACTTTATTTAAATAATCCTGATGCTCAAACAGTG
The DNA here is from genome assembly GCF_051653945.1 of Cetobacterium sp. GTDB lineage: Bacteria > Fusobacteriota > Fusobacteriia > Fusobacteriales > Fusobacteriaceae > Cetobacterium_A. Next base: position 43,472 of record NZ_JBOFXD010000084.1, read on the forward strand.
GAGCAACATGATCATATAATACATAATCAACTTCAGCATCGGGATATGTTTCTTTTAAACTTTTACATATTACAGAAGATAGTATCGCATCCCCAATTTGTTTAAACCTTACTACTAAAATTTTCATATCAGATCTCCTCTATGCTATTTTTTATAGTCTTTAAATCTCCCCAAAATTCTACTGCTACTTTAGATCTTTTTCCACCATCATCTCTGGATTTTTTAGCAAAATTAGCGTCATATGTTGCCAATAACTTTACATTCCCTCTCCAATCTAAAATTTTCCCTTTTTCTTGAAGGAACTTAAACTCTCTTTCTAATAATAGCTCTGCCACGTCTTGTCCTAACGCTACGATAACTTCTGGATTCATCAATGAAATCTGCATCATTAGATATTCTTTCAAATCTCTTTTATCTCTTTCTTCTAACTCTCTATAGTTTTTTTCAGATTTTGTTAGTGTTGTAATATAGTAATCCTCTGGTAATAATCCTACTATATCACAAAGCTTTATTAAAAATTCTCCACTAGATCCTGGTCTTACTTTTAAATTCTCATCTATATATAAATTAGAATCATCGCCTACGAAAAGTACCTTTCCATAAAAGTTTCCTGTTCCTAAGACTATTTTTTCATTGCTATTTTTTAAAATATCTGTCGTTCCTATCTCAAATTTTAACTCTTCTAATAGTTTTTCAATCTCCTCCATAACTCCTCCTAAAATTTAATTAACTTACTACATATATCTTGATGAGCAATTTCTACTGAAATATCAATATTATGCCTTAATAATTCATCTAAAACTGCATCTATAGCTAATTTTGGATCATTGCTATCCTTACTCATATGAGCTAAATAAACTTTTTTTAATTTATCATGATATAATTCTCTGATAAACCTAGCACAATCATTATTTGATAGATGCCCATTCCTGCTTTTTACACGAGCCTTTAAATCCCAAGGATATGAGCAATCCATTAATTTATGATAATCATAGTTACACTCTATAACCATTACATCTACATCTCTAAAGGCTTCTCTAACAGTATTATCTACATATCCTAAATCTGTAGCTATCGCAACTTTACTTCCTGAACTTTCCTCTATTCTAAATCCTATTGTTCTTTCTGCATCATGCATTACATCAAATGGGTATACCATACTATCTCCAACCCAAAAAGCCTCTTCTATAAATCTTAAATTTTCATCTTTAATTTTTCCAATTTTTAATATTCCAGCTTCATAGCTCTCTTTTGTGATATAGATGGGAATATCATATTTTCTTGATAATATTCCTGCTCCTTGAATATGATCTCCATGTTCATGCGTTATTAAAATCCCATCTATATTACAAATCTCTATATTTATTTTTTTTAACTGTTCTTCTATTTTTTTTCCACTAAATCCAGCATCGATTAATAAGTTTATATTATCAGTTTCTATAAAAAGAGCATTCCCTTTACTTCCACTTCCTAGTACTGCTAATTTCATGACACTTCCTTTCTAAATATATATCTTAAGTGTATATTATATCATAAAAAAACCTCTTAGCAAATACTGCTAAGAGGTTAGATACTATACACTAATTAAATCTCTTCAAAATGGTCTTTTCCCACATAACATAATGGACAAATCCAGTCTTCTGGTACATCTTCCCATTTTGTTCCTGGAGCTACTCCATTTTCTTGATCACCTATTGATTCATCATAAACATAATCACATATTACACATCTCATATGCTTTCCCATTTTATACCCCCCCTTTGATTAGTTACACCATAACCCATGAAGATTGCAATACTCTCTTGCACATACTGATTTACCTTTAGGTACCTTAAAGTATGCTTCAGGTGCTTCTCCTGGCTTTAAATATTTTCTATATAAAAAATCATCTACACAGATTTCTATCATTTGAATATAGTGCTCCTCTGTCATTGGGTGAGCTACTTCTTTACCAACTTTTACTAAATATCCATCCTCTTTTTCCTCTACAAATGGAACATGTTTTTCTGTTGAAGCATCTTGAGTTTTCTCTTTTACTAACTCTAATCCCTCTACAGAAATACCATCTTTATCTGCTACAATTACCTCTAATAATACTGGGTTTTCCTTCACTTTAAAAATTTCATAAACTTTCATGATAACCTCCTCTAATTATTAAATATATTTTTCATATTTTTTGTATTTTGATAACTATTTATTCTGACACTTAGGACAAGTTCCTTTAAAATAAACATGGTATTCATCAATTTTAAAATCTTTCATATCTCCTACAATAAGTTGATCAACTGTTACTGGGACATCAAAAACTTTTTTACAATCTACACACTTAAAATGACCATGTACATGTGTATCAACATCATATCTAGTTTCATTTTCTTCTATTGTTATTACTCTAGCAATTCCTTTTTCTATAAAAAGATTTAATGTATTATAAACTGTAGTTTTAGAAAGAGTGGGAATTTCAGGGCATAAAGCCTTATAAATCTCATCAACTGTTGGATGAGTTTTATTCTCTAACAAATATTCAAATACTTTCATTCTTTGATATGAGGGTTTTATATCATGTATTTTTAAATGTTCACTTATATTTTCAATATACATGCTTCCTCCTTTTGAAATAATTACAAAATTGTAACTATTCTTTTTAATTTAATATACACCTTTTTAGTATTTTTGTCAAGATATCATAATAAATTTTTAGTCATCAAATATCGATCAATTCCTTTTCCATACTCATCTTTTTGTAGCTCTTCTATTACGTAACCAGCTTTTTTATACATATCTATAGCCACAGTATTAGTAGGATCTACTGTTAAGTATATTTTTTCCATATCTAATTCTCTTAATCTATTCTGACTTTCTTCTAAAAGTATCTTTCCATAGCCCTTTCCTCTTTCCTTTAAAGATGTTGAAAATCCATATAAAAAAACCTCTTTTTTTCCTAATACTCCTTGATATTGAGCAACTGATAAAAGTTCATTATTTTCATTTAATAGTACATAGAGCTTTCCATATCTAATGAAGCTCATAATCATCCACATATCAGCTCCACCCATTACACCAAAACTTTCTACCTCATTATCAAATATTTTTTGAATTAACCCTCTATTTTCTGCATCAACTTCTATTACTTTCATTGCTCCTCCTAATATCCTATATCGAATAGATGAAGACCAAAAGGTTCAGCCACTATTTTTGCATACTGAACATTTGGATTTTTTAGCATTTCAATCAAATAATCCTCTGGCTTTTTTCCAAAATAAATCGATAAAACTGTACCTACTATTATCCTAATTTGAGATTTTAAAAATGCATTTCCTTTAATATATAATTTAATCGTCTTTTCATTTACTCTTTCAAATTTAGCTTCATAAATCTCTCTAATTGGAGTATTACTTCCGCAATCTGAAAGCCTAAAGTTTGAAAAATCGTGTTGCCCTACTAAAGGAGAAACTATTTTATTTAACCTTTCTAAATCTAATTGCTCATCTACAAAAGTAACATATCTAGACTGAAATGGATTTCTATCCTCTCCTATATAGTATTCATATGACCTATATGTTGCTGAAAATCTAGAGTGAAAATCTAAACCCATTTCCTGAACATCTAATATGAATATATCATTAGGAATTGAACTATTTATAATTCTTTTTATTTTTTCTAAAGGAATACTGGAAGTTGTATAAAAATTTGAAACTTGTTTTTTAGCATGAACTCCTCTATCAGTTCTTCCTGCAGAAACTAAATCTATTTTATTTTTAAAGATCGTTCCTAAAACTTTCTCTAGTTCTCCTTGTACAGTTCTAAAACCAGGTTGTCTTTGAAAGCCAAAAAATTCACTTCCATCATAACTATATGTCAATTTTATATTTCTTTCCACACTATTCTCCTTTTCCTTTTTTCTATATATAAAAAAAAGTCTTGAATATTCAAGACTTTATAGTATCTTATATGGTGCGAGAGGAGGGACTTGAACCCTCACGTCGAAACGCCAGATCCTAAGTCTGATGCGTCTGCCAATTCCGCCACCCTCGCAAAAAGATGGTGCGTCATACTGGGCTCGAACCAGTGACAACACGATTAAAAGTCGTGTGCTCTACCATCTGAGCTAATGACGCATCTTATAAAATTATTTGGGGTGACCGACGGGATTCGAACCCGCGACAACCAGATCCACAAACTGGCGCTCTACCAACTGAACTACGGCCACCAAATGGCGTGTCTGAAGGGATTCGAACCCCTGACCCACGCCTTAGAAGGGCGTTGCTCTATCCAGCTGAGCTACAGACACATTTGATAAATATTAAATTGGAGCGGGAGACGAGGGTCGAACTCGCGACATTCAGCTTG
>NZ_JBOFXD010000085.1:0-7109 GCF_051653945.1 Cetobacterium sp.
GACGCGAAAGAACTACATGGAATGAGATATACACAATATAGAGGGTTAGCGAAAGTAAAAATGGAGCTCACTCTCAAATTTGCATGTATGAATTTAAAAAAATTAGCAATGTGGAAGTTTGGAAAAGACTTCCTCAACACAAATTTCTACAAAAATAACTCAAAATTTATAAAAATAAAAAAAATGGCTATCAAATATTATTATTCGATAGCCATTTGTCTACAACCTGAGAAGAGGACTTTTAGTCCTCTTCTTTATTCAAATTTATAAATTTTAAAGTTTATTCTTCTCTAACATTTTTCTAAAAATATCATCTTTCTTTACTTCGTAAAGATCTCCATACTTAGTAAGAGAATAACCAAATTCGATTTTTTTATTTTTTTCAACTATATTTACAATTGTTCTTATTGGCAATTGTTTTTCTATTATTTCTTGTAATTGTTTTTCTAAAAATGGTTGTGTTGAAAAAACATCTATTTCTTGAAAATTTTTATTTAAAATAAAAATAGTTTTTATCTCAATAATTTCATTATTTGGTAGAGTAAAATTGTTTATAAAAATTGTATGTAATTCTTTTGATGATCCTTCCATTTCTATAAAGGACTTTTTTATAATATTTTTCAATTTATTATATAAGTCTCCTCCTAGAGCACTAAAAAATCCAACTGCTATCGCTTGTAATGCAAACTTTATAATAATCTCAGAATTAAATTCATAAGATTTTTTTATATTATCCTGAACTTTTATATTCAAAGTCTTTTCATTTTTTTTAAATTCATCTTCTATTAGTTTATTTAAAAGACTATTAGTTCTAAAATTTCTATCAAATAAAATTTCATTATTGTCTAACGTAACTATTTTCATTATTTTATCTTTTTTAACATTATTGAATTTTTCATCTTTAAAAAATTCAAGTTTAGCAAATAAATAACTTTCTTCTTCATGATCAATAACTTTAGCATCTATCCACTTACCTATAGGAGGATTTGTAAAATCATGCTCTTTGTAAATTGGAAAATAATTAACTTTAAAACATTCTTCTAAATAAATTAAACATTCTCTTGTTAAAATATCACCATGTTTATCTATTAATGTATTTGAAATCAAACGCCACAATTCAACTGTTGCAATCAAATTGTATTTCTTATCTTCTTCTTTTATCATTGTTGACAAAATTTCTCCTACAAATAATTCTTTAGAAAATTCATCTTTACCTATAAAAAATTCTAATTTTCTATCTAACAATTTTTTTTTATATCTTATTTTATCTTTTTTATAACTGGACTCAATACAAATATTAAGTTTAACCGCTTTCATTATACCCCTCCATTGCTTTAGATAAAATTTATAAAAAAAAATGGAAGCATAGACTAAACTCCCATTTTTTCTTAAATATGTATATAGGTTTTTTCTGCCTTGTATCAAGTATATAAATAATTAAATAAATTTGTCAACTACTCTTTTATAAATTGATGTCCATAAATACTTAGTATGTACTTTCCATTTACTTTCTCTAAGTTAATATTTTTTTTCCCTTGAATTGCATACCATATACTTGCTGGAGATTTATTTTCATCCCCTATAATTTTCTCATCCTTAAAATATACAGTATAATATTCTTTATATTCCCCTTTTTCTCCTTCGACTTTTCTTAATTGTGCATTCATTTCTAAATTATCTCTTTCCATATCTAAAAATACTGCTCTATTTTCTTTTGCTAAATAATTTTCACTTGGATCACGTTTTATATAAAGAGTATATCTACTTCCTTTTTTAGATAATGTAGCATATCCTTTTGTTATTTTTTCACTTTCACTATATTTTTCTATTATTTTTCCTTCTTCTGAAATTTTTGAACCTGGATATAGCAATTTATATTTTCCTAAATATTGTTTAGGAATTTCATTTTTATTTCCTATACACCCTGTTAATATTATTCCAATTAACAATACTAAAGTTTTTATAAATTTTCTCATTATTTTACCCCCATTATTTTCTCATTAATTAATCTTAATAAATAGGTAATAGTTATAATATTACTTATGCTACTAGCTGCATATATTTAACATAACATTCAATTCTTTTATTAGTTCTGTTCACATATTTCTGACCTCCTGATTTTTATTTTTTATAAAAATATTAAGATACTCTTATAGATTTATTTAGAGTACAATATATTTCATTTTGAAAAATTTTCATTGTAGCCTTTAAGCCTTTCTTGTATTACAATTTGCAATAACATATTGATTTTATAATGCGAATTTTGTTATACTATATTAGTTTTGGTTTAGTGAGCTTATAACTCACCAGTTTGATTGAATGACTTATTTACGAGATAAGTCATTTTTAATTTTTTGTAAATTTCCTTTTATAATATTATCGTAAACACCTTTACTTTTTATTTTTGTATTTTTTAAAAATTGTTCGGTCATGTTATTATTTTTTATAAGGTACTTTATTACTTCTTCTTCCATTTGTTTAGTTATTTTGAGATTATTATCAATAGCTTTTATTATTTCATTTTTCGAAAAAATATCATTCTTATGCTCTGGTTCTATTAGTTCAATTTCTTCATCCTCTTTATTTTCAGCAGATATGATAACTCTTTTTAGATATTCTAATTTTGTAAAATCTTTATTTATTTTTTTGTAAGCAAAATTTAATCCATTTATTAAGTTTGTTTCTTGTATATCATCTAAAAGAATTTGAATTGTTTGATTATTCAAAGTTTTAGATTTATTTATATAAATATTTTTTTTAGCTTTAACCATAGCTTTTTTTAATTCATCTGAAATTGTAAATATTTTTTTACTAACTATAAAAGTGTAGCCTACTAATGATTTTCTTCCTTTTCCTCTAGTATTTGCATACTCTTTTTCAATAGTAAGATTTATATCAGTAAATTTATTTATTTCTTCAATCATTGGTTCAAAAACTCTAATATCTAAGTTATCAATTCTTATTTTTCTTCCTATTTTTTCTCTTATTTCATCCACGCTTAAATAATATTTCTTTTTGAATAGATTGGCTTTGGATAGCATATAAAAAATTACTGAATATTTACTTTTTAAAGGTTCTATGTATTTTAACTTATATTTACAAAAATTATCTTGGAACTCACCTATTAACGGAAAAAATTTATGATTGTATTCTACAGTTATATATTTTTCTTTTTTATTAAATTCTAATAGAGAAAAGATACTGTAAGCTTTATATTTATCTTCACTTTCAAAAATTAAGATTCTTCTTTTTTGTAAATTTGATATGATTTTTTCAAATGCTGTATAACTTTGATCCCCCATATTTATAAATTGTTTTATATTTACTGAATTATAATCATATGTTAATGTTTCTTTTTTTACATCTGACATTAGAGCTAAAAAAAGCTTCAATTCTCTTAATTCAAAATATTCTAATTTTCCTTGTGAAATGCTGTTATGATGCCGAATTTCTTTTTCTTTCATTGTTGCTTCTCCTTATAACAATTATTATAGAGATTTTTGTTTATATTTATTCAGTATTTATATTGTTTGGCAGCCGAACGATAAAATTTTTAATCTATATATATAATTAATATATAAAATATATCTACTTAATGTGTATGTGATTAAAAATAAAAACCGTTTTTTTGTAGGATTTAATCAGTTGAAAACCGTTTTTTTGTAGGATTTAATCAGTTGAAAACCGTTTTTTTGTAGGATTTAATCAGTTGAAAACCGTTTTTTTGTAGGATTTAATCAGCTGAAAACCGTTTTTTTGTAGGATTTAATACATCGAAAACCTTCTATAGTTAATACTTTTGAACATCTCTTAATAAGATATTAATAAGATAAAAGAATAAAAAGATCTTTTTAATAAGATGTCTATTTTTTTTAACAACTTTCAAGAATATTTTTCAAAATTTCAAACTCATTATAATTTAAATTTTCTAATAAATTCTTCTTAAAACTTTTTTGTGAGATTTTCACAATATCAATGTTTTTTTCTTTTGAGTTTTTTAATAATTCCATAATATCGTTATGGGTAAAATCTTTTTTTGAATCTAAATTTTGTTTTTTCTTTTTTTCTCTAACTTGAATACGTTCAATCATTTTTTCATTTCCTATTTCATCCCAATAATCAAATTTACTAAAATCATTTTTAGGAAAAGATAAGAGATATCCTAATAATCGTTCTTTTGGTAAATCTATTAATTCTGCTATTTCAAATAAAGCACCAAGTTTAATTAATTTGTGAGCTCTTTCTTTTCTTAATTGTTCTCCATTTCTAGCTTTTGAAACTGCTATTTCTCTATCAATACTTAATATTTTTTTTTCTAATTTTCTTTTTTGGTCAAAAGTCTTCATATAAACCTCTCTTTAAAATCTTTTTAAACGCTTTTATTTACCTCAAAAATCAATTTCAAACTACTTTGCAACAAAATACATGTATGAACATATGTAGAGCTAAAAATCTACCTTCAAATCGTTTTCATGATCTTTTATATACTTACTGTAAAAACTAGTTTTTGAAACTTAGCTACTTAATTCATTTTTATCGAATTACTTCGTATAAGCCTCTCTTTAAAATCTTTTTAAACACTGTTATTCACCTCAAAAATCAATTTCAAACTACTTCGCAACAAATACATGCATGAATGTATGTAGAGCTAAAAATCTACCTCTAAATCATTTTCATGATCTTTTATATGTTCGCTGTAAAATTTACTTAAAGATTTTCTTTCTTCTTCATCTTCAAATAAAGAGCGAGAATGTCCAGAGTCTTCTTGTAACTGATGAAGTTGTTTCGTTGAATCAATATAATTTTCAAAATTTCGTGGTTTTATTTCTTTTTCATATTCTTTAAATTTATTTTGCTTAAATATATTTTCAAATTTCTCTTGTTTTGAGGTATTTTCTTTTGATTTTATATTTTTGTTTGCTTGTTTTTTTACATTTTCAATTTCTTTAATGGTTTGATTTAGTAAGTTTGGGTCAACTGCATTAATCATGCTGTGATACTTTTGTTGTAAATCTAATTTTTGTTTTTCAAGTTTTGATATTTCAGAACTTAAAGAAATTCCTTTTAGGCTAAATTTCCCTAAAGATTCTTTTTGTATTTTTAGATTTTCCAGAGATTTATCTAAAGATTTATATTCTTTAAATATTTTGTTATAAGCCCCTTTAGTTATTTTGTTATAGGCAAGTTTTTTAATATTAATTGTACTAAATGTTTCATCAAGAGCTTCTCTTGCTGTCCTATATTTGTATTCATAGTAAATTGAGTTATTAATTTTTTGTGAATATATATAATATTTATTAGTAAATATATCTTTTGTCTCCTTATCTTGTAATAACCAGAGCTTATAAAACTCAATTTCTTGCTTTAAAACATGTCTTTTGTTGAATAAATTTTCTTTTCTAGATTCTAGTTTTTCTTTTAAACTTTTTTCAATTTTTTCCACTTTAAAATAATTTTCATTAAAAAATTTATCAAACCGAACTTCGTGTAATTTTTCTAGCTCAACTTTTAAATTTTTATGTTCTTCAATTTTTTCTTTCATTAAATCATTTCGATTATCATAGAAACCTCCATTAATTTCTCTAACGATAGTATTTATTTTATCAATACATTTTTTTGTATCTTCAACGGCTTTTTTATATTCTCCCTTTGTCAAAATATCTTTAGCGGTTTCTCTAAGAGTAGTTGAATTAAGCTTAGTTTCTATTTGATTAAGATCTCTATTAGTGGTTTTTAAGTTCCACTCTAAATCAGCTAAAGTTTCAAGAATACTTGAAAGTTTGTTATGAGCTCCGATTTTATCTAAGATAAAGGAGTTCTTATTAGAAGATTTATAAATATGTTCTCGTTCTTTAACTAAACTTTCTTTTTTATTTTGAAGAGAAGAAAGATTTTCACTAGATTTTGTGATTTCTTTTTTAAGAGCAGAAGCAAAGTCTATAGAAGAAATACTTGTTTCAATAGTTTCTATTTTTTCTTTTACTTCAGCTATCGTTTTGGTATATTTTTGTTTTAGTAAAAGGTCAGCCTCTGTACTTTCTTCAATACTATTTAACTTTTCAATGTAATAGTTTAACGTTTGATGAAGAGGTAGAAATTCTTTATTTATACTATTAATTGCTGAAATTTTAACAGCAGAAAAAGAGTTAGCAGTTTTCGCTAATTCTAATTCTTTTTCTAGCATTAAAATATTTTTTTCAACATCCAAAAAACTATAATATTTAGGATGAACAAAATCTTTTGGTAGTGATTTAATATTTAGATCAGCATCTTTAATAAGGTTTTTCTTAATTTCGATATTTTTTTGTAAAGCCAAAGTTTCTCTATAATCTTTTTCTAAACAAACTTTAATAGTTTTATTTTTTAAATATTTTTTATATTGATTTTGTTCCCATCTAGTTAGAGGATTTCCATCCAAAGCTTTTTTTAATATTCTCATTTGAATATTAATAGCTTTTCTTTTAAGTAGTTTAGCTTTCACTTTATCTCCATCTTTGAGAGCATTTTGGTATTGCTCTTTAAGAGACAAAGAAGAGACTTTTTCAAGCCCACGTTCTTGTAAATGTTTATTTAATGTTGTTTCCCATGAAAATCTAATCTCTTTAAGTGATTTAGTATTTTTAGAATCCCATCTAGTATTTTTAGCATTTCCTCCGAGCTTTGGATTATTACTATTTGCTCTTTTGAAAAAATCTTTTCCAATCCTTTCCATTTCATCGAGTTCTCTAGTAGAAAACATAAGATGGACATGTATATTTTGTTGAACCTTATTTTTTTCAATTTCTTTATCGTGAATTACAGCAGAATAATAATATTTATTTCCGAGTTCTTTTTCTATAAACTCATGTAATAATTTTTGATTTTCCTTTAAAGAAAATTCACTAGGTAATGCAAGTTTTAGTTCTTTATATGACATCCCATTAGCTCTTTCAAAACTATCTGACATTTCAAAAAAATCACGATTATTTTTAACCCAAGTAGGTATATTTTGAATAGCATATACTACTTCGTCTTTTTTGTATGAATATTTATTTAATCCATGAATGTAGTCATAGTGAGGAGTTGCTTTACCAACTTTTCCATGACTGGCTCTGCAAAAATATATAGCC
>NZ_JBOFXD010000086.1:0-28910 GCF_051653945.1 Cetobacterium sp.
TCCACTTCCCGATACAGCTTGGTATGTTGAATAGACAACTCTTTTTATACCATATAACTCATCTATAACTTTTAATGGAACAACTGATTGAATCGTTGAACAATTTGGGTTAGCTATTATACCATTATTTTTAAATATATCCTTTGAATTTACTTCTGGTACAACTAGCGGAACATTTTCGTCCATTCTCCAAGCACTACTATTATCAACTACTATTACACCTTTTGCACTTGCAATTGGAGCAAATTTTTTACTAATATCTCCTCCTGCTGAAAATAGTGCTATATCTATCTCTCTATCAAAACTGCTTTCTGTAAGCTCCTCTATCACTAAAGTTTTTCCTTTAAAAACAACCTCTTTTCCAGCTGAACGAGCTGAAGCAAAAAGATATAAATTTTTTATTGGTAAATCCCTCTCCTCCAAAACTTTTAAAAAAGTTCCACCTACTAATCCACTTGCTCCTACTATTGCTATATTATACATTTTAGTCCCTCCATTATATTGAAAATACTTCTGCTAATTTTTCTACTAATTTTATTGTATCAGATTCTTTTATAATTAACGAGATTGAAATTTCTGATGTAGTACATTGATAAAATGCTGAATCAATCTCTGCTAACACTTCAAAAACTTTTGCTGCTACGCCAAAATTGCTTATCATTCCTATTCCTACTAAAGATATTTTTACAACTCCTGTTCTTTTCGTAACCTCTATATCTGGAATCTCCTTAGCAATCTCCTCTAATGATCTATTTAAAAAGTGCTCATCTGTTAAAGGACAAGTAAATCCTATACTTCCTTTAACATTTTCAACTTCATTTTGTGAAATCATATCAACATTAACACTATGCTTAGCTAAATTATTAAAAATGATTGCTACATTTTTAGGAATTGCCAAAAAGTTTTCTAAATTTACCATTATAACATTTTTATTTATAGATATTCCTGTTACAGCTTTTTTTTCAATTATTTCACTATTATCACATATATATGTTCCTGTTTCAACTCCTAAAGTTTGTCCAACATAAATCTTAACACCATATTTTTTCCCTATTTCAACTGCTCTAGTTTCCATTACTCCTGCACCTAAATTTGCCATTTCCATCATCTCCTCGTATGAAATTTTTTCAAGTTTTTTAGCATTTTTATAAACTCTAGGGTCTACACCATATATTCCTGTAACATCTGTATATATCTCACAATCACACTTCAATGCTGCAGCTAAGGCAACAGCACTTGTATCAGATCCACCTCTTCCTAATGTTGTTATATCTCCATCTTCATTTATCCCTTGAAATCCAGCAACAATTACAATTTTTCCATCTTTTAAATGTTTTTCTATTCTATCAATTTTTATACTTTCAATTTTATTTTTAGTGTGTGTTCCACCTGTTCTTATTCCTGCTTGAGCACCAGTTAAAGAGATAGCCTTACATCCAATTTCTTTTAGTGCCATACTTAAAAGAGAGATTGATTTTTGCTCTCCTGTTGATAATAATGAATCGAGTTCTCTTACATCTGGAGTTTCCGAAATCTCTTTAGCTAATTTTATCAACTCATCTGTTGTTTTTCCCATAGCTGAAACTACAATTACAATTTCATCACCATATTTATAGTTTTTAGATATATCTTTAGCTATATCTTTTATTTTTTCTATTGTTGCAACTGAGCTTCCTCCAAATTTTTTTACTACTCTCATTAGTTCCTCCTTGGATGATATTAATAATAAAAAAAGCGATAGTCAAAAAAATAACTATCGCTTAAAACTCTCATTTCAACTATGTTAGCTTAAAATAATCCACGATAGCACAACACCAATTTGGTGACAGTTACATAAATATTCTTTATGTACCCAGCTTAAATTTTTTAGTAGAAAAACTTAAACTTCGGCAAATTTTCCTTTTAACAAACATCTTTGATCTACTAATCTCAGTTTATTTACTAATAAAATTTGCAACCTCTATCAAAATATTAATTTAAGGCAGAATATCATATTTTTTTTCAAATGTCAAAAGTTTTTTCTTAAAAGTGCCTCTATTTTAATTGGTAATCCAAAAAGATTTATAAATCCTTCTGCATCTTTTTGATTATAAACACTGTCTTTTTCAAAAGTTGAATACTCTTCTGAATACAGTGTAAATGGAGATGTAGTTCCTGCTAAAATAATATTTCCTTTATATAATTTTAACTTCACTTCCCCCGTCACGAACTCTTGAGTTATATCTACAAAAGCTGTTATAGCTTTTCTTAAAGTTGTAAACCATTGACCATTATAGACTAATTTTGAAAAATCATGTGATAGTTTTATTTTTTCTTGATATGTATCTTTATCTAAACACAATCTTTCTAGCTCTTCATGAGCAAAAAATAAAATTGTTCCTCCTGGAGTTTCATAAACTCCTCTTGATTTCATTCCAACCAATCTATTTTCAACCATATCTAAAACACCAATTCCATGATTTCCACCTATTTTATTTAACTGTTTTATAATTTCTACTCCACTCATTTTTTCTCCATTTATTGCAACAGGAACTCCTTTTACAAATTCAATACTTATATACTCAGATTTTTCATTTGCAGCTTCTAGAGTCTTAACCCATTGTAAAACATTCTCATAATTAGGCTCTTTTGAAGGACATTCTAAATCAAACCCCTCATGACTTACATGAAATAAATTCTCATCTCTACTATAAGGAGATTTTTTATGAAACGGAAGTGTAATTCCCTTTTTTTCTAAATATTTAATCTCTTCCTCTCTTGATTTTATGTCCCAAATTCTCCAAGGAGCTATTATTTTCAAAGATGGATCCAAAGCTTTTATAGCCAATTCAAATCTTACTTGATCATTTCCTTTGCCTGTTGCTCCATGAGCAATATATTTAGCTTCTTCTATATGTGCTACTTCAACTAAAGCTTTTCCAATTACTGGTCTTGCCATTGATGTTCCTAATAAATATTTATTTTCATAAATAGCACCTGCTTTTAATGTTGGAAATATATACTCTTCTACAAATTCATGAACTTTATCTACCAAATAAAATTTACTTGCACCTGTTAAATATGCTTTTTCTTCAATTGCTTTAAAATCCTCTGTTTGCCCTACATTTACTGCTACTGCAATAACATCATAGTCATAATTCTCCTTTAGCCATGGAATTATAACTGATGTATCTAATCCTCCTGAATATGCTAAAATAACCTTTTCCTTCATCTCTCTCCTCCTAGTTAAAATGTTTTATTATTAAATCATCATAAATACCCTCTGCTTTTATCTCTTCCAGAGCTTTATTTACTTTTTTAATAAGATTTTCATTATTTTTTCCTGCTGCTATTGCATATTTTTCAACTTCACTATCTATTTCTATTATTTTTAAACCTTTATTTTTTGCCACATAACTTTGAGCTGGTGCTGAATCTAATATCATTGCATCAATATTTCCACCTTTTAAAGCCATAATAGAAGATGGTGCTGAATTGTACTGAACTTTGTTAACTCCTTGAATTTTAGATACTATTAAGTCCCCTGTGTATCCAAGTACCACTCCTACTTTTTTATTTTTTAATGAATCCATATTGATTATAGTGCCTTCATTTTCTGGAACTATAATAACTTGATTAGCTACAAAGTAATCATTTGAAAAATTTACAAACTTCTCTCTTTCTTTTGTTACTGTCATTCCTGCAATTATTAAATCTATTTTATTTGTTTGAAGTGCTGGCAATAGTCCATCAAAAGCTATATTTTTTATTTTTATCTCTTTTCCAATTTTTTCACCAATTTTATTTATTAAATCAATATCAAATCCTATAATCTCTCCATTTTCTATATACTCAAAAGGTGCAAATTCAGCATTTGTTCCAACATATAAAACTTCTTTTGATAATACAATTGCTCCCATTAAAATAAATAATAAAATTCCTAATATTTTTTTCATAATACCCTCCTAAATATTTTTTTGTATAAAAAAAGCCAGTGCTTTAAAACACTGGCTCAAATAACATAAATTTATAGAATAATAAAAAAATTAAACTATAATAAAATACCTGAGATTGCTTTCTTGGCACACAAAAATTCTATTCTTTTTGTTATAGTTATTGTGTGTCCTTGAAACTCTTCTCATAGTCATTTTATTTCCTCCTATTTTTTTATTTGAAATGATAATAGCAGATTTCATACTCCTTTGTCAAACTTTTTTTAAAATTCTAACGACTCTCCTTGAATTGGAAAATAATATTTTACTCCATATATATTATTATTTAATAGTTCTTTTTTTACATTCTCTCTCATATTTTCATTCTTTTTTAAGCTAGGTTTTACATGAGTTATAACCACATTTAATCCCTTTAATGCTCCTTTACCTGAGTATTTTTCTAAAACCTTAAACTCTTCATTTATCCATCTTGGCGATAGATGCCCAAATAATCCTTTATCATCTTTAGAGTTATCAAAAGAAGATTCTATCATTATTGCTTTCAATTTTTTATCTTTTACCAGAGGCCCTAAAACTTTAAAACTTTCCTCTAGTCCGTTACTATTTTCCACTTTATCAGGTCCTACATCTCCAAAATATGCTATATATTCCCCATTATTTTCCAATAAAAATATTGTCGATTCATAATTGCTATGACTTAAAGGAAGTGCAATAACTTTTAAATTCGTACCGCTTATATTTTTAATTTTTTTTGGTTCCAGCACTTGATATTTATACTGATTTAATTTAAATCCTTCTCCCTCATTTGAAAAGTTTGGCCAAAGTTTCCAATTAAATACATTATTTTTTAAAGTTTCAATTGTACTGTTCAACCCATAAATATCCTTTTTAGTATCTTCTGTTGATGAGATTACTAATCCTGATATATGATCTAAATGTCCATGAGATATCAGATATCCTTTTATTTTCTCTCTAAAAATGTACCCAATATCACTCCACTCTGTATCTTCAGGTATAGTTATATCCTTAAAACTTTCTTTTTCTAACCCACTTTTTATTCCAGGAAGTACCGTTCCAGCATCTAAAGCTATAAAATTTTCCTCATTTTTATCTCTTATAAGATATCCTGAGATATTTCCATCCATTACTCCACCATCACTTCCTAAAGTAACAATTTGAAACCCTTCAGCATAAGATACCAATGATGAAATAAAAAAAATTGTTGATAAAAATTTTTTCATTAAATCCCTCCAAAATATTATTAATAAAATATTATGAATTTATTTTAACATTATTAAAGGAAATTTTAAACCTAATAAGAAGAATATATAAAAGAAATTAAAGAGGTGATTTTTATGTCAAAATGTTGTAACAAGTCTAAAGTTGAACTTCCTAAAACATGTGTATGCTCTACTGAAAAAAAAGAAACTCCTTCTGCTCCAGATATATTAGATCCAAATGTTGAAGCTGAAGCAAGTGAAGTTAGAGGCGAAGAGGATCAAGAGAAAAACGATTAAAAAAGAGGACAAATATCCTCTTTTTCACTTATATTGTTTTCAAATAATTAGCTGCATTTATTCCTGCTATTGTTCCATCAGAAACAGCGGTTGCAACTTGTCTTATATCTTTACAACAAATATCTCCTGCCGCAAATACTCCATCTATATTTGTTTTCATTTGAGAATTTACTTTTATAAATCCATTTTCTAACTCTAATTTATTATATTTTTCTGTATTTGGAGTTGCACCAGCATAAACAAACACTCCTGCTCCCTCACATTTTATCTCTTTTACTTCCCTTGTCTTCTCATCAGTAATTTCTAAACTTTCAATTTTATCTTTACCGTTTATTTTCGTTAATCTTGAATGTAAATATAATTTTACATTTTCTAATTTTTCTAATTTATTTTTAAATTCAGCTATTGTTCCTAATGAATCTTCAAAATGAATAATTGATAACTGATTTGCAAACTGTGCTAAATAAATAGCTTCCTTTATAGCTCCATCTGCTCCACCAACTACGAATATATCTTTCCCTTCGTAATTTCTTCCCTCTTTCCAAGGATTTGAACAAACACCCTTTCCTTTTAGCTCATTTTCTCCTAAAACCCCTAATTTTCTTGGTGTCGTTCCATTTGCAAGAATAACTGTTTTACCTAAATAAATATTTCCTGACTTTGTTGACACTTTTTTTAATAAATTATCTAAATCTATTTCTACAACCTCTTCTTTTAATACCTCTATATTATAAACTCTCAGTTGACTTTCTAACTTATTTTTAAAAGAATCTCCTGTTTCATAATTATTCACAGATAAGTAATGCGTTACTGAAGAAACTTTACCCACTATTCCACCTATTTCATCCTTTTCTAAAATTACAGGCTTATATCCACGACTTGCAATATATACCGCTGCACTTACTCCTGCAGGTCCTCCTCCAATTATAATTGCATCATAGAAATTTTTTGTTTCATTTACCATTTTCAACACTTCCTTTTAATCTGTTTTGTAAAAATATCTTTCTTAAGTTATTTATATCACGTTTTGAATAGTGAGTCAACTTTAAAAAATATGTTTTTTTTTAAAAACTATACATTTAATAATATAAATCAATAATATTTATTTCACTAGTACTATTTACTCTGTACGGTACTAACCAAGAACTAAATCCTGCACTTACTATTGTATGAGTTATTCCAAATACTTTATATCCATGATAATTTTTGTACATCTTTTTCACTATTAAATTATAAGGAAAAAATTGTCCTCTATGAGTGTGTCCACAAAGTTCTAAATCAATTTTATTCGTAATTGCCTCTTCTATTGAATTTGGATTGTGATCTAATACAATTGTTGGTAAATCTGTATCTATCTTTTTTTTCAAATATGCTATCTTTTTTCTTTTTTTATTTGTTATATCATCTCTTCCAATAATATTTATTCCTTCAATTTTTAAAATACTATCTCTCAAAATTTTTATTCCTAGAGTTTCAATATATTTTATATTTTCCTCTATTCCTCCATGATACTCATGATTTCCTAAAATCGCATATGTTCCATATTTAGGCTCTATCTCTCTAAAACTAGCTGTAAAATCTGCTTTTATATCTCTACAACTAAAATCAACTAAATCTCCCCCTATTAATAAAATATCTGGCTCTTCCTCAGACATTCTTTTTAACGAGTTTTCTATATTCTCTTTATTAGTTAGAGCTGACAAATGTACATCTGATATAAATGCTATTCTTAACTTTTTTCCACTTTTATGTTTTTCTAACCTTATCTCACTTTTTATTACCCTTGCTACTGAAAAGTTATAATACGCGTATATAAAAAATATTGGAAGTACTATAAATGCTATCGTTACTATATTCAAATTACTCAATCGATAGAAATAATTTACTACACCTAAAATTACTAATAAGAAAAATATATAGTGCGTTATAAAGATATAATTTCCTAAAAATCTACCTAAAAAAATATTTCTTCTAAAAAAAGTTCTTCTAATATAAAGAATCGGTAAAATTGATAGTAAAAATATGAAATTTATTAAAAATAGTTGTTCCATAATTTCTCCTTATAGAAAATGACTAATAAAAGCTTTAAGACCCATTAAAACTAAGATTCCTCCTCCTAGATACTCTGTTTTATAACTTATTAAGTGACCTACTTTATGCCCCAAATAAACTCCTATTGAAGCTATTAAAAAAGTTACTACTCCGATTATTTCTATAGAGTAATATATATTTAAATCAGGAACTAATGAAAAAGAAAAACCAACAGCTAAAGCATCTATACTCGTTGCAAATCCTAATAAAAGTAGATTTGAAGCCATATCACACTTTCCTTCTTCCTCACACTCTTGCTCTTTCCAACCATCAAAAATCATTTTTCCACCAACAAATAATAATAATATTGTTGTTATTATATAATCATATTGTGATATTTTTTCTGCAAAAACACCACCTATTCTCCATCCTATATACGGCATTAAAGCCTGAAATCCTCCGAATACAAGTGCAATTTTAAAAATATTTCTTTTTCTTAATTTTTTCATTGCTAATCCTTCAGTTAGTGATACTGCAAAAGCGTCCATAGCTAGTCCTATAGAAATTAATACAAGTGATAGTATATCCATTCTTTCCTCCAATAAGTTTTTTCAATTTTTATATTATACATTTTCTTTTAATTTTTCTCAATTTATTTAATAAAAAAAGAAGAGAATCTCATCTCTTCAAAATTTTATACTATTAGATTTAAAATTGATAATCCTCCAATTATCCATAATGCTATATTTATTTCTTTCATCTCTCCCGCCGCAACATGAGTTATTATGTAAGCAACAAATCCAAAACTTAAACCTATACTGATACTATATGTTAGAGGCATCATTACAATTGTTATAAAAGCTGGAATTGCTACTTTCATATCTGTGAAATCTATATTTCCAATAGATTTAAACATAAATACTCCTACTAATACTAAAGCTGGGGCAGATGCATACCCAGGCACTATACCAACTAGCGGTGTAAATAATAATGCCAGTAAAAACAATCCACTTGTAACCAAAGAAGCTAATCCTGTTCTAGCTCCAGCAGAAATTCCAGCTGCTGATTCTGCAAATGAAGTTACAGTACTAGTTCCTAAGACTGCTCCAATCAATGTCGAAGATACATCCACTTGTAACATTCTCTTTAAACCTTTAGCCCCTTCATCTCCTTGAACTAATCCCATATTTTTGTAACAAGCCATCATAAATCCAAGGGAATCAAATAAATCTATAAACATAAATGAGAATATTGATCCTATTAACGATATTTTTAAAGCACCTAATATATTGACTTTCATAAAAATTGGACTTATTGATGGTGGCATTGAAACAATTGCCTTTGGAATATCAACAATTCCAAAGAACATCCCTATAATCGTTGTTGCTGCAATACTTATTAAAATACCACCCCTTATTTTTTTTATTTCACAAATAGCCATAATTGCTAAACCTAAGATTCCTAATACAGTTGGTATTGAAAAATCACCTAATCCTACAAATGTAGCATCATTTGCAACTATTATCCCCATATTTTTCAAACCTATAAAAGCTATAAATAGCCCAATTCCTGAAGTTGCTGCTGTAGAAACTACGCTGGGTATTGCATTAGCTATTTTTTCTCTAATTCCACCTAACGTCATAATTAAAAAGAATAATCCCGATATAAATACAACACCTAGTGCATCTTCCCAAGAAACCCCTTGCCCTAAAACTAATGTATAAGTAAAAAATGCATTTAATCCCATCCCAGGTGCTAAGGCAAAAGGAGCATTTGCCCATAAAGCCGCAATTCCTGTTCCGATAGCTGTTGCTAAACAAGTTACTGTTATAAGAGCACCTTTATCCATCCCAGCTGCAGAAAGAATTGCAGGATTTACAAAAACTATATATGCCATTGTTAAAAATGTTGTAAGACCACCTAAAACTTCTGTTTTTATTGAACTTCCTCTTTCTTCAATTTTAAAAAATTTTTCTAATATATCTA
This sequence comes from Cetobacterium sp., assembly GCF_051653945.1. Classification (GTDB taxonomy): domain Bacteria; phylum Fusobacteriota; class Fusobacteriia; order Fusobacteriales; family Fusobacteriaceae; genus Cetobacterium_A. The sequence goes on from NZ_JBOFXD010000086.1 coordinate 9,467, forward strand.
ATGAAATATTTCTTTTTGTTACTATTTTTTCCACTTTACAATCCTCCAACTATATTATATCTATTACAGGAAATCTGTTTGGTAAAACTATTTTTGCCTTAGTTTTTATCTCCTCAGATTTTATTTTCACTTGCTCTATTAAATTACTCTCGTTTAAAACTAAAATTTCTCTATTTTTCATTAACCATTTTCCATTACACATTGTAGATTCAACATTTTCACTTGACATTGTATAAACAATATTAGCTATTGGATCATGAAGTGGTAACGAATGAATTGTATTTGGATTTAAAATTATTAAATCTGCTTTTTTACCCACTTCTAGACTTCCTACTTCATTTTCTAATAATGCACATTTAGCTCCATTTATAGTAGCCATTTCTAACACTTGTTCTGCTGGTACAACTTTTGGATCTAATGTTCTTCCTTTATGAATTAAAGAGGTTAAATACATCTCTCTCATCATATCCATTCTATTGTTTGAGGGTGCACCATCTGTCCCAATAGATACACTTAACCCTTTTTCAAGCATTTCTGGTATTCTTGCAAAACCTAATACAACTTTCATTGCTGCTGCTGGATTATGTGATACCTTAACATCGTATAATCTAAATAAATCTATCTCTCTATCTGTTAGCCATACTGTGTGAACAGCTAATAAATTTGATCCTAATGCTCCTAATTTATGAAGATGTTCAACAGTTGAATTTCCTCTATTTGTTTTTATATAATCGTTTTCTGCTGCTATTTCAGCTATATGCATATGAATTCCTGTATTTAACTTATCCGCTATTTTTTTAGTTTTAATTATTAAGTCATCTGAGTTATTAAAAATAGTTCTCAATCCAAACCAAATTTTTATTCTTCCATCTGCTGTATTATTGTATTTATCAAATAGTTCTTTTTGTACTTGAATCTCTTCATCCGCTGTTTTTATCCAATTTGTTGGCAACCCAACCCCTTCATCCATAACTGATTTTGATAAAGCTGCTCTTATTCCTGTATTTTTTACTGCCTCAGCCATTGCTTCTACATACTGGCCTCCTGCTTCTAAAAATGTTGTAACTCCAGATTTTATCATCTCTATACAACAAGCTGTAGAGGAAATTAATGAGCTTTCATAATCAAAGTTACTTTCGTAAGGCCAAACCCTCTCCCTTAACCAAGTTAATAGATCTACATCGTCAGCTATTCCCCTTCCTAGTTGCTGAGACAGATGAACATGTGTGTTAATTAAACCTGGGAGTATAATTTTTCCTTTTGCATCTATAATTTCCACAGTATCTAAAATCAATTTTTCATCAACTTTTCCAATTGTCTTTATTAAATCATTTTCAATTAAAATTGAACCATTATTATATATCTCTCTTTTCTCATTCATTGATACTACATATGCATTTTTTATTAAGATTTGTTTCACAAAAAACCTCCATTTTTTTAATAAAAAAAGTGTAAACTCTATCTGGGATAGAATTTACACTTAAAATTAAATTTAAAATATTTAGCATATTTTAAAAAATTATAGTATAAGCTCTTCCCATAGCGTCCCGATTTAAGGTTAGGACGTAGAAACTTTTGGACCATATTACCAAAATATATGAGTAAACTTTTTATTTCAATGATAGCATATTTATATTCAAACTTCAATATTCTTGTGAAAAACTATCTATTATTTTTTTTGTTTTATATATGTTATAATCTAAATATATTTTTATATTAAAAATAAAGGAGATTTTTATGAAAAATTTATCTTATATTAAATATATCGGTATTGGTTTTATTTTAAGTTTTCTTTTAGGTTGTAGTGCTATCATAACATCTATTGGTAATAATAAAATTTCTAATGCTATGAACATATATAACTCTCAAGGAATAACAATAGATGGAACCTTAGAATTAATATCTGGATTAGAGTATTCTTCTGAATCTCAAATTGGAATATCTCAATATCAAAAACAATATTTTGAAATAACAAATAGAAAAAATAATATCTTAAAAAATAAATATTTTACTAGACAAGATATAAATACACTTAATCTATATCTCTTAACTATTGAAGAATTTAAAAAGATACACACTAAATTCCCTACTATACAGATTGATTATAATGATTTTAATAGTTCTAAAGTTAAAATCACTAAAATTTTTGAAGACTTTGTTTTAAAAGATGAAAGACTCTATATAAGTCGTAATCAAAAAATTCAAAATATAAATTTTTATAAAAAAATAAATACATACATCAATAGTTATATCATTAACAGTATTATTTTAAATTTAGAAAATGACGTAACTGTTAATCTTTATGTAGGATCATCTTTTAGAGGATTTTCTCAGCTGGATTATCTTCTCACAAACTCTTTGATGTATGCCTCTGATATGAACATCAATAGAAACCTTGGCAATTATATAATTTTTAGAGGTTTTAACTCTTTTCCAAAACCTAATTTTAAAAATTATTTTATAGATTTTAATTTTTCTAATGTCTACACGAGAACTCTAGAAACAAAAGAGGAAATCAAAGAAAAAAATAAACTTTTTATTGTTCGAAAAAAAATTACTGTTAGTGGTTATTATAAAATTTACAGCCAAAACTCAACTCCACATACTAAATTTTTTGAATTTAGTGAAAATTATACTCTTAAAATGAGAGAATATAATAACTCCACTTTTTATGATGACGAAAGAGATATCTTAAAAAACATTTTAGAAAATAAATTCTCAAATATTATTCGTTATGACTTTGACAATTTAATAAATATCAATTAAAAAAACCAGATCTCTCTGGTTTTTTTTACTAATATGTTGGAAGATAAATCTCCTCATACTCTTTTTTTATTTTTAAACTTTCTATAGTCCCTAAAATTTTTTGTTTTAAATATTTAGAATCTATATTTAATATCTCTATATCCATAGATACTTCATCATAGTTATTTAAAGAGTTCTCTAAGACTTGAATAGCACCTTTATAATTTTTATTTCTCCAATGATATAAACCCACAGCTATTAACAAGAGATTTATTGATACATGTTTTCTTGTCTCACATTTAGTTTCTTCTATCCAAATTTCTTCTAAGATTTCATGACATTTAAAAAAATCTCTTTGAATTTGAAAAGTATCTATAAACTCCAAATATTTTTCTTTATTCTTCATTTAATATTTCACCGAAACTATTTCTTATCCATGTTTCTAATTTACTTTTTACTTCTTGGAGCATAAATATCTCATCTAAAGGTAATCCAACAAATTTTCCATCGACAATTGCACTACTTTTTACAAAATCATACTCATCAACTTCTGTAAATCCAACTATATTCGCATTCCTTTCAACCAATACATCATATACAGGCTTCATTCCATTGACAAAAGTAGCTGCATAAAATCCTTGATTCCCTCTTCCTATAATTCCAACTGATTTATTTTCAAAATCAACTTTTGAAATAACATCAATTCCATTTTTCCAATCTTCATGAGGTTCACCAAAACCATAAGTTGGAACTATAAAAATTAAAGCTTTATATTTTTTTAAGTTTTCAATAGTTCCTGTGTCTGATACCTTATATATATCACAATTTTCTTTTAATAACTCTTTTATTAAAGTAGCTGTAAACTCACTCTTTCCTCTAGCACTACTATAAAATACACCTATCTTCATTTATCACACCTCCATGTATACTCTATAAGTATAGTATTTTAAATGTGATTTTTCAATAGTTTAATTTAAATTTTTTCACTTTTTTCTTTATTTATTTTAAACTCATTTAGAACCTCATTAAATAATTCCTCATTAGTGATTAAATCATACGCAGTTCCAGCTAAAATTTTTGCTCCTAATATTATAGCATTATGAGCTTCTTCACTTTTTCCTGCACACAAGAATTCATCTGAATGAGATGAGGTCCCTTGAGGTACAAAGGCTACTCTTATACAAGATCCAGGTACATGATACATTACATTCCCAAAATCTGTAGAACCTGTTTTCTCTCTAGGGGGAGATAATCTAGGAGCATTAATCAATTCGGCATTATCCATAAGGATTTGATTAAGCTTTAAAACAGGTATTTTATTATTTAACCTTTTTGTTTCTATAATCTCATAATCTGTTTCCGTCATAAGAGATGCACCTTGTACCACTTTTTTGAACCTTTCAATAACATGATTTAAATAAGCTCTATCATAAGATCTTATACTAAACTTTGCTTCAGCATATTTAGGAACAACATTTGCAGGTCCTCCTGCATTTGTTATTGTATAATGCATTTTTACATCTTCCCTTACATGCTCTCTTAAAAATTCAATTCCTTGAAATAAAAGTATCAATCCATCTAAAGCACTTCTACCTTTTTCTGGAGCTAAAGCAGCATGAGATCTAACTCCATGAAATTTAACTGTAAAATTTGAAAGAGCTAGTGATTTTACATCTGTTGTTGTATCTGGAGCACCATGCATCATTAAAGCAACATCTATATCATTAAAACAACCATTTTCTAACATTTTTACTTTTGCACCTAGTGTTTCTTCTGCTGGTGTTCCATAAACTACAATTTTATAATTTTTATCTTTTAACTGATTTTTTATACTTAAAGCAGCTCCAACTATACTTGGTCCCTGCATATGATGAGCACATGCGTGTCCCATTCCTTCCAAAGCATCATACTCACATAATAGTCCAATAGCTGGTCCATTTTGTCCAACTTCATAAACTGCTCTAAAAGCCGTTTCAAACCCACCTATTCCAATTTCTATTTTAAAATCATTCATTCTTAAAATATCTATTATCTTTTTTGAACTTTTGTATTCTTCTAGCCCAATTTCTGGATTATCAAAAATAAAATCTCCTAAATCAATTAAACTATTCTTTAACTCATCAACATTTTGTAAAATCTCTTGCTTCATAACTTTCTCCTTTAATTAAAATGGACCATATCCTATCCAATTTGCGATTATTATAAGTATTGATCCTGTTACTATCCATATTAAAAATAATTTTCCCATATATTTCATCCAATCTTCATAAGATACATTAGCTATTGCTAAGAATCCCATCAATGCTGACGATGTCGGAAGAACATAATTACTAAATCCATCACCAAAATTAAATGCTAAAACTGCTGTTTGTCTTGTCATTCCTATCATATCTGCTACTGGTAGCATTATTGGCATTGTTACGGCTGCTTGTCCACTTCCTGAAGTAACTAAACCATTTATAAATAATTGCATTAAGAACATTCCAATAGACTGTAATACTTGCGGTAAAGATGCTAACATATTTCCTAAATAATAAACAGCTGTATCTAAAATTTTACCATCATCTAATATTATAGAGATTGTTCTTGCTATTCCTATTATTAGAGCACCAAATACTAAGGCTTTTGCTCCACTTACAAACTCTTTTGCAATTGTACTAGGCGAAAACCCATAAGCTAATCCTCCTAGAATAGCCATCCATATAAATAGTGCAGCACTTTGATTTAATCCCCAATGCCACGCTGCTCCACCATAGATTAATAACCCAAACAGTCCAATTACAATTGCCAATACTAAATAGTGTTTTTTCTCTATCTCTGGCATAACATTTTCGCCATTTTCAATGTTATTTTCTAATTTTTCTAAATCTCTAACAACACTTAACTCTGGATTTTTCTTTATTTTTTTAGCATAATTTAATATATAAATATTTGTTACAACTAAGAACACAACTAAACAAAAAATTCTATAACCTAATCCAGAAAACATTGGTAATCCTGCTAATGCTTGAGCTACTCCTGTCGTAAAAGGATTAAATGTTCCTGTACTAAATCCAATTGCTCCTCCTAAAGCTACCATAGAAATTCCTACTATTGCATCATATCCCATAGATCTTGCTAAAATTATTGCAACTGGTGCAAATCCAATAAATGTATTAACACCCATACTCATACATGCTACAGCAAATACTGTTGTAAAAGCTGGTATCAATAACTCATCCTTATTAGAGAATACTTTAGTTACTTTAGCTGTTAATGCTTGGAACATACCTGTTTTTATAATTACATGAAATGCTCCTCCAACTATTAAAACTAAAAATATTATACTACTCGATTTATTCAGTGCATCTACAATTTTAAATGGAATATCTAGAAAACTAACTGGTGTATTTTCTATAAAAGTAAATTGATCTGCAACAATAATAGTCTTTCCTGTTGCAACATCCTTTATCCTCGGAAAATGTCCTGCTGGAACAATCCAAGTTAATAACGCAGCAAAAATAATTAATCCAAAAATAATTACATATGTATGTGGAAAACTCATTTTACTTCCACTTTTTTCTTTTTTACTCATTTTACCCTCCAAAAATGTTTTTAAAAAATTATTTTAAATAAAAAATGTTTATTAACAATCATAAATATACTACGATATTTTTTTATAGTCAAGTTTTTTTTTGAACCATATGTTCTATTTCTTCGTTTTTTTTTCAGGATTTTACATGTTTATATATTTAAAAAAATATGGTAAGCTATGTTATAAATATTTTTTAAGGAGATTCCTATGATTGATTCTTTACAAAAAAGAGTTGCAAATAAAAGTTTAACAAAAACTGAAACTATTATTGCAGATTTCTTTTTCCATAACGAAAATAGAATATATTTTTTAACATCTAGTGATATTGCAAACGAATTACAAATAAGTGATACTTCTGTGATTAGATTTGTTAAATCTCTAGGATTTAATAATTTTAAAGAGTTTAAAGATAGTTTAAAACAACAAGTAAGTGATAAAATTCTTACTCCATCTGAAAAATTAAGTTTAAATGAAGAACTGTTAAAGAAAAGTAACTTAATTGAAACATTTACTAACTCAATCTTTAAGAACATCGAAGAAACAATAAATATAAATTCCTATGATAAAATTTCAAAAATAATTGATATACTTTTTAACTCTAATAAAAAATATATTATAGGTTTCAAAAGTGTCTCTGGAGCCATCTCATTTTTTGGCTTACGTTTAGGCTTTATACTGAAAAATGTTATTACTCATAATCAAAATAATTCTGAACTTATAAAAAATATAGTTGATATTCAAAAAGATGACTGCTTGTTTTTAATTGCTCATCCTAAATATTCAAAAACCTATCCACTATTAATTGAAATCGCAAAAAAAGCTGGAGCAAAAATTATTATAGTTACTGATAAATCAACCTCACCTGTTGCCAATACTGGAGATATAACTATATTTACAGATATACGGGGTATCAGTTACTTTAATTCAATTATTTCAACTCAAGCACTATTAGAATTTATACTAACTTCTATGAGTAAAAATTTAGATGATAACTCTAAAAAACGTCTAGCTTATATTAATGAACTTTTAAATGAAAATAAATAATTTGGAGGAGATATGAAAAAATTAATACTTACAGGACTTTTACTTAGTAATTTACTTTACGCTAACTCATTACTTATAACTCAGGAACAATTAAAAGAGCAACTTATCCCTTCTTTAACAAACAGTATTGTTTTTGAAAAATTCAAACCCATTTTAGCTAGAGAGGGAAAAATAGGAGAAACTATAAAAACATTCACTAAAGATGGATTAGAAACAATAAATCAAGTTACTGTTCCTAGCTATATTGTTAAAAATACAACTGATGCTAAGGAGGAATATATCATAACTAAAGATAAATTTGAAAAAAGATATGTTTTTTTAAAAAAAGAAAATAAAACTTGGAGTTTCTTTAAACCAATTGGAGAAATTAAAGTTGTTAAAATTAAAAATAATAATGAATTCTTTATTCTAGCTCCATGGGGAGAAAAAATGATTGTTAAAAAAGATGACTTTTTGGTTTCTCCTCTTGATTATTCTGAGATATATAGAATTGCTAATAAAGAGTTCTTTGAAACATATAAACCAAAAGATATATTACAAAAATAAAAATTATAAAAGGATTTTTTTCTTTTTTTAGTATTTCATTATATAACTTAATTTTAAGAGGTGATTTTTATGTGGAAGAATTTAGGCCCCATTGTTGCTTTATATCCTACTCCAACTGTTATTGTTGGTATGATTGATGAATATGAAAAAATCAATTGGATTAACATTGCTCATATTGGTATAATTGGAAATGACTCTATTTTATTAAGTATACAAAAAAATCATTTTAGCAATGAAATTATTAAAGATAAACTCGCTGTTTCTGTTAATATTGTAACAGAAGATATGCTTGAAGCTGCTGATTTTGTTGGAATTGTTAGTGGTCGAAAAGTGGATAAATCAAATGTTTTTGATTACACCATAGGGATAAGAAATGTTCCTATGATAAATATTTCTCCTATTGTTATGGAATGTGAAGTTACTGACAACTATGAAACAAAAGAGCATAATCAATATATTTTAAAAATTAGACATACTCATATCAAATCTGAAGTTCTTGATTCTGAAGGAAATATTGATTATGATATTTTGAAACCTATTCTTTTTGAAATGCCTACTAAATCCTACTATAAATTAGGAGAAAAAGTTGGTAAGTGTTGGAAATTAGGAGAGAATTTTTCAAAATAAAAAGCCCTTTTGGGCTTTTTTTATTTTTTAAACACTTTTTTTTAAAACCTATTTTTATAAAACAGTTGAATTAATATTCAAAAAGTTGTAAAATACTAAAATAGGATATGTTCGAATAAAGGAGATAGAAAATGGAAAAAATCATAGATAAACTGAACGAAATTGAAAATCAATATCTAGAACTTGAAAATGGTATTATTGATTATAATAATAATGTTATTAAATCACCTGATTTAAAGAAAAAAGGTTCTAAATTTGGAATTTACGAACAAAAGGGTAAAAAAATGATGTTAAGACTTAAAGCTGTTGGTGGAGAACTTTCTACACAAAACTTCAAAGATTTAGTAGATATTATGTTTAAACAAAATATCCCTTTTTTACATCTTTCAACAAGACAAAATTATCAACTACATGAAGTTGATTTTGATAAAGTTAAATCTACTATTGAACTTTGCAATAATAAAGAGATGTATTTCAGAGGTGGTGGTGGAAATACTTTCAGAAGTATTTTAGTTTCTACATATACAGGTGTTGATAAAAAAAGTAATTTTGATGTTATTCCTTATGCAAAAATGATTGAAAATGAAGTTTTTTTTATTGATAAAGCTTTTGATTTTGGAAGAAAATTAAAAATTGGATTTTCTAATAGCTCAGATGATGAATTTGTAATGGCTGTACAAGATATGGGATTTGTAGCTAAAGAAATCAATGGTAAAAAAGGATTTAAAGTTTTTGCTGGTGGAGGTATGGGAAGAGGAAGTAAAATTGGGCATATTTTACTTGAATTCTTACCTGAAGAGGATCTATTAAAAGCAGTTAAAGCTATGATCGAACTTTTTTACGATCGTGGTGATAGAGTTAATAGAATGCAGGCTAGACTTAGATTTTTAGTTGAAAAGATTGGAATAGATGGATTTAGAAAACTTTTCTTAGAATACTTTAATAGGGAAACTACTGAAAATGGTATTATTAAAACTATTGATTATACTAACTTTATTCCTAATTTAACTAAATTTGAAATAAGTAATACTGATGAAAACTATAACCAATGGATTGACTTGTGTGTAAAAGAAACTAAATTCAAAGATATTGTTTCTTTAGTTCTGTATGTAAAAAATGGAGATTTATCAAAAGAGCATGCTCAAAAATTAGTAAATCTTTTAGATAATATAAATTCTCCTATTGTTAGAGCTACAATTAACCAAAATTTAGTTATTCCTATGGTACATAAATCAGCTTTACCATATATTTATGAGTTTTTAAACAATGAAATTCCTGAAATTGTAAGTGAATCTTTTTCAATAAGAGGTCAAATTAGAGCTTGTGTTGGATCTACAGTTTGTATGATTGGAGTTCAAGATTCTGTCTCTATAGCTGATTCAATTGCTGTTGAATTAGATAATTTAGCTAATCTTTACCCACAATATAGAAAAATTATATTTAAAGAGGCTAAGAACATAAGAATTTCAGGATGTCCTAGTTCATGTGCTGGAATCCCAGTTGCTCCTCTAGGATTTATTGGTTTAAAAAAGAGAATAAATGATGTTTTAACAGACTGTATGCAAGTTTATATGGGTGGAATTTTAACTGAATCTGTTCAATCTCTTGCTTTTGAGATACCAAACTTAATTATTCCTATTGATGAAATTCCGTTGCTTGTTAGAAGATTATTTGAAGACTACTTAGAAATGTTACAAGTTTACGATTTAACTTTTACACAGTACATGTACGAGAGAAGATTAGAAGAATTTTAAAAATAAAGAGAAAGTTCACTTTCTCTTTATTTTTATTCATTCTTGAAAATATTTTTTTATTTATATTTTTATTTAAAATAATTTTTTATTTTTCTTGACTTATATATTTTTTTAATTTAAAATTACATTAAACTAAATTTAAGAGGTGATTATTATGTTAGCTGAACATTCTAAAAGTAAAAAAATTTTTGATAATGGATTTCAAATTTCTAAAAATGCTGTTTTAGCATCTAAAATATATGGTAAAGAAAATGTAATTAATGCAACTTTGGGAATTTTTTATAACGACAGTGAAGAGATGCACACTTTAGATATTGTTAATAATGAATATAAAAACTTACCTGACAAGGATCTTTTTAACTATTCTTCAAGTATAAATGGTGAAGAGTTATTTATAGATGCTGTAAAACAATATATTTTTGGTAAAAATCATATTAAAACTCTTGAAAATAATTTTTGTGAAGTTATTGCAACCCCTGGCGGTAGTGGAGCAATCTATAATACTTTTAAAAATTACATCAATCCCAGTGAAGTAGTTCTTCTTCCTGACTATATGTGGAGTTCTTATAAGCTTATGAGTAAAGAAGTTGGTGGTGGACATCAAACTTACTCTCTTTTTAATAAAAAAGGAAGATTTGATTTAATTAATTTTAGAAATTCAGTTATGGAATTAGCTAAAATTCAAAAGAATTTAGTTGTCGTACTTAATAATCCTTGTCATAATCCTACAGGATATACTTTATCCTCTTATGAAATAAAATCTTTTATGAATATTTTAAAAGAAGCATGTACTCTTTGTAATATTATTTTAATTAATGATATTGCTTATATGGATTTTAATAATAAAAAAAATGATTTAAGCATGTTTTATCAGGATCTTCCTAATAACCTTCTTCTTGTGATTACATTTAGTATGTCAAAATCTTTTTGTTGTTATGGTCTTAGAATTGGAGCACAAATAGCTATCTCTTCGTCAAAAGATACTATAGATAATTTTACAGATGCAAGTCTTTATACTTGCAGAAGTGTCTGGTCTAATATACCAAAAGGAGGCATGACTTTATTTAGTAATATTGTTTTAAATAAAAAAAATATAAACAACTTTTATTGGAACAAAGTTATATGAAAAATATGATTAAAGAACGCTCTGAGATATTTTTAGGTGAAGCCGCTGCTATTAATCTCAATATTTTACCTTATAAAAGCGGATTTTTTATAACAATTCCCTTTTCAAAGGGCTTAGAAAAAGAGATCGAATTAAAATTAAGAAATGAAAATATTTTTGCAATAATTATTCCTGGTGGAATCAGAATAGCTATTTGTAGTATTCCAAAATATAAAGTTTACAGTCTTGCTAAAAAAATAAAAATAGCAATTTCTTAAAATACAAAACAGGAGATATTCTTAAATTTATCTCCTGTTTTATTTTTATATAATTATTTTATCTAACTGTTTATTTACTCTGATATTTTTTAAACCAATAACTATCAATGCTAAAATAAAATTTAAAATTCCTATACCGTATACTAGATACATATTATCTAATTTTAGCCCTTCTGGTGCAACTAAAAAATAGCAGGTAATCATTGCAGTCATAAAAGCAGCTGGTATTCCTGCAACCCAGTAATTTCTCTTTTCCTCTATAAAATAATACGTACATGTCCATAACCCCAATGTTGCTAATAACTGATTTGTAGATGCTACATATCTCCAAAGAGTATTGAATCCAAATTGTGATAGAAATCCAGCTAATAAAAATAGTGGAATAGCTACTACTAATCTATTTTTCAATGAACTTTGATTATAATTTAAAACTTCAGCAATTGTAACTCTTGCACTTCGAAAAGCTGTATCTCCTGTTGTAATTGGTAAAGCAATTAGTCCAAATAGTGTAAACAGTAGTCCATATTTCCCCAAAAGTCCTGTTATCATTTTGCTAACAGCTACCATTCCCCCTCCACTTCCTGCTAATCCTTCTACTCCATTAAAAAATCCTAAAGATATCGCTGCCCATGTTAAAGCTACAAATCCCTCTAAATACATAGCTGCCATAAATGACTTTCTTCCATCTCTCTCATTTTTTAAACATCTTGCTACTAAGACAGATTGTGTTGAATGAAATCCAGAGATTGCTCCACATGAAATAACAACAAACATATAAGGAAATATTGGTAATTTTTTAGGATGCATATTTTCTAAAGTTACTTCTGGTATTTTTACTCCCTTTATTAACATTGCTCCAATTAATAAAAACATCATTAAAACTAAAGCTCCTCCAAACAAAGGGTATACTCTTCCTATTATTTTATCAATAGGTAAAAGTGTAGCTACTACATAATATCCTACAATTAAAGTTAACCAAATCTCTTTTCTAACTCCTGTAAATGATTGTAAAATCTCTGCTGGACCTGTAATAAAAGCAACTCCAACTATAATTAGTAATATAACTAAAAAATATTTAGTAAAAGTCTTTACTCTATTGCCTAAATACTTTCCAATTAATTCCTGCATATTTTCACCATTATTTCTCATAGAAATCATTCCTGTATAGTAATCATGAACTGCTCCTGCAAAAATAGTTCCAAAGACAATCCATAAAAAAGAGGAACTTCCCCACATAGCTCCTGCTACAGCTCCAGTAATTGGTCCTAGTCCTGCTATATTTAAAAATTGAACTAGAAAACTTTTGATCCAATTCATTTGTACAAAATCTACTCCATCAGCTTTTGATGAAGCTGGTGTTTCTCTATTATCTATACCAAAATTCTTTTCCAAATATTTTCCGTATGTTAAATATGCTACAATTAAAATAACTACACCTATAAAATAACTTTTCATATTTTATCCTCCTTTTATTCAACTATAGTTAACCACTCGCTATACTTTTCATTTTCTCCCTCAACTATTTTAAAAAACTCCTCCTGAATTTTTTTAGTTATCTCTCCTCTACTTCCACACCCAATTTTTATATTATCTACTGAACTAACTGGTGTTATTTCTGCTGCTGTTCCCGTAAGAAATATTTCATCAGCTAAGTATAAAAACTCACGTGGCAATGTTTCATATTTTACCACTACCCCTAAATCTTTAGCTATTTTAACAACTACATCTCTAGTTATTCCTGATAAAGATGAAGATGCTATTGGTGGTGTTAAAAGTTCTCCATTTTTTATAAGAAAAATATTTTCTCCACTTCCTTCGCTTATATTTCCAAAATAATCTAAAGCTAATCCCTCCTCAAATCCCATATCTAAAGCTTCCATTTTTATCAATTGAGAACTCAAATAATTTCCAGAAGCTTTAGCTAAAGCTGGTAGAGTATTTGGTGCTGGCCTTCTCCACGAAGATACACAAACTTTTATTCCATTTTTTAATCCTTCCTCTCCTAAATAAGCCCCCCATTTCCAAGCTGCTATTATAGATTCTACTGGATTACCTGCTGGATTTACTCCAAGTTGATTGTATCCTCTGAAAATTAATGGTCTTATATAGCCACTTTCTAATTTATTTATTTTTATTGTATCTAAAACACCTTTTATAAACTCATCTTTAGTGTAAGGAACTTCCATTTTATAAATTTTACAAGAATCATATAATCTATCTATGTGTTCTTTTAATCTAAATACTGCTGATTTTCCATTTTTCAATTTATATAATCTTATCCCTTCAAAACAACCAGATCCGTAGTGTAATACATGCGACAATACATGGACTTTCGCATCATCATGCTCTTTCAATTCTCCATTAAACCAAATTTTTCCAGTTTCAATCATATTAACTCCTCCCAAATTTTTATAAATAATAAAAAAGGCTTGAAATCTATATAGACTCAAGCCTTAAAATAATTTTTTATCGCTCAAGCCTTAAATTTGTACTAAAATAAGGCTTGAATACTTAGAAGAAAAATCTCATCTAACACCAAACCATAGAGCTTATTATTATTATCAGTATTAATAAAAAGTTTACTTTAAATTTAGTGTTCATTTTTTTCCTCCTTTTGTTTTTTTTATTAAGACAAATAATAAACTATTTTTTTAACATTGTCAACTTTTTTTGAAAAAATATTTTTATGAACCCTTATAAAATAATTCTTGCTTTTTTATGAAATTTGAATTATAATTCAATTGTTGAATTTTAATTCAGTTTTGTCTTGAATTCACATTGTTCATTGTTTTTGGAGTTATGCAAATAACTCCTTTTCTATTTTTTGCAAAAAAAAGTAGATACAAGAAAAGTATCTACTTTTTATTTTTTATATCTTAATCTTTCCATCTTCTAAAGAATGATATGTATCATGATCTAATTTCCCTTCGCTTTTTGAAACATATACCGCTACTGCACTATCTCCCACAACATTTAATGAAGTTAATAACATCTCTAATGGTCTATTTATTCCTAAAATTATTGCATAAGCTGATACTGCTATTTCATTGCTATATCCCATTCCTGTTAAAATAGTAAATAGAATTATAGCTCCACTACCTGGTGCCGCTGGTGTTCCAATTGATGCTAGCAATGCTAATAATGATATTGTTACTAAATTGAATATAGTAATCTCATAACCTGCTACTCCTGCTATAAAAAGAGTTGCTAAAACTTGCATTATTGCAGTTCCATTCATATTTACAGTCATTCCCATTGGTAATACAAAGGATGTCGTTGTTTCATCTACTCCCAATTTTTCGATTGTTGTTTTAGTATTCAAAGGTAATGATGCAGCTGATGATGACGTTGAAAAAGCAAACATCGCTACATTTGCTATTTTTTTCATAAAATGAATTGGATTTAATCCTGTTGAAATCCATATAATAAATGAATACCCTAATATAAGGAATACAATTAAAGTTATAGCTGTTAAAACAAAATATATACTAGCAATTTGTAAATATCCTATCCCATAAATTGCAAATGTTCTCATTAATAATGAAAATATAGCTATCGGTGCAAATTTATTTATTATAAATGTTAAGAATATCTGGGATATTTTATTTAATTCTAATATTCCTTTTTTTACAACTGAATTTTCATCATTCATAGTATTTAAAACTAATCCTACAGAAATTCCTAAAAATACTGCTACTAAAACATTTCCATTATTTGATAATCCCGCTATTATGTTTTGTGGAATAGCTTTTATTATTATTAATAAGGGATTTGATGATGTTGCTCCTCCAGCTCCTGAAACTTGATTTATTGCTACTGAGAATAAATTAGCCTTATAAGCTATCATTCCAACTACTGATGCATATAGAAGAGCTAAAACAGAACTTAATCCAAATCCTAAGAAAGTTTTATAAGATATTCTTTTTAAACTTTTTGAATCTTGAATACTTGTCACAGCAATAATTATTGATGTGAATACCATTGGTATAATAACTAGTTGTAATGCATTTATAAATAGTTGACCTATTATATAAAAAACTCCAAAAGATTTAGCTCCCTCCGCTTTTGTTATATCTTGGAATAAAATTGAGTTTATAGTATTCCAAACACTTTCTTTTCCCTCAGCAATTAAGCTTTCTCTTAAAAAAAGAAACCCGACTCCCATAGTAACACCTAAAACTAATGCATAAAATATTTTTTTTGTTAAATTATTTTTTTTCATTTTCACTCTCCTTTTTTTTTCTAAAAAAAATAGGAATAGAAACTATATAATATAGTTACCATTCCTATTTATAAATATATAATAATTAAAAGAAAAGAACAAAGAATTCAAAAATGAAAAAAATGAAAATGATGTAATTTTTCTTTTCTTTTTTAACCTTCTTCTCAGCATTGTTCCCTCCTATTTTTTACACTTTTGTTATTCTAACATATTTTTTATTTCTTAGCAACTCTTTTTATTTTAAAAGGAAATTTATTTTTTTTAAGAATTAAATATCATAGAGGTGATTTTTATGGAAGAACATTACAAAGGATTTTTAGCACAAGTTATGTACACTTTTACAAATGAAGAATTTTTAGTAAATTTAACTAATAGCCTAATCATTTTCCTTTTCAGATTTGCTATTGCTTTATTATTTTTTATAATTGGTCGAAAAATTTTCAAGAGTTTTTTATTGAGATATTATCAAACTCAAGCTTTTAAAGCTATTGATTCATCCTTTAGAACTTTTTTATCTTCAATTATTGATACTAGTTCAATAGTTATACTTCTTATTATTTCATTACTTATAGTGGGATTTCAACATACATCCCTAATAGCTTTTCTAGGAAGTATCGGAATAGGTGTAGGACTAGCCTTAAAAGATAATCTTTCAAATTTCGTTGGTGGATTAATAATTTTAATTTTTAAAACCTACTCTGTTGATGATGAAGTAGAAGTTATTGGTAACTATGGTCTTATCTCATCTATTGATGTTTTTTCTACTACTATTACCACTTTTAGTGGGGATATTGTAACTATTCCAAATGGAAATGTTATAAATAATCAAGTCATTAATTATTCAAAGACACCAAATCGAAGAATGAAAATTGTAATTTCTGTTGCTTATGAAACAAATATTGATCAAGTTTTTCAAGTTTTAAATGATTTGATTAAAAGCAATAAAAATATTTTAAAAAATCCTGCACCTTTTATAAATATAGAAAAATATAGTAATAGTTCAATTGATATTGCATTAAAAGTTTGGACTAAAAATGAGGTTTATTGGGATACATATTTTGATATCTTAAAAAATATCAAACCTTCACTTGATTCAGTTAATATTGTTATTCCATTTCCACAAATGGATATTCATATTAAGCATCAAAATCTTTATAATAATAAAAGCAGCTAAATTGATTTAGCTGCTTTTATTATATGTTACACATAGCTACTTCTCTCTAAATAATTTGTATCGTTACCATATACAAATATAACTGATCCATTTTTTATCATATCTATAGTTTTTTTAGAAATATCCCTAGGCAATGCTGGACATCCTAAGCTTCTTCCTAATCTTCCTTGAGATTTAGCAATTTTAGGATTAGCATAATCTGCTCCATGAATTACTATATATCTATCCTTCGCCTTATCGTTTATCCCTTCTTCTAAACCATTTAAAACTAGCGAATATCCATTTCCTCCCATATAAGTATTCTCAGTTAAAAAGAACCCCAAAGAACTTTTATTCGAGCTAACTTTATTTGAAAATGAAGTTGCTATATTTCCACCACTATTTTTCCCATGAGATACATGTGAATGTACAAGTAATTCCTTTTTATTCATATCAATTACAAAAAATCTCTTTTCTGTTGATGGCTTTGAATAATCTATTATTGTTAATAGCTCTTTTTTTCTTCCATCAATCTTACCATATCCATTCAGAGCTGTTTTGAAAACATCATAATTTAACTTTCCATTTAATCCAATCTCTTCATATAATTTTTTTTCATTATCTTCCAATGCTATTTTTGATGATTTTAACTCTGTTTTTGTAGGATTCTTTAATGTAAAACCAAATGATGTTGTTGATATTGAACCTAAAATAAGAGCTAACATTAAATACTTTTTCCCTAACACAAAAACCTCCACTTAACACTTTTTTCCTAATAAAACTCATTTTATTCTATCATTTTACATAAAAAAAGTCAAGAACTTCACATTCTTGACTCTATTTATGTCCTTTATTCAATTACTATAACTAATCCTTTATTTGTTTCTGCCCATTCATAAACATACTTAGCATGGGATGTTACATTTCTAACACACATATGTGACCTCGGAGTTGTCCCTAACGTTGGACTATATTCAATCATCTCTGTCCTAGGCAGATTAACTGGAACTCCATGAATATATCCTCCCCCTGAAAATCTACTCGCATATGGTGCATAGCCATCAATCTCTGTATGGCTACCATCTTTTAAATATTCCATCTTATATTTTTTTCCTTGAACTACAAATACACCTAAAGGTGTCGGTAATTGATATGGTGGTCTATCAAGTCCAGTAGATGCTGGATTCATACTTCTTACCTTCCAAATCTCTCCAACTTTTTCTAAAGTTGCTATATTTTGATTTTTTCTATCTACTACTACTACTCTTGGAAAACTATTTGCTTGTATCTCTTTCACATATCTAGTTGGAACTATCCATTCTCCATCTATTTCTTCAACTTTAATTTTATAATTTTCTAAATCTCTTGATAAAATAGAAATTAAAGAACCATCTGGAGCATACCTTTCTGGTCGATCCATCTGTCCCTCTATATATAATGGTATTCCTTGACTTCTTCTATTTCCGAATTTATCTTTTACTGAAGGTCTTGATCCATCGCTATATTTTTCCATCGCTATTTGTCTTGCTACAGGTGGTAATCCATTTATATTTTTATAATTCTTTAACGTTCCAAATCTAATATTTTCTCCTTGAAAACCATCTAATCGATCTAAATATCTAGATATTTTATCCCATTGAAACTCCCTTATAGTTTTCCCGTACTTATAAGTATCTTTTAAAGTATAATTATTGTAAGTCAAATCCTTTTCAATTGTTGCTGCACTAGATATTAAAAAACTAAAAATAGAAAATATTCCTAAAATTAAATATCTAAATTTATTTTTCATAACATACCCCTCTAATCAATTTTTATGAAACTATATACTAGATATACTTTGAAATTTCCTTTTTTCCTACTTCATAAACATAAAAGAGTACAGGAATTAAAATTAATGTTAATAATGTTGAAAAGATTAATCCAAATATAACTGCTATGGCCATTCCTTTGTACATTTCACTACCTTGGCCAATCCCTAAAGATAACGGAATCATTCCAAATACTGTTGTCATTGTTGTCATAAAAATTGGTCTTAATCTTGTTCTTCCTGCTTCTAGTATAGCTTGATCTAAAGGTAACTCTCTTTCCAAAAGAATTTTTATATAATCTATTAAAACTATTGCATTATTTACAACTATTCCTGCCAGCATAATAATTCCAACAAAAACCATCGTATTCGTTTTTTGTCCCGTTATTAATAATCCACTATATACACCTATTATTGATAATGGTACAGTTCCCATTACTATTATCGGCAATATATACGATTCAAATTGAGCAGCTAATATAAAATAAACTAAAAACATCGCAACCATAAATGCAAACTTTAGTTGTTCATTTACTTCAGCCATATTTCTTCCACTTCCACCAAAAGAATATGTTATTGTTTTAGGTAG
>NZ_JBOFXD010000087.1:0-8674 GCF_051653945.1 Cetobacterium sp.
ATAAATTTTGGATTTTATTCAAAGAAATTCTTAACGAGGATGTTATTTCAATTATATTATTTTCTTTGTCAACAATTCCAGGAACAGAAATTCCAATTCCAATAAGTTTTTTTTCAACTTGTTCATTTATTTCTAACAAAAATTCTTCTAAAATTTCATCTATTTTTTCTATTAAGTTATCTTTTAAAAAATTTTCTCTGATAATAGTTTCTTTTACAATATTTCCTCTTTCATTTCCAAGAACTATTTTTAATTCTCCTAAATGCACAGAGATTCCAATACTATAAACAAAATTATTTTCTAAAGAATAATTTTGAGCTTTTCGCCCTGCTCCTGTTCCTACTTTTAAATCTTCTTTTATAATATTATCTTTTAAAAATTTATTTATAATTGTTTTTATAGTAGGAAAACTTATATTTAAATCATTAGATATATCTGCAATTGAAAGATTTTCTCTTTTTTGATATATATAATGAAAAACTTTTTTCTCATTATTTTCTTTTATTTTTTTTTGATACATGATATCCTCCAAGTGCATTTTTAAAATCAATTTATCAATCATATGAAATTACTAATTATTTATATACCTTTAAAAATTTTTAAAGTCAACAATATATTTTTTTGGAAAAATATATTTCCTATTCTCTTTTTTAAAATACTCTTACAGTGGTAGTTATATTTTTTATAAATAAAATACATTTAATTTATATATTGTATTTTTTGAAAAAATAGAGGTATTAACAATAGCAGAAAGTAATCATTTTTTTTATTTAATTATTAAAGTCATTTTAAAAATATAAAGTGTGGAGGTTTTAAATTATGTTAAATCAAGAAATTTTCAATGCTATGACTATTAAGTTAACTGCCCATGACATTCCTTTAGAAGCACCTAAATTTGATCCTAAAATTAGAAGAGCTCCTAAAAGAGTTGTACATTTAGAAAAAGATGAAATTGCACTAGCATTAAAAAATGCTTTAAGATATATTCCAGAAGAATTTCATGAGATGTTAGCTCCTGAATTTTTAGAAGAGCTTCATACTTATGGAAGAATATATGGATATCGATTTAGACCTACAGGAAATATTCATGGAAAACCGATATTTGAATATGAAGGAAAATGTACTGATGCTAAGGCAATTCAAGTTATGATAGATAATAATTTAGATTTTGATATAGCTCTTTATCCATATGAGCTTGTGACTTATGGTGAAACAGGGCAAGTTTGTCAAAACTGGATGCAATATAGATTAATTAAAAAATATCTTGAAAATATAACAATGGACCAAACTTTAGTTGTGGCTTCAGGACATCCAACAGGGTTATTTAAATCTCACCCTTCAGCACCTAGAGTTATAATAACTAATGGACTTATGATTGGAGCTTTTGATGATTATGATAACTGGGCAAGAGGTGCAGCTCTTGGAGTAGCTAATTATGGTCAGATGACTGCAGGAGGATGGATGTATATAGGTCCTCAAGGAATAGTTCACGGTACATATTCTACAATTTTAAATGCAGGAAGACTGTTTTGTGGAGTTCCTGCTGATGGAGATTTAGCGGGTAAACTGTTTGTAACATCAGGACTTGGAGGAATGAGTGGGGCTCAAGGAAAAGCTACAGTTATAGCTAAAGGAGTTTCTATTATCGCAGAGGTTGATCTATCTAGAATTCAAACTAGATTAGAACAGGGTTGGATAAATAAATTTGTTTCAACTCCTAAAGAAGCTTTTGATTTAGCTAAAGAGAAGATGGATTCAAAAACTCCATACGCTATCGCTTATTTAGGAAACATAGTAGACTTATTAGAATATGCAGATGCAAATAACGTTCATATAGATTTATTATCTGATCAAACATCTTGTCATGCTGTTTACGATGGTGGATATTGTCCTGTTGGAATAACATTTAAAGAGAGAACAAGATTACTAGCAGAGGATAGAGAAACTTTTAGAAAATTAGTTGATGAAACATTAAAAAGACACTATAATGTAATAAAAAATTTAACTAATAAAGGTGTTTATTTCTTTGATTATGGAAATAGTTTCTTAAAATCTATCTACGATATTGGAATTAAAGAGATATCAAAAAATGGAAGAGATGATAAAGGTGGATTTATATTCCCGTCATATGTTGAAGATATTTTAGGACCAGAACTATTTGATTATGGATATGGACCATTTAGATGGGTTTGTTTATCAGGAAAAAAAGAGGATCTTTTAAAAACTGATGCGGCAGCTCTTGAATTAGTTAATCCAAATAGAAGATATCAAGATAGAGATAACTATATGTGGATTAAAGATGCAGATGAAAATGGACTTGTTGTAGGAACACAAGCTAGAATATTCTATCAAGATGCTATGAGTAGAACTCAAATAGCTTTAAAATTTAATGATATGGTTAGAAAAGGTGAGATAGGGCCAGTTATGTTAGGACGTGATCATCATGATGTTTCAGGAACAGATTCACCATTTAGAGAAACATCAAATATAAAAGATGGAAGTAACATTATGGCTGATATGGCAACGCAATGTTTTGCAGGAAATGCAGCTAGAGGAATGACTATGATAGCTCTACATAATGGTGGTGGAGTAGGAATAGGTAAATCAATTAATGGTGGATTTGGAATGGTTTTAGATGGAAGTAAAAGAGTGGATGATATTTTATCTCAAGCGATGCCATGGGATGTAATGGGAGGAGTTGCAAGAAGAGCTTGGGCAAGAAACCCACACTCTATTGAAACTGTTATAGAGTTTAATAAAAACAATAAAGGAACAGACCATATAACTTTACCATATATTGTAAATGAAAACTTAATCGAAAAATTAGTAAAATAAAAAATTTAATTTAAAATTAGGAGAAGATAGTATGTACTGGAGTGGAAGAATAGATGGCGATGAATTAGATGTTCTTCGTATACATCAAGTTGTTAATGTTATGAGTTTAGATGATTTACTTAAAATTGATTTGAAAGAGAAAAAAGTTTGTTTTGTGAGTTTTAATTCTGATGAGGGAGTTAGAAGAAATTCTGGAAGATTAGGAGCAAAAGATGGATGGATTCATGTAAAGAAGGCTTTATCGGGATTCCCAATTTTTAGAGAAGATTTAAAGTTTTACGATTTAAAGGACCCTATAGAAGTTGTGGATCATGATTTAGAATCAGCTCATACAAAGATGGCTAAAATAGTTTCCTCTTTAAAAGAAAGAGGTTTTCTTGTTGTAGTTCTTGGAGGAGGTCATGATATAGCTTTTGCAAATTACTCTGGAATTTTGGACTATGCTTTAAAAAAAGAAGATAATCCAAAGATTGGAATAATAAATTTTGATGCTCATTTTGATATGAGAGAGTATACAAGTGGTAGAAATTCTGGAACTATGTTTTTACAAATAGCTGATATTTGTGAAGAAAAAAAATTGAATTTCGATTATAATGTTTTTGGTATTCAGAAATTTTCAAATACTAAAAGACTTTTCGATAGAGCAGATAAACTAGGAGTTAAATATTATTTTGCTGAAGAGATTAGAACTATTCCAAGCGATGATCTTTATTCAATTTTAAAAAGAAATGATTATATACATTTAACTTTATGTACAGATGTATTTCATATAACTTCAGCTCCAGGAGTAAGTGCACCACAAACTTTTGGTGTTAATCCAAGAAATGCACTGCCTCTTTTAAAAACAATTGCAAGGTATTCAAAAAATTTAACAATAGATGTGGCAGAAATTAATCCAACGTTTGATTATGATGATAGAACATCTAGGCTAATGGCAAATATAATATACGAATTAATTCTTTGTCATTTTGAATAAAATACTTAAAAAATTTTTACAAATATAACATATTTTATCAAAAATTGTAAACAAAGTTAGAAATTATTGTGAAAAAAAATTAGAGAGGAGGAGTTCCTCTCTAATTTTTTAATAAAAATAATTTTGTATTGACATTTGTGACTCAATATAATAATATCATAGGAATAAAATTTTAAAGGAGAGTGATTATATGAAACTTGAAATGAAAAAATCTAACTTAAATGATGGAGTTGATGTTTACAAATTTCTTTGTGATTTAGGAATAGGAGAAAATGGATTTCATATGACCCCTCCAAGTGATGAAATAGAATTCAAAGAGTTATTAAAAAAATTTTTAAAAGATTCAGAGGAAATTCAGCCAACAGGACGAGTAATGCAAGAGATATATTGGATGTATATTAATAATGAAATTGTGGGAATATTAAAATTAAGACCTCAATTGAATGAAAATTTGTTAATAAATGGTGGAAATATGGGGATTAGTATTTCTCCAAAATTTAGAGGTAATGGATATGGTAAATTAATTATAAAAAAAGGAGTAGAACTTCTGAAAGAAAAAGGTGTTCATAAAATTTTAATAACAATTTATGAAAATAATATACCTTCTAGAAAAGCTGTAGAGAGTAATGGAGGAATATTATATGATATTAATGAAGGTCTTTGTAGGTATTGGATAGATAATACAGTAAATATAGATAAGGAACAACTATAATTAAAATATTTGGAGGACGAGTTTTGAAAATTAATATTAAACGAATTATGAGTGACTTAGAAATTTTAAATACGTTTAACACTACTCCCAAAAATGGCTGTAGTAGATATTCTTTTACTATTGAAGATACAAGAGCAAAGGAATACTTGATGGGTGAAATGAAAGCTATTGGTATGGAAGTTTGGTTTGATGGTGTTGGAAACTTACACGGACTTTTAAAAGGAAATGGCGATGATAAAAAGGTTGTATTAAGTGGCTCGCATATAGATACTGTTGCAAATGGGGGGAAATATGATGGGAACCTCGGAGTAATTGGAGCTCTTGAAGTTGCTAGAATCCTTTCTAAGAGTGAAGTGAAAATTTATAATGATTATCAAGTTTCAATTTTTGTTGAAGAAGAAGGACCTCATTTTGGTACTAATTTAATAGGAAGCAAAGCTTTTTGTAGAAATTTTTCTACGGCTCATAGCAAGAAAATTAAAGATTCAGATGGAAAGTCAATGTATGAAGTTATGAAAACAGGAGGATATAATCCAGAGGATATAGACAAAATATTGTTTGATTCTAATAAATTTAAAGCTGTGGTTGAACTTCATATAGAACAAGGAAGAGTATTAGATTTAGAAAATAAATCTCTTGGAATAGTTAAAGGTATTGTAGGATTAAAATGGTTTAAGATAATTATAAAAGGTGAGTCTAACCATGCAGGAGCTACACCTATGAAGTATAGACTAGATCCTGTAGTAGAGGGATGTAAGTTAATCTCAGAGATACCAAATATTGTAAAATCTATGGATGATAGTTCAATAGTAGCAACTGTTGGAAAAATAAATATATTTCCGAACCAAACTAATATAATTGCTAAATTCATAGAGTTCACAATAGATTTAAGAGGAATTGATGAGGAGAATTTATTAACTGTAATAGATGTAATAGGTAGCCAATTAGATGAATTAAAAGAAAAAGGTTTCTATTGTGAAATTGAACAAATAGCTGAAGCAAAGGGTGTAAAATCTAATTTAGATATTTTAGACATAATAGAAAATACTATAAAAATAAGAAAGTATAATTATACAGAGCTTTATAGTGGAGCTAATCATGATACAAGCATTTTAGGACAATATATACCATCAGCGATGATATTTGTACCTAGTATTGATGGAAGAAGTCATTGTAAAGAGGAATTAACTAAGGAAAAAGATATAGAAGCTGGATGTCAAATATTGTGTGATACAATTGTTGAATTATTAAAAAAATAAAAAAATTAAAGCATATTGAGTATATTGATTTATGTCATTAATAGTTTCCTCTTCCTCAATTTCTTTTTATTAAGAAAGGAAGGTTAATATTTTGAACGAATAGATAAATAAAGTATATCTTTTTGTTTTAAAATTTTTTAAGCTTTGGAGGTAGATATGAAAAAAATAAATAAATTATTTTCATTAATAACAATTTTTTTTATTATTTTTAATAATGGATTTGCAAATGAAAAAATATATTCACAAGGAAATAGTAAGATTAAAAAGATAGCCTTAACTTTTGATGATGGACCAAATAACAGTTCTCTTCCAAAAGTTTTAGATTTATTAAAAGAAGAAGATATAAAAGTATCTTTTTTCTTCATAGGAAAAAATATTTTAGATAGAAAATCAGAGGTTGAAAGAGTTTATAATGAAGGGCATTTAGTTTTAAATCATAGTTATACACATTCAAATTTTAATAAAGCATCTCAAGAAGTTGTAGTATCTGAAATTGAAAAAACTAACAGTATAATCAATGATATTTTAGGAGTTACTCCAAGGTTATTTAGACCACCATATGGTATAATTACAGAAAACGTAAAAATAGCCGTTAAAAATCTAGGGATGAATATAGTCCTTTGGAATGTTGATGGAGAGGACTGGAATATAAAGAGATCATTAGATTACGTAGTAAATACTCAAGAAAAGGAAACTAAAAATGGAAGTATTATTCTTATGCACACGCAACCAGATAAGGACACATCATATGAAGCTTTAAAAAAATTGATTCCATATTATAGGAATAAAGGATATGAATTTGTAAAACTTGATGAATTACTAGGAACAGAATCATATAAAATTGTAAAATAAAAAAGGATAAAATTCTTTTAGAATTTTATCCTTTTTTATTACATACTTGAAGTCATTAAAAATGTCATAGAAAGAAACCAAATAATCATACCAATAACTATCATAACTAAAGAAGCAATTAAAAAATTTTTTAAATTTTGATTAGTTTTATCAGAAACTAGCCATTTAATCCACATAATTATATTTACAATAGGAATCATCATAATTATTTGAACTATAATCCAATCTTTGACAGTTAATACTTTCTCGTTATCTTTTATATCCATTTTGAAGAGAGATATTTTGATAAATATTCTCCCATTCACCTCCATAAAATATAGTTGTTATATTAAGATTATACAGCTAAATATAGTTATTTCCTTTAAGTTTAAAAAAGATAGAGCTAAAAACAATAAATAATTTATATTATTTTCATCAAAATAATGTTATAATAACAGATACACAAAAAATATTATAAATGGAGAAAATATGAAATTTAAAGAATTTAATTTTAAAACAGAAATAATGGCACAAATTGATGCTGTTGGATATAAAGAGCCTACCCCAATTCAAGCACAAGCTATCCCAGTAATTATAGAGGGAAGCGACATTCTTGGATTAGCTAAAACAGGAACAGGAAAAACTGCAGCATTTGTTCTTCCAATTTTAGAAAAAATAGCAACAACAAAAGGAAAAGGAAAAGGAGTAAGAGCTCTTATTATTGCTCCTACTAGAGAACTTGCAGAACAAATTAATAACACAGTTTTACAATTAGGAAAACAAATTGGAATAAAGAGTTTAGCTGTTTATGGTGGAACATCAGCTAAAAAACAGTTAGATGTTTTAAAAACTGGAGTGGATATTGTTGTAGGATGTCCTGGAAGAATTTTGGATCATATTAATCAAGGAAATTTAGGATTAACAAGACTTGAATTTTTAGTATTAGATGAGGCTGATCATATGTTGGATATGGGATTTTTAAAAGATATTGAAAAAATTGTAAAACATACTCCTAAAAAAAAGCAAACACTTTTCTTCTCAGCAACAATGCCAAAAGAGATTAAAACTTTAGCATTTAAAGTTTTAGAAAAGGGACATAAAACAATTGAAGTGGAGTACAAAGATCCTGTTAAATTAATTGAACATGAATTATATCACATAGATCATGATGATAAAAAATCAAAACTTATAGAGTTACTTGATGACTCTAGTATAGAGTCTGTAATTGTTTTTACAAATGGAAAGCATAAAGCTAAACATCTTAGTAAAACATTAGAAATTAAGGGATTAAAAGCCGTAAATTTTCAAGGTAATTTATCACAAAATCAAAGAGATGCTGCTTTATCTGGCTTTAGAGAAGGGAAGTATAATATACTTGTAGCTACAGATATTGCTGCTAGAGGACTAGATATACCTCAAGTTACTCATGTTATTAATTTTGATTTACCTAAAACAGCTGAAGCATTTACTCATAGAAGTGGAAGAACAGGAAGAGCCAATAAAAATGGTATAGTAATTTCTTTTTCATCGTTAGATGATAAAAAGATTTTAGCAGAGATTTTAAAATTAAATAAAATAGAATTTGCTAAAATTCACGGAGATGAAAAAGAATTATCTAAAAAGCCTATAAAAACATATAATGAAAAATCTAATAATAACTTAAATAAACCTAAATCTACTAGATTTAAAAAAACTTCGAATAGACAACAAGGTGGAAAAAAATCTTAACAAAAAAATCTTTCTATTTACTTAGAAAGATTTTTTTTAATAATACCTCTCGTATTATATCTATAATACGAGTTTTATTTCAATGAATTTATTAATGGTTTCAAATAAATTCTAAATCATTAAAAACAAAATGAGATTTTAATTATATAAATGCGAGAATTTATATAATTAAAAAATGAAATTCATAGATTAAATAGGGGTCCCGTCAGGAAAACGCGGAATAACAACGCTAAGGATTTTCCTGACCATCTATGACCCCTTTATTTTCAATACTTTAATCTATATTTAGCTCTCTTAAAAATTCTAAAGAAGTAGTACAATCTGAATCAAATT
>NZ_JBOFXD010000088.1:0-34146 GCF_051653945.1 Cetobacterium sp.
TAATGTTAAATAACCTATGAATAGTAGGAAGTATGTCATTAAATAGATAACAACTGTTAAAGACATAGCTGTCATGAAGGACATATTATTTCCTCCTCCACCTAATGTTAAAATAATTGCCCAAATAGTTACAATAACACCTTGGAACATTACCAAAGGAACTGGCACATCATTTTTATTAACTTTTTTAAATATTGAAGGTAAAATACCTTTCTGTGCAGCTACATACATAGCTCTTGATGGCCCAACTATCCACGCACTTACTTCAGCCAAAACTCCAAGACCAATAAATGCAGCTATAATTCTAACAATCCAATCTAAGTTGTTCCCATAGTGATTAATTAATATGGCAAAAGTCTGATTAACCCCTGCACTTAAGTTTATCTCATCTACTGGAATAACTGTAGCTATTGATAATCCACCTGCAGAACTTATAACTATAGCTACAATAACTAACATAAGTATCGCTATTGGATATTGTTTTTTAGGGTTAGCCATTTCATTAGCATGAGAAGCTGAAGCCTCCACACCCATATAACTTAAAATAAATGATACTAAGATAACTAGAGAGTTTACATTAGTAAAATCTGGTAAGAATGCTTTCCAGCTAACTTCCATATGAACTGGATTTCCAGCTACAACATAAGCTCCTGCAAGACCAATTAAAATTATTGCTGGTATTACAATACCAAAGATAAATCCAATTCTTGCTATCTTAGCTGTGTATTTAGTACCTCCTAATTGTGAGAATGTTAAAATCCAGAACACAATTAAAATTGAAATAAGTTTTAAATGTGGATTTACATTTAATCCTGGCCAATCAAATAGGTATGATAATGATCCATTGATAAAATATAGCATTGGAATATAGCCAACTGTTATTTCAAAAAACTGATAGAAGATTGCAGCAAATCCCCAACGTTCACCTAAAGATTCAGAAACCCAAGTGAAAACTCCACCAGTTTCCCATCCTGGAATTGTTGCCATTTCAGCTGCACAAAGTGCTACAGGAATAAACCAAAATAATCCTCCAAAAAGTAAAAAGAAAAGCAATGAAAATCCTGAAGTTGCAAAACTCGGATATTCATAAACAGCCATAACCATTGAGGCTGTTATTGTAAAAAATCCAAATAGTGTCAACTGTTTGTTAGTTGTACTAGTACTAGTAGCCATAATCAAACCCTCCTATAAAATATTTTTTATTATTGTCACTCTATTGTTCATTTTCAGTTATCTATTTCCTTCTTAAAAAGTTGTATCTTTTTATATTCTATTTTTTCCTTTAATTTTCTCGAGCTAATGATCTCAAAGAGTCATAAAACTTTTCAATATCTCTTTTCAAAGTAGGAACTCCTATGATGTCATTTTTTTCAATCTCTGTTGTTGAATTAATTTTTATGGACTCCCCTTTTCTCTCAATAGATTTTATTTTAAGATTTCCTGGTAGTTCTAGTTTCCCAATCTCTTCTCCTATCAAATATGATTCACTTCCCACTTCAAAAACTAATTCTACAATCTCCTCATTATCATCCTTTTCAATTAGCGTTTTATATAAGCGATCATATATAGGTTCAACTCCCAATAAGTTACTAATCGTATAGGCTAATCCAGCTACAATTACCATGCTTGGAAGCAGTGTAAAATCCCACGTCATCTCCAGTATCAAAATAATTCCTGTAGCTGGTGATCTAACTACAACCACAAAAGCTGAAGCCATTCCTAAAAATATAAATACACCTAGATTATTAATATCAATCAGATTAAAATATAATAAGATTAAACCAAATAGTTTTCCTGACAAACCTCCAATAACTAAAAGAGGTAAAAATATCCCACCTGGAAATCCAGTAGAATAAGATAATGTAGTAAATAAAAGTTTTAAAATTATAAAAAAGATTAAAGCTCCAATAGAGAGATCATTGACCATTCCCTCTCTTATTAAAAAACTTTCTCCCCCAGCAGTTAAATCTTTATAAAAAATTCCAATTACTATAACCATTAGAGTATAAAAAAATACTTTTATGTACATCGATATTTTTATTTTCCGATTTAATTTTTGAAAATAAATTAAAAGAAAAGAGAAACTCTTCCCAACTAAACTTATAAATATTGCAAAAGCTATACAGATATATAAATATTCAAAATAATTCAAATTTTGAGGATAATTTATAACTATATCTAAATAATCATTTTTTACAAAAAACTTAGCTGCCATATACCCAGAAACTATCGAACCTAAAAAAGAAAAAATTGTCAATCTTGAATTAAAATATTTTTGCAACTCTTCAGCTATAAAAATTGCAGAAGCTAGTGGTGCTGTAAAAGCGGATGATAATCCCGCACCAGCTCCACTCATTATTAAATATTTTCTTTCAACTCTATCAACTTTAAACACTTGAGAGATCGTTTCACCAATAAGAGCTCCCATTTGTACAGAAGGTCCCTCTCTTCCAAGAGAATATCCTGCTGAAATTCCAGAAACGCCACCTAAGAATTTAAAAATTAAACTCTTTATTGGATTCTTTACTTTTATTCTTCCATATATCTGTGCTCTTACTTGGGGGATACCACTTCCTGTAATTAGCGGACTATCCTCTACCATCTTGCCTATTAAAATACCTATAATATATATTCCAATAAAACCTAACATTAAATAGTAGAATGGATTGTTTAAATTAAAAATCAAATCCCTAATATCAGCTGATTTTTCTATTAGCCATCTATACGGTATTGTTATAAGCCCTGTTACAAATCCTGTTACAATAGCTAGTATATAAACCTTTAAAATCCCCATAGTGAAACTCCTCTTACAAATTTTCTTTTGTTTTTTTCTTTATAATATAATAATACACTTGTGAAAATGTTGATACTGTTAAAATCCCAATTGCAATTGATCCTGAAATAATAAAGGTTTCTATTCCTTTTTCTACCGCTTTGGATAGACTATCTTGTACTATATAGTACATTGTATAATAAATTCCTCCACCAGGAACCAAAGGTATCATGCAAGGATATAAAAATGAAACTGTTGGTACTTTCAATCTTCTTGATAAAATTTCAGAATATATTGTTATTGTCGAGGAAGCTGCTGTATAAGATATGAAGTATGTAAACCCTTTTTCACTTAATAAACTATATACTAGCCATCCTATTCCAGCACCAAAACTTCCATATAAATTCTTCACACCTTTTACATTAAATATTATTCCAAAACCATAAGTTGCAATAATCGAAGATATAACCTGAATTATTATTACCTTCATAATAATCCTCCCAATGTTTTTATAATGGATAGAGTTATTCCAGATCCTATAGCTAAAGCGGTTCCTACCATAAAGGCTTCCACTCCTCTTGCAATTCCTGAAACTAAATCTCCTGTTATTAAATCTCTAATCGAATTTGTGAATGCAATTCCAGGTACTAACAACATCAATGTTGAAATTATAGTTACTGAAATTTCTGGAATTATTCCAAATAAAAAACATATATATGCTGAGAAGGAGCAAACCATACCACCAACTAAATTTAAAAAAAATTTATTTATCATTAATTTTGCAGCAAAGTATCCTAAAAATGATATTGAAATAGCTCCGATAACTGAAGCGATACAGCTACCTCTATCTCCGCCAAAATAGTAAGCAAAAGCTCCTGCTGCAATACAATTTCCTAATAGTACATAAAGAAAACCATATGCTTTTTCATCATCAATCTCTTTTACTTTTTCAAGAAACTCTTTAAAAGTATAACTATCTATATCTCTTACTAACGAGCTAAGTTTAGAAATTTTTTCTACATTTATAGTTCTCATCCTTATCTTTTCTATATTTGTAAAAAATCTTCTTTCTCTTCCTCTTATTGTTGTTAGAATACTAGATAAAACTGCAAATGAATTTGACTCAAGACCGTAGTGATTACATATTTTATCTACCATATCCTCTGCTCTATAAGTTTCACCACCAGATTCCAATATCAATTTACCTACATAACTTGCTAGATATAAAATGTCATTTTCATTGATAACTATTAAATCCTCCCTAAGATTATCCATATATATCTCTCCCAATTGTTTATTTAAATATTCAGATTCCCCAATCATTTTCCTTGAAATTTTGTATCTTTTTAAATTTTTGTACATTTTTTTTTACAAAATAAAAAAGAAATCTCAAAAACAAAATTTAAATAGACATAAAAAAATAGGGAGGATGCAAATATATCCTCCCTATTTTTATTGTTTCTCCATCTGCTTTTTGGCATAAGTTACATACAAGATTGCACCAACTATAAATCCTATTATAATAAACAATAGATTTTCATGAGATGATTGACTTAATAACCATATTGATAATATTATAGCTATTACTGGAATAATTGGTCCTAAAGGAATTTTATATTGTGCTTTTAACTTTCTTTTTCTGAAAACTAATACAGACCCTGCTGTAGATATAAACTCAATTAAACGAGCTATAACTGTAAGACTTGCTAAAAAAATAAAATCTCCATAAAGAGCTAGGCTAACAGTTATTGCTGTTGTTAATAAAATTGCAAATCCTGCCGTTCCAAATCTACCTTTTTTATTAAAAACCTCTGGTACATATTTACTGTCTGCTAAGGCTTGAATCGATCTTGGTGCAATAAAAGATAATGCTATTGTTATTCCTCCAATAGAAACTAACGTGGCTATTGTTATAAATAAAAAACCAGAACTTCCAAATATTGCTGCTGTTGCTGAAGCTATAGGAACTGAGGTTATTCCTAGTTTAGGACCCAATAGCCCTATACATATTACCATAACCATTAAATAGAAAATGGAACAAAATATCATAACCCATATTATAGCTTTAGGTAGATTTTTTGTTGGGTTTTGCATATCCTCTGCTGCTACTGCTAATAAATCAAATCCAGTAAATGCGTAAAATATAACTAACGTTGCAACTCCTAAATTTCCAGTTGAAAGACCAAGCTCTATTTTAGGAATCAATGGGAAAAAGTCTGATCCTTTTATAAAAAATATTCCTACAAGAACAAATAATATTAAAGGTAGCAATTTACTTACTGTTATAAGATTATTAAGTATTTTTGAGAATTTAACTCCTAAGTAATTTAATACTCCTAAAAAAATTCCTATGGCTATAACAAAAATTTTATTATAATAAGGGTCAATAGCTATGGGGTATATTCCGCCAAGTGCCGTTAAAAAACCTTGAATCTCTGCTGACCAACTCACAATACCTATAAACCAAGCAAAAATTCCAATCTCAAACCCTATAAAATTTCCGTATGCCTCTTTTGCATATACAAATGATGAGCCATTTTTATCAAAGATACTTGCTGTTTCAGCAAAACAAAGTGCTAAAAACAGTGCTAAAACAGCGTTTATCAAAATTACTATCAAACTAGCCAATCCTACATCAGCATAAGCTTTATTTGGTAAAAGAAAAATTCCTGATCCAATTATTGAGTTTATCCCTAAGAAGAAAATACTCCAAAATCCAAGCTTACTACTCTTTAAATCATCCATTTGGAAACCTCCTTCTCCGCATAAACTTTTCCTCTATGCAACATAAAACTCCTCCTGTATTTAATTATTTTTATGCTACATTATTCTCTTTATTTTAAATAAATCCTTTAGAAAAAAATTTTTTCTTGTTTTTTCAAAAAAAATAAGGTATATAAATACTACTTAGTAACTAATCTATTTTCAAAAGGAGTGATTTTAATGATAAAAAAATGGTTACCTCTATCTCTTTCAGCACTTTTACTTTGTGGATCAATTACATCTTTTGCAGCTGAAACTAAACTCTATCAAGGTTTAGGACACTCAACAAATTTTAGAGTTGGTCCTGGTAAAGATAGTGAGGGACAGCAGGTTTACAGTTTTAACTATGTGGATGCAGCTGTGCTTTTTGATGCTAATGGAAAAATTATAAATGCTGTAGTTGACGCCTTAGAAGTCAGTACACCAAATTACGACGGCGAAAGTATGCCTCACTTTTCAGGATGGCCTGAAACTGAAGGGCATAATTTAGCTGACCATAAAACTAAAAAAGTTATTGGAAAAACAGAAAATACTCCTGCTAATATTGCCCATGAAGTTGATAACTGGAAAACTAAAAGAGAGCGTGGAGCTAGCTACGGAATGAATCCTAGAAATGAATGGGATAAACAAATGGATTTTTTCCAAGAAAAATTTAAAGGTAAAACAGTTGATGAATTAGAACTTATTTTCACAAAACTATATTCTGATGTAAATGGTAGACCACTTAAGAAAAGTAGTAACAATGAAAAAGATAAAGAAAAGTATAATAAATTAACTGACGCTGAAAAAAAAGAGGTTGCTGATATAACTGCTGGAGCCACAATGAGTTTAAGAGATAGTCATGGCGACATTTTAAGTGCACTTAAAAATGCATATAAAAACCGTGTTGAGGTGGCTATTCCAACTAAATAATCCTAAAGAATGCTGAAACTTTTCACAAAGTTTCAGTTTTTATTTTATTGACATTACTTTTTTAGTGTGCTAAATTAAAAGTATCGAGTATTTTTTAAACTTATTGTGTACACTATTTAGTCACATTAATTATTTTTTAAGGAGATTTTAAAATGAAAAAAATTGTTGTTGTTGGAAGCATTAACATGGATTTAGTTACAATTTGCGAAAGAGCACCTCGTGGTGGAGAAACTCTTTTAGGTAAAAAATTCATGCAAATCCCTGGTGGAAAAGGAGCTAACCAAGCTGTTGCTATGGGGAAGATGGAATCTCCAGTTTCTATGCTAGGAAAAATAGGAAAAGAGGGAATGGGAAAGATTCTTCTAGATTCTATGAAAAAAGATGGAGTGGATGTTTCTAACATAGAATATTGTGATGAAGCTACTGGTATTGCTAAAATTATAGTAGAGGATAATGGACAAAATAGAATTATTGTTGTTCCTGGAGCTAACTATGAGGTAGATAACTCTTATATAGATAGACATTTAGATACTATTAAAAATTGTGATATTCTTGTTACTCAACTTGAAATCCCAATGGAAACAGTTAAATATTCATTAAAAAAAGCTAAAGAGCTTGGAAAAATAACTATTTTAAATCCAGCTCCTGCTAATAAATTAGATGAAGAGATTATTTCAAATTCTGATTATATAATTCCTAATGAAACAGAGTTAGAGATTTTATCGGGAATACCTGTTACTGACGAAGAAAGTGTTATAAAGGCTGCTAACATCCTTTTAGACAAAGGTGTTAAAGGACTTATCGTCACTTTAGGAAGCAAAGGATGTATGTTTATAAGTAAAACAGAGAGAAAATCATTCCCAGCTTACAAAGTTAAGGCTATTGATACAACTGCTGCTGGAGATAGTTTCATTGGTGGTTTTGTAAATGGACTTGCTTCTGGTTTAACTTTTGAAGAAGCTATTGATAGAGGAACTAAAGTTGCTGCTATATCTGTTACTAGAATTGGTGCTCAAACATCGATACCAACTCTTGAAGAAGTATTAAATTTTAAAGGAGAATAGATTATGAAAAAAGGAAAACTTTTAAATAGTGAACTTTCTTATGAGATTGCTAAAATAGGTCATACATCTCATATTACACTTTGTGATGCTGGACTTCCATTTCCAAAAGGTGTTAAAAGAATAGATTTAGCTATTGAAGCTGGATATCCTAGCTTTATAAAAACTTTAGATGCAATTTTAAGTGAAATGATGGTTGAAGAGATTGTTTTAGCTTCTGAAATTAAAACTATTAACCCTAAAGTTTACAACGAAATTTTAGAAACTTTCCAAAAAAATGGAATGAACCCTAAAGTTGTTGAAGTTTCTCATACAGAGTTTAAAGAGATTACAAGAGAAAGTGAAGCGATTGTTAGAACTGGAGAATGTACTCCATATGCAAATATTATTTTAAAGTCAGGAGTAGTTTTCTAAATGAATAAAGAGATTGTTTTACAAATGAAAGATATCTGTAAATCTTTCCCAGGTGTAAAAGCCCTAGATGGTGCTTGTTTAAACGCTTATAAAGGAAGAGTTATGGCTTTAATGGGAGAAAATGGTGCTGGAAAGTCAACACTTATGAAAATAATGACTGGAATCTATAGTAAAGATTCAGGAACTGTTTTCTATCATGGACATGAAGTTACTTTTAAAGGAACTAAAGATTCTCAAGAAGCTGGTATTGCTATTATTCATCAGGAGTTGAATCTAATTCAACATATGAGTATAACTGAGAATATATTTTTAGGAAGAGAACTTACAAATAGTTTTGGAAAAATAGATTGGACTCTTATGCATAGAGAAGCTAGATCTATTTTAGATCTTCTTAATGTTGAAGACAGTGAAAAAACTTTAATAAAAGATTTAACAATAGGTAAGATGCAAATGGTTGAAATTGCAAAAGCTCTTTCACAAAACGCTAAACTTATTGTTATGGATGAACCTACAGATGCATTAACTGATAAGGAAACTGAAAGTCTTTTCAAAGTTATTAAAGAGCTTACATCAGAAGGAAAAAGTATTATTTACATATCTCATAGATTAAAAGAGATTCCCGCTATTTGTGATGATATAACTGTTTTAAGAGATGGGAAGTTTATCTCTGAAGCTGAAGTTAAAGATATTGACGAAAACTATATTATTGAAAAAATGGTTGGAAGAACTTTAAGTGAGCAGTTCCCAAATGTTTCTGTAGCTCCTGGAGCTGAGGTTTTAAAAGTTGAAAATCTTTGTGGTAAATATGTTATAGATGCCTCTTTCACTTTAAAAAAGGGAGAGATTTTAGGTATTGCTGGTCTTATGGGTGCTGGAAGAAGTGAACTTGTAAAAACTATATATGGATATTATAAAAAATCCTCTGGAAAAGTTTTTATGGAGGGACAGGAGGTTTCTATTGACTCTCCTGAATCTGGTGTAAATCATGGAATCGCCTACGTTTCAGAAGACAGAAAAGGAGATGGACTTGTATTAGGATTAAGTGTTAAAGAAAATATGACTCTTTCATCTTTAAAATTCTTTTCAAGTAGATTAGGTTTAAATAAAAATGCTGAAAACAAATCTGTTGATGAATATATTGAAAAATTTGGAGTAAAAACTCCTTCACCTAATCAAATTATTAAAAACTTAAGTGGTGGAAACCAACAAAAAGTAGCTATTGCAAAAGCTCTTTTAACTAATCCTAAAATTCTGATTTTAGATGAACCAACTAGAGGAGTAGATGTTGGTGCTAAAAAAGAGATCTATGATGTTATTAACGAGCTAAAGAAAAAAGGTCTTAGTATTATTATGATATCTTCTGAAATGCCAGAAGTAATGGGACTAAGTGATAGAATTATGGTTATCCATGAACACAAAATAAGTGGAACTCTATCTAAAGATGAGTTCACTCAAGAAAAAATAATGAGATATGCAGTAGGAGTTGAATAAATAATGTTAAAAAAAATATATAACAATAAGCCTCTAATTGGTTTAATTGTTTTCTCTATAATAGTTTCTTTTTTAAACCCAAGGTTTTTATCAGTTAATAATATCTTAAACGTTTTAAGACAAACGTCTATAAATTCAGTTATCGCTATTGGAATGACTTTAGTTATTTTAACTGGTGGAATCGATCTTTCTGTTGGTTCTATTTTAGCTTTAACTGGAGCTTTTGGAGCAAGTTTAATAGCTAATGGTGTAAATCCAATTTTGGCTATTGTTATTGCTATTGTTATTGGTGGACTTTTTGGAATTTTTAACGGTTTACTTATATCATATGCTAAACTTCAACCTTTCATAGTTACTTTAGTTACTATGACTCTTTTAAGGGGAGCCACTTTAGTTTTCACTGATGGTAAGCCAATCCCTGTAAGAGATGGTGGAGATTTCTTTGATAATATTGGTGGAGGTTACTTCTTTGATATTCCTATCCCGATATATATTATGATTGCTCTTTTCATCGCTGGATACTATATACTAAATAATATTAAATTTGGTAGATATATCTATGCTATTGGTGGAAATGAAGAGGCTACTAAACTTTCAGGAGTAAATACATCTAAATATAAAACTTTAGTTTATGGTGTTTGTGGAGCTCTTTCAGCTTTAGCTGGAGTTATCGTAACTTCTAGACTTGGTTCGGCTCAACCTACTGCTGGATCTGGATATGAACTTGATGCTATCGCTGCAGTTGTTTTAGGTGGAACATCTCTTGCTGGTGGAGTTGGAACTATTGCAGGAACTGCTCTTGGGGCAATTATTATTGGTGTTTTAGGAAATGCTTTAAACCTTTTAAATGTATCATCTTACTATCAGATGATGGTTAAAGCTTTAGTAATTCTTATTGCTGTTTTAATTGATAAAAAATCTTCTAAATAAATTTTATGGGTGGTGTAATAATTATGAAAAACAAATTAAGATTTTTAGGACTTATGGTTCTTGCTTTAGGTATGGGGACAATTGCTGAAGCTGCTAAAGTAGGATTAGTTGTTTCTACACAAGATAATCCTTTCTTTGTTACTTTAAAAGAGGGAGCTGTTTCTAAAGCAAAAGAGATGGGGCATGAGATTGTTGTTTTAGATTCTCAAAATGATCCTTCTAAAGAGTTAGGAAATGTTGAAGATTTACTTATTAAAGGTATAGATGTTCTTTTAATAAATCCAACTGATTCTGACGCTGTTGTATCAGCTGTTAAAGCTGCTAACCGTAATAAAGTTCCAGTAATAACTTTAGATAGAGCATCTAATGGTGGAAAAGTAGTTACTCATATCGCTTCTGATAACGTAGCTGGTGGAGAATTAGCTGGAAACTTCATAGTTGAAAAATTAAATGGAAAAAATAATAAAGTTGTAGAGTTAGAAGGAATCCCTGGTACA
This sequence comes from Cetobacterium sp., assembly GCF_051653945.1. Classification (GTDB taxonomy): domain Bacteria; phylum Fusobacteriota; class Fusobacteriia; order Fusobacteriales; family Fusobacteriaceae; genus Cetobacterium_A. Next base: position 10,842 of record NZ_JBOFXD010000088.1, read on the forward strand.
ACTGCTGCTCGTGATAGAGGAGAAGGATTTAACAAGGCTGCTCAGAATAAATTAGATATAGTTGCAAAACAAGCTGCTGACTTTGACAGAACTAAAGGACTTAATGTTATGGAAAATATTTTACAAGCACAACCTGAAGTTAATGCTGTTTTTGCTCATAATGATGAGATGGCCCTTGGAGCTCTAAAAGCTATTGAAGCATCTGGAAAAACTGATGTTATAATCGTTGGTTTTGATGCCACTGAAGATGCAGTGAAAGCTGTTAAAGAGGGTAAACTTGCTGCAACTGTTGCTCAAAAACCAGCAGAGATTGGTGCTAAAGGAATTGAAGCAGCTGATAAAATTGTAAAAAAGGAAACAGTTCCACAGTTTATTCCTGTTGAGCTAGAACTTGTAACACAATAGTTTTTAAGCATTTTTAGAATTAATTTTAACCTTTTTTATAGTAGTGTGATTAAAATCACACTACTATTTTTTATTAATAAGTATTATAATATGTATATAATACTTGTATACCAAGGAGGAGAGAATATGAATAAAATTCAAACAACTTGCAACTACTGTTCATTAGCATGTAACATGGATTTCTACGTTGAAGACAATAAAATTAAAAAAGTTATTCCCACTGAAAAATATCCTGTAAACAAAGGATTTAGTTGTATCAAAGGTTTAAATCTAGATAAACAACTTACATCAGCTGATTTTCCTAAAAATCCCCTATTAAAAACTGAAAATGGAAGAGAGGAGATTTCATGGGAAAAAGCATATAATTTTTTTAGTGATAAGTTAAAGGATATCGTTGAAAAACATGGAAAAGAAAGTGTAGCTTGTATAAGCACTGGTCAACTAGCTTTAGAAGAAATGGCTTTAGTTGGTCACGTTTTTAGAAACTTTGTAGGTGGACAACTGGATGGAAATACTAGACTTTGTATGGCTACGTCTGTGGTTGCACATAAACAAAGTTTTGGATTTGATGCCCCTCCTTATACACTAAATGATTTAGAACTTTCTGATACTATTATTTTTACTGGAGCTAATCCTGTAGTAGCTCACCCCATCATTTGGGATAGAGTTAGAAAAAATAAAAATAAGAAAGTTATTGTTATAGATGTTAGAAAAAGTGAAACAGCTCAAAATGCTGACTATTTCTTCTGTATAAAACCTAAAAGTGATATTGTTTTATACTATACTATTGCTAACTATTTAATTGAAAACAACTGGATTGACAACAGTTATATTGAAAAATATTCAGAAAATTTTGATACCTTTAAAGAGCATGTTTCAAAATTCTCTATTGATGATATAGAGGAAAAAGTAGGAATAACTAAAGATGAGTTTTTAACTTTAGCTAAACTTATCCATGAAGGAGATGCTGTTTCTTTCTGGTGGACTATGGGAATAAATCAAAGTTACCAAGCTGTTAGGACTGCTCAAAGTATAATCAACTTGGCTGTTATGACTGGAAATATAGGTAGAGCAGGAACTGGTGCAAACTCTATCACAGGACAATGTAATGCTATGGGATCTCGTCTTTTTAGTAATACAACTGGATTATATGGTGGTGGAGAATACGCTGATGAGGTTAAGAGAAAGATTGTTGGAGATGCTTTAGGATTAGATCCAGCTATTTTCCCAACAAAACCTACACTTCCTTATAATGTTATCATTGAAAAAATAATCACTGGAGAGATAAAAGCACTTTGGATTCTTTGTACAAACCCTAGACACTCATGGATTAACAATACTCAATTCCAAGAAGCTGTGGAAAATTTAGACCTTTTTGTTGTTCAAGATCTATATCCAAATACTGATAGTTCTGAACTTGCTGACCTTTTCCTACCAGTAGTTTCTGGAATCGAAAAAGAGGGAACACTTATTAATACAGAGAGAAGAATATCTAAATTAAATCCTGTTATTCCTAAACCTGAAGGATCTTTTAGTGATTTTGAAGTTATATACAATATTGGAAAAGCTTTGGGTATGGGAAAACTTTTAGACGGATGGGAAACTCCTGAAGCAGTTTTCAATAAAATGGTTAAAGTTACAAAGGATACTCCTTGTGATATGACTGGAGTTACTTATAAACTTTTAGAAAATGGGTATGGTGTTCAGTGGCCATTTAAAGAGGGAGAAACTTTAGTTGACAATGAAAGAAGACTATTTGAAAATGGAGAGTACTATACACCAAGTAAAAAAGTTAAATTTGTATTTGAAGATGTAGCGGAAAATCCTGTTCCTACAAATGAAACTTATCCATATGTTCTAAATACTGGAAGAGGAACTGTTGGACAGTGGCATACTCAAACTAGAACAAAAGAGATTGCATATGTTAATGACTCAACTTCAGATAACTCATATATCTATATCTCTAAGACTCTTGGTGAAGAGTTAGGTATTGAGTCACAAGATGAAGTTTTAGTTAAATCTATAAATGGTAGAAGTAGTAAATTCTTAGCATTGACTACAGATACTCTGCCACATGATGTCTTATATGCACCTATTCACTATATAGAAACAAATAATTTAACGCTTTCTATATATGATCCATACTCTAAGGAGCCTTCATACAAATACGCTCCAGTTTCTATTGAAAAAATCTAAAAGTAAAGGAGAGATTAAATTGAAAAGAATAAAAATAGATAGAAGTAAATGTATCGGTTGCTTAACTTGTGTTAGTGCCTGCTTAGTTTCTCACGATTCTGCTGACTCTAGGAATAGAGTCGTTTTAAGCAGTGATTTTAAATTTTCTCCAATATTTTGTAGAAATTGTGATCTTCCTGAATGTGTTTATACTTGTATGAGTGGAGCTATGAGAAAAGATTCTGAAACGGGATATGTCACTTATGATAAAAACAGATGTGCTAGTTGTTATATGTGCATAATGGCATGTCCATACGGAACTTTAAAAGAGGATAAAGCAACTAAAAAAGAGATTATGAAATGTGATATGTGTAGTCATGATCCTGATGGACCGCAATGTGTTGCTAAATGTCCTATGGCTGCAATTACTCTTGAGGAGGTAAAATAATGAAATATGTTATAATTGGTGCTTCTGCAGCTGGAATTAATGGAGCAGAAAACTTAAGAGCTTTAGATAAAAATGCAGATATTACACTGATCTCTAAAGATACTGATATCTACTCTAGATGTATCCTTCATCACTATATTGGAGGAATGAGAGATATTGATGGTATCAATTTTGTAGATAAAGATTTCTTTGAAAAAAACAGTATTAACTGGCTCAAAGGAAGAGAGGTTATCTCTTTAAATGAAAATGAAAAAACTATCACTTTAGATAATAATGAAGTTGTTTCATATGATAAAGTTTTAATCGCCTCTGGATCTAGACCATTTTTCCCACCTATTGAGAATATAAATGGCAAAGAAAATGTTGTGGGGTTAAAATCTTTAGATGACTGCAATAAAATTATAGAGATTTCTAAAAAAGCAAAAAATATTGTTGTAATTGGTGCTGGTTTAATTGGTATGGATGCAATCTGTGGACTAATTCATAATAAGAATGTTCATGCTAATCTCTCTTTAATTGAGATGTCTGATAGATTACTCCCATTACAACTTGATAAAGAAGCGTCTATAACTTACGAAAAAAAATTAGTTGAGCAGGGTGTGAAACTATTCTTTGATTCAAAAGTTACAAAACTAAATGTAAATCCAAGAAATCCTAACCTGATTAACTCTTTAAGTTTATTAGATGAGGGTAGAGATGTTGAGCTTCTAGCAGATTTAGTTATTGTTTGTGCTGGAGTAAAACCCAATGTGGAGTTTTTAGAAAATACATCAATAGAGTACAATAAAATTGGTCTTCTTTTTAACGAAAAAGGTGAAACTAATGTCAAAGATGTGTATGGAGCTGGAGATGTTAGTGGCAATGGTACCATTTGGTCGGTTGCAGTAAAAGAGGGAATTGCTGCCACTTCAAATATGGCAGGAAAAACTAGAGTTATGGATGATTTTTTCTTTGCTAAATCAACTATGAACTTCTTTGATATTCCAACTTTATCTTTAGGTTGTTTACACATCTATGAAAAAACAGAGGGAATGATCATTGATTCTCTCAGAGAAAGAGATGGTGTCTACAAAAAAATTGCTCATAAAGATGGAAAAATCTATGGAGCTATTATTCAGGGAGATCTTTCATACACAGGTGTTTTAACACAGTTAATCAGACTTAATATTGATATCTCAAAAATTAAAAAATCAATTTTTAAAATTGATTACTCTGATTTCTTCAATATAAATTCTGAACTTGAGTTTGAGTATAAAAAATAAAATACAAGGAGATTATAATGATTAAAGAGACAATTGATAGGTTAGAGCGTTTTCCCGTTGGGGCTATTGCTACAACCGTTGGGGCATGCACTCTTGCCAATGCCTTTTTATTACTAAATTTTACTTACCTTAGAAACATTTTCATGATTATTGGTATTATAGTATTTATTTTAGCAACTATAAAGATTTTTAAACATAAAGAGGCCTTTCTAGCTGAGTATAGCAACACTATTCCTGCTAGTTTATATGGTACATACTCTATGTTAGCCATGATTATTGGAGCATTTTTACTTCCATACAGTCCTTTTTTAGGAAAAAATCTTTGGCTTTTCGGTATATTTTTTCATGCTTTTGCTATTTGTATCTTTACTTATAGAAATGTTATTAAAAACTTTAACATCGATACCTTTGTTCCAAGTTGGTTTGTAACTTATAACGGAATTATGGTTTCTATTGTTGTAGGTGGAGCTATGGATGAACCTGTTATTTCCAAATGGGTTTTAATCTATGGGGTAACTGTATTTTTCACAATAATTCCTTTTATGATTAGAAGATTGATTATAAAACCTTTACCTGATATGGTTTATCATACAAAAGCCATATTGTTAGCACCATCAAGTCTTTGTGCTATTGGTTACTTAAATGTAGTTAAAGAACCTAAAATATATGTTGCATTCTTCTTATACGGAATTGTTTTTGTAACACTTATTTCAATACTTTTAAGTATTCCTAAATTCTTTAGCTTTAACTTCCACCCTGGTTTTGCAGGAACTACCTTCCCTATGGCAGTTGGAACTGTAGCTTCTTTTAGAATGAGTGCTTACTTAGCTAGTATAAATCTACTAGAATACTCTAACGTTGTTAGAAATATTGCTGGTATTCAACTTTATATTACAACAGGAATCATAGTATTCGTTTTCTATAATTTCTTAAAAAAAGTTAAGCCTTCAGCTAAATAAAAAAGTAAATAGAGAAAGGATTGAACTACTCATTAGTTCAATCCTTTTATTTTTATATCTCTATAGCTACCCCAAAGTGATCTGATATAATCTCTTTATTCTTTCCATTAAAAATAACTTCACTGGATTTTATTTCACTCTCACTATTTGTAAAAATAAAATCTATTCTTTTAGGATTACTGCATTTCCCCTCCCAACCAGCAATAACACCTGGTACAGTTATCCCCTCATCTTTTTTTACAGCTTCTAAATATGTATCTTTAACTCCTTTTGTCAATAAATAGTCATATCCCTCTCCTCTAATATTAGCATCATTATTAAAATCTCCCATTAAAAAGTATATGTTTCCCCTTTTATTAGCAAAATCTATTAATTCATCTAATTGTTCTTCAAAAGGATTATCTCTATCTTTCCACCATCCCATGTGGCAACTATAAAAATCTATTATGATATCTCCAACTAATTTAGATATCATTGTAAATTTTCTTGTTTTCCAAAAGTTTGTATCTTTAGTTTTTCCTATAAACTCCCCTAAACTTTCTTTTAACTCCCCTTTAAAAAGAATCCCAGTTCCTTCGTGAAAAACATCGTATCCTATATGATGATAATCCCAACGGTAGCTATACTCAACCCCTAATTTTTTTAGCTCCTTACACAGAATATCTATAAAATTTCCCTCTCTTATATCATCATATAAAATCTTGTCTTCTATCAATTGATTTACCTCTTGTAAAGCAACTACCTCATAATTCTCCTCAAATATTGTCTTAGCCAGATACTTCATTTTCTCCAATTGATCTTTCTCTTGCCAAGAGTGACAGTTTAGTGTTAATAGTTTCATTTAAAATTTATCTCCCTAATATATCAATTATTTTACATTTTAGTATATCTGCTTTAGGTCCATATATAGCCTGAACTCCACAATCTTTTATTATTAGTCCTATAGAGCCAGTTTTTTTCCACATATTTTTATCTCCTACTACATCTGCATCTTTTACAGTAACTCTAAGTCTTGTCATACATGCATCTACATCAACTATATTTTCACTTCCACCAAGAAGCTCAATTATTCTAACTGGAATCTCCTCTTGTTTACCAGTTGTTTTTACTTTTTCATCACTGCTATCTTCCTCTTCATCAATATAATTTCCTCTTCTTCCAGGAGTTGGTAAATCATATTTTTTTATAATTACATTGAACAGCCAGTAGTTTGCAAAGAAAAATCCTCCACTTACTATTACAAAGTTTATTAAATCCTTATACAGTCCTGCTTTCATCATTAAAGGTATACGAGAAAGTAGTTCTAAGAACCCGAAAGAGTGAACTCTTAAAGAGATTATATCCACTAAAGCAAAAGCAAGTCCTGTTAAAATTGCATAAGCTACATATAAAACTGGTGCCACAAACATAAACATAAATTCAATTGGCTCTGTTACTCCTGTTAAAAATACAGCTAGCATCGACGATATAAATATTGTTTTATATTGTGTTTTTTTATCGCTATCAACATTATTTAACATAGCTAGCCCAATTCCTAAAAGAGAAGCTGTTGATAATATCACTTGACCAGCCTTAAATCTAGCTGGAACAACTGTATCTAAAAGATTTTTATATCCCGTCATATCTCCTGCTGCTTTTAAGTTATTTAAATCAGTTATCCAAGCTAACCAGATTGGATCTTGTCCTGCAATTGTACTTCCCACTGCAGTTCCTGTTAAAACTTGGTATGTTCCACCTAGTTCTGTATAATTCATAGGAATTGTCAACATATGATGTAATCCAAATGGCAATAACAACCTCTCTAAAGCTCCATATATAAATGGTGCTATTACTGGTGCTGTATTTCTAGAAGTTGCAATCCATTCACCAAAGCTATTCAGTCCCCACTGAACAAAAGGCCAGATTAAAGATAAAACAGTAGCCATAACAAATGATCCAAATATTACTACAAATGGTACAAATCTTTTTCCATTAAAGAATGCTAAAGACTTTGGTAGTTTATCAAAAGTTTGATATTTATTAAACAGTACTGCTCCTAAGAATCCCGAAAGTATTCCTACGAAAACTCCCATATTTAAAGCTGGAGCTCCCATAACCATTGTAAAATAATTTTTTACTAATAGTTCTTGTCCTGTTAGTGATGTAATAACCGCTTCAGAATTATTTAACATCGCTCCATTTATTCCAAATATAGCCCCCGTTATTCTATTTGTCAATATAAAAGCTATCACTCCTGCAAAAGCTCCACCAGCTTTTTCTTTTGCCCACGAACCACCAATTGCTGCTGCAAAAAGTATATTTAAATTTACAATTACTCCCCATCCCATATCCTCTATAATTCTTCCAATCATAGATAATCCACTTGTTCCAAGAAGTTTACCAATAGAAACCATAAGTCCTGCTGCAGGCATCACTGCTATTACAACAATTAAAGCTTTTCCTAATTTTTGCCAAAAATCAAATGATATTAAACTTTTCTTTTTCATTTTAATTTCTCCCCTATATATATTAAATTTTATATACTACACTTTCAAACGGTCTAACTACAAACTCCTTTAAATCTTTTTCTATAATTTTATAATTTGATAGCACTATATCCTCATTTTTTATATTAAATTCTGACAGATTTAATTTTTTTTCATTTTCACTTAGGTTTGATAAAATAAGATATCTTTCATTATCCAGTTCTCTCAAATAAGCAAATATATGTTTATCATCTTCTAAAACTAATTTAAACTCTCCGTGAGTTAAAGTTTTACTGTTTTTCTTTAAAGATATCAATTTTTTGTAGTGATTATATATTGAATTTTCATCTTTAATTTGACTTTGCACATTTATATTTTTGTAGTTACTATTTACTTTTAACCACGGGTTTCCTGTTGTAAATCCAGCATTTAAACTATCATTCCACTGCATAGGAGTTCTAGCATTATCTCTAGATGTGTTGGATAAAATCTCTAAAACTTTTTTTTCACACATCCCTGCTTCTAATTTTTCTTTTCCCTCATTCACACTTTTTACATCTTGAAACTCTGAAAGAGAGTTAAAAACTGTATTTGTCATTCCAATCTCTTGTCCTTGATAGATGAATGGAGTTCCTTTTTGTAAAAAATATGTTGTTGCAAAAGATTTTGCTGATTCTAACCAGTACTCCCCATCATTACCCCATGTTGATGTACTTCTTGGAATGTCATGATTTTCAATGAAAAGTGCATTCCACCCTCTGTTTTCTAGAGCTACTTGCCATTTATTTAAAACATCTTTATAGGCTTTTGGACAAAACTCAGTATCTCCTTCATAATCCCATAACTTTAGATGTTCAAATTGAAATATCATATTGAATTTTCCATTTTCACTCCCAACCCATTCATCAGCGTTTTTAGCATCTACCCCGTTGGCTTCTCCAACAGTTACTATATCATATTTTGCAAAAGTTTCCTCTTTTAATTCTTTTAGATATTTTTGAATTCCATCTATATTCATATGCATGTCAAAAGAATCTACATATTTTTTTCCATCAGGATTTGGCATATCAGGGAATCCATCAACTTTTTTAATATGACTTATAGCATCAACTCTAAATCCATCAATTCCTTTATCTAACCACCAGTTCATCATATTATAAATCTCTTTTCTCATCTCTTCATTTTCCCAATTTAAATCAGGTTGTTTTTTAGAAAAAAGATGTAAATAGTATTCATCTGTTTTTTCACACTTTTCCCAAGCTGATCCTTTGAAAATACTTTCCCAGTTATTTGGTTCTTCATTATCTTTTCCCTCTCTCCAGATGTACCAATCTCTCTTAGGACTATCTTTTGACTCTCTTGCTTCAACAAACCATGGATGTTCATCACTTGTATGGTTTATTACAAGATCTATTATTAGTTTCATTCCTCTTTTATGAGTTTCTGATAAAAGATTGTCAAAATCCTCCATAGTTCCAAACTCCTCTAAAATATCTCTATAGTCACTTATATCATAACCATTATCATCATTTGGACTTTTAAAAAATGGGGAAACCCAAATAAGATCTATCCCTAAATCTTTTAAATAATCTAATTTCTCTATTATTCCTTTTAAGTCTCCTACTCCATCTCCATTGGAATCTTTAAAACTTCTCGGATAAATCTGATATCCCACTAACTCTTTCCACCACATTTTAATCTCTCCTTAATATATCTTTAGAATGGTAAACTTTTTGTATTTTGTGCAAACGTTTGCTCTTTTTTGTGTATTGTAGCATCTAATTTCAAATTTGTCTATATATAATACAAAAAAGTTGTAAAAAAGTTACTACAACCTTTTTTACAACTTTTAATTTAACTCTATATCTACTATTTTATTACAACTCTCTAACTTATCTTGAATGCAATTCACTAAAAGATCCACTGCTTCCATTCCTAATTTTTCAGGTTTTATATCAAGAAGAAAAATTTTATCTTTCCAGCTCTCTTTTATATTTGCTTTATTAAAACTTCCTATATTTACATTCTCTATACTATTTTTTTCTAAATATTCTAAAAACCCCTTTAAAAGATTGTCGTCTGAAATTACAAAGTTCTCACATTTTTGTTCTGAAAATATTTTCTCTGCTAATCTATATCCCTCTCCTCTAGAAAAATCTTTTCCTAGATATGTAGAATAATCTAATTTCAGTTCTTTGCATGCTTTTTCAAATCCAGCAACTCTATTTATTGTAACTGTTAAATTTCTATCTCCACCTACAAAAATTATTTTTTCAGAATTTTTATGAACAATTTTTTTTACCATATCATATGTTGCCTTTAAATTATTATTATCTACCCATAAAACACCATCTTTTTCCTCAGGTTCACCAATTATAACAAAAGGAAAATTTGTTTCTTTTAAATATTGAATACTTTTATCATTTTTACGTGTTGACATAAGACATATTCCATCTACTAATCCACTTTCAACTAACTTTTTTGTTCCTTCATACTCCTCTTTCTCATTTTTACAAAAGTCATACATGATATAGTAATCTCTCTCTTTTCCTTTTAAACTAATTCCTTGCATAACCTCTATAAAGAACGGACTTGTAAAAAGTGTTGTTGTTTCCTTTGGCATTATAACACCTAGAATTCCTGTTTTTCTTTTAACTAATCCCCTTGCCATTATATTTGGTTTATAATTTAATCTTTCAATAGCCTCTCTCACTCTTGATTTTGTAGCTTCACTTATCTTGGGATTATTAGATATTACTCTTGAAACTGTAGATACAGAAACCCCTGCATCCTCTGCAATCTCTTTTATTGTTATCTTCACAGTTTTTTCCTCTCCCTTATCCTCTTATTTTTTTACATTATATCTAAATTTTCTATATTTACAAAACAATTTCTATATTTTTATTTTTTTGACGTAACATGTTACGTTCACAGTAATGTGTGTTTTTAAGATTCAAAGTATTGATTTAGAACTTTTTCTATTGTATACTTCGAATAACAGAGGATCCTAGAAAAAAATTGGGAGGTAACAAGATGTTAAAATTCTTTCAAAGACTTGGTGGAGCACTTTTTGCACCAGTACTACTTTTTCCTTTTGCAGGACTGACAGTAGCTCTTACAATTATTTTAAAAAATCCAGATTTCGTAGGTTCTTTGGCGAATCCAGATGGGTTATTCTACAAACTTGTTTATATTATTGAAGAGGGAGGATGGACTGTATTTAGACAACTTCCACTTATATTTGCAGTTGGACTTCCAATAGGGTTAGCAAAAAAAGCTCATCCCCGTGCATGTTTATCTGTATTAGTTACATATTTAACTTTCAACTATTTTATTAATGCCATTTTAACTTTTTGGGGGCCAAGTTTTGGAGTAGATTTTACTCAAAATATTGGAGGAGTTAGTGGATTAACTACAATAGCTGGAATTAAAACTTTAGACACAAGTATTGTTGGAGCAATTGCAATATCAGGACTTACTATCTATATACATAACAGATTCTTTGATACAAAACTTCCTGACTTTTTAGGAATATTTCAAGGAAGTGCACTTGTTGGAATGATCGCTTTCTTAGCTATGATTCCAGCTGCATATGTAACATGTTTGGTATGGCCTAAAGTACAGATGGGTATCTCATCTTTACAAACATTAATGATTTCTTCTGGAACTTTTGGAGTTTGGTTATACACTTTACTTGAAAGAATTCTAATTCCTACTGGACTTCATCACTTTGTTTATGGTCCTTTCATCTTTGGACCTGCAGTTGTTGATAATGGAATCCAAGTTTTCTGGGCACAAAATCTTTCTAACTTTGCTAACTCAACTTTGCCTTTAAAAGAGCTTTTCCCACAAGGTGGATTTGCACTACATGGCAATAGTAAAATATTTGGAGCAATTGGTATAGCACTAGCTATCTATAAAACTGCTCGACCTGAAAAGAAAAAAATTGTTTCTGGACTTTTAATTCCAGCTGCTCTTACTGCAGTTTTAGTGGGAATTACTGAACCTTTAGAATTTACATTCCTATTTATTGCACCATTTCTATTTGCTATCCATGCGGTTTTAGCTGCTTCTATGGCTGCAGTTATGTATGCTTTTGGAGTTGTTGGAAATATGGGATCTGGACTTATAGAGATTGCTGCTATTAACTGGATACCACTTTTCAAAAATCACACTGGTGTTATGATTGCACAAATCGGTGTAGGAATGGCTTTCATACCGATATACTATTTTGTTTTTAAATACTGTATTGAAAAATTCAAATTAAAAACTCCAGGTAGAGAGGATGAAGATGAAGAGGTAAAACTTTATACTAAAGAGGACTTTAAAAATAAAAAAGATGCAAAAAATGGAAACGTTGTTGTTGAAAATGCCTATTTTGACCAAGCTTACACTTTCTTACAAGGTCTAGGGGGAGCTCAAAATATTGAAACTGTTAATAACTGTGCCACTCGGCTTAGAGTTACTGTTTTTGATGAAACTTTAGTTAAAGGCGACTCTGTATTTAAAGGAGCTGGAGCTCATGGTGTCGTTAGAAAAGGTAATGCTCTTCAGATTATTGTAGGACTATCAGTTCCACAAGTTAGGGACTGCTTCGAAGATTTAATGAATAAAGATTTAGAAAATATAGATTCAGAAAAAAATTTAATTAACGCATAGGAGGATTTATTATGAAAAAGTTTTCGATTTTAATTGCTGGTGGAGGAAGTACATTTACTCCTGGAATAATTTTAATGCTGTTGGACAATCTTGAGAAATTCCCAATTAGACAGATTAAAATGTATGATAATGATGCCAAAAGACAAGCTAAAATAGGAGATGCTTGTGCTATTCTTTTAAAAGAAAGAGCTCCTGAAATAGAGTTTAGCTACAGTACAAAACCAGAAGAAGCTTTCACTGATATAGATTTTGTTATGGCTCATATTAGAGTTGGAAAATATCCAATGAGAGAGTTAGATGAAAAAATACCATTAAAACATGGAGTAGTTGGACAAGAAACTTGTGGTCCTGGAGGAGTTGCTTATGGTATGAGATCAATTGGAGGAGTTATTGAGTTAATTGATTATATGGAAAAATACTCTCCTAATGCATGGATGCTAAATTATTCTAACCCTGCTGCTATTGTTGCTGAGGCTACTAGAAGATTAAAGCCAAACTCTAAAGTTTTAAATATCTGTGATATGCCTATTGGAATTGAAGTTAGAATGGCTGAGATTTTAGGTTTAGATTCTAGAAAAGATATGGATATTATGTACTACGGATTAAACCACTTTGGTTGGTGGAAATCTATAAAAGATAAAGCTGGAAATGATTTAATGCCTGCCTTAAAAGAGCATGTAGCTAAATATGGATATGTGGAGAAAAAAGGTGATAGCCAGCACACAGATGCTAGCTGGTGTGATACATTTGCCAAAGCAAAAGATGTATTTGCTGTAGATCCTACAACTTTACCTAATACATATTTAAAATACTATCTGTTCCCTGATTATGTTGTTGAACATTCAAATAAAGAGTATACAAGGGCTAATGAAGTTATGGATGGAAGAGAGAAGTTTGTTTTTGGTGAATGTGATAAGATTGTAAAAAATAAAACTTCAAATAATACAGAGCTTCATATAGATGAGCATGCTTCTTACATAGTTGACCTTGCTAGAGCTATCGCTTTTAACACAAAAGAGAAAATGCTTTTAATCGTTGAAAACAATGGAGCTATAGTTAACTTTGATCCTACTGCTATGGTTGAAATCCCTTGTATTGTTGGAAATGCTGGACCTGAACCATTAGTTGTTGGAGCAATTCCACAATTCCAAAAAGGACTTATGGAACAGCAAGTTTCTGTTGAGAAACTAACTGTTGAAGCTTGGATAGAAGGGTCTTATCAAAAGTTATGGCAAGCTCTTACTATGTCTAAAACAGTTCCAAGTGCATCTGTTGCAAAAGCTATTTTAGATGATTTAATTGAAGCTAATAAAGGATACTGGCCTGTATTAAAATAAAAGATTAATTTTAACTAAAAAATAAGAAATAAAAAAAATGGTAGAAAACATAATTTTCTACCATTTTTATTTATATTACTTTTAAAATTCGTCCCATCCCTCTACAGATGAACTCATATTGTAACTAGTAACTGTTCCTTCGAAGAAGTTAGCTTTTACGTTTCCTTCTCCCTCTGTATCAGCAAATTTTTCTAAATGTCTATAAGGATTTTTTTCATATCCTTCATAGATTGGATTTAATCCTATAGCTTTCAATCTTTCGTTGGCTAACCACTTTGTATATCTCTCTGTTGTGTCCTCTGTTATACCTAATATTCCATTTCCTATTATATGATTTGTCCAACTGATCTCTTGCTCTACAGCTTTCTTAAACATATCATATATTAGGTCATCATTAAAGAAACCTTTATTTTCATTTCTAATCTCTCTAATTAACTGTTGGAAAATAACCACATGTGACAGCTCATCTCTATTGATAAGTTTTATTATATCAGAAGTTCCCATCATTCTATTTCTACTTGCTAAAAGGTAGAAGAAGTTAAATCCATTGTAGAAATATATAGCCTCTAAAAGATAGTCAGCTATTATAACTCTTGCAAAGTTTTCATCACTTGGATTTTCTAAAAAACTTTGATAGATTTTTGCTATATAACTATTTCTTTCAAATAGAACTTTATCCTCTCTCCATTTATCATATATTGAATTTCTAATCTCCTTTGGTAGAATAGATTCAATTATATACTGGTATGATTGAGAGTGAATAGCTTCTTGGAAAGTCTGTATTGATAGAATCAAATTTATCTCTGGAGCAGTTATATAATCTGAAACATTTGGAATATTATTTGTTTGAATACTATCTAAAAATATTAGAAATGAAAGTATTCCATCATAAGCTTCCTTCTCCTCATCAGTTAAATTTTTATAATCGTTTTTATCTTGAGTTAAATCTATTTTTTCTGGAATCCAAAAGTTTCCCATCATTGTTCTATAAAGATGATTTGCCCATTGATATTTAACATTATTTAAATTAAATATATTTGTACTATCTCCCTTTATCACTTTTCTTTCTGATAAAGAATCATCTCCTAGAGGATTAAAAAGTTTTTTTCTATCCACTGCAGCTTTCACACTCCTCTTTTTCATTTATTATATTTGTATTTTTTTGAATTGTTCTTATATAATAAACTGATTTACATCCCTCTTTCCATGCTGTCATGAAAGTATCATATATATCTTTAGCTTTAATATCTTTATTTAAATCAAAAATAAGCTCCATAGAAACTCCCTGAGTTATCCATTTTCCTATTCTACTCATTATTTTTACATATGTTTGAGGATTTACATTTTTAAACTCTGGATAGAACCAAGCTCTATCTTTCAGATGTTTAACAACTCTTGGAACAGCTCCCTTTTGATTCTTCTCTATATAGAATCTAGAGAATGTAGGGTTTACAGATGCTGTCGATCCCATAAGTAAAGATGTTGATGTGTTTGGTGCAACTGCTGTTAACTCACCATTTCTTAATCCATACATCTCAACTAAATTAAATACCTCTTCCCACTCTTTTCCAAACTTTGAGTTGTCCATATACCAATCTTTATTTTTTTGGAAAAATATTCCTTGGTCCCATAAAGAACCTTTAAACATTGGATAACTTCCTCTCTCTTTTGCTAAAAGAGCCGAAGATTTTATACTGTACATAGCTATCTCTTGGAATAGTTCATCTATCTCTTCTAATGACTCATCATATATCATAAACTCTTTTGCTAAATAGTCTGCAAGTCCCATAGCTCCAACACCGATTGTTCTATAAGCTAAGTTATGCTTATCTGACTCTTTTATAGGAGTTCTTGTTAAATCAATTGTATTATCAAGGATTCTAACAGATATATCCACAATATTTTCTAACTCATCTCTTTCTAACTCAGCTAAGTTCATAGAAACTAAGTTACAAGTATGAACTTCCCCTAATTTTGTTGTTCTAACTCCACTTTCTCCAACAGTTTCCTCTTTAAAGTTTACACTTGGTGAGAAGTTAGAAAAACTTTCCATACATAGATTTCCATTTCCTATCATTCCAACATGGCTATTGTGATTCATTAGGTTTGCTCTATCCTTAAAGAAAATATATGGCATTCCAGTTTCTATTTGAACTTTCATAATCTCTTTAAATAACTCTCTAGCCTTTATAACTTTTCTTAACTGTAAGTTTTCATCCTTTTCTATAGTTAAATATAACTCTTCAAATTTCTCTCCATAAACTTCACATAGTTCAACACCATATTTTTTTCTAACTTCATAAGGGTCAACTAAAGTCCACGGTAAATCCTCTTCCACTCTTTTCATAAAGAGATCTGAAAGAACAACTTGAGGATAGATATCATATGCCTTTCCTCTTTGATCTCCATTTTCTGTTTGAAGTTCTAAAAATGTTTCAATATCTAAGTGCCATGAATCTAAGGCCACCGTTACCGCTCCAGCTCTTCTTCCCTGTTGATTTACAGCTACCGCTGTATCATTTACAATTTTTACCCAAGGAACTACTCCTCCACTAGCATTATAGTATCCATTTACCATCGAGTTCTTCGCTCTTATTCTAGAGATATTTAATCCTACTCCACCACCATTTTTACTAATTTTTGCAACTGTATCCACGTTGTAGAAAATAGATTCTATATTATCATCCATAGCTGTTATAAAGCATGATGATAGATTTCCATTTGGTACTCTTAAATTAGCTAAAATTGGAGTAGCTAGAGAGATTTTTTTAAGTGACAATGCTTCATAAAATCTTTTTGCCACAGAAACTTTATCTTTTTCATTTATAGCTAAAAGCATAGCTATACACATAAATACCTCTTGAGGTAACTCGTAAATCTTTCCATCATACTTTAGCAAATATCTATTTACAAACATATTTGCTCCAGCATAGTCGTACATCATATCTCTAGAGACATCCATAACTTTTTCTAACTCTTCAATCTCTTCTTGAGTATAATCTAAAAGTCTATTATCATAAATTCCAATCTCTACTAAAGTTTTTATACTTTTATAAAACTCACCATAAGAGAATCCTCTTTTGTGGAAAACCTCTCTTTCTGTTTCCATCATTAAAAGTCTTCCTGCAACATATGTCCAGTCACTCTCTTCAAAACTTGTCATAGAAACAGCTTGATTTATTAGAGATTCTTGAATTTTTTTTGTTGTTATATTCTCTGCATATATCGATTCTATATGACTTTCTAACTCAACCATATTAACTTCTAAGTTATCACAAGCTCTTAAAAGTTTCTCTCTTATTTTTGTTATATCTAAATTTTCTCTTATTCCAGCTCTATTTATAACCTGTCTCATTTATAGAACCTCTAAGAAGCTTTCCATAGAATAGTATTTTCCATCTTTTTCAACAACAGGTGCACTCATAATTCTAGCCTTACTTGCTACGATCATAAGCGTTTTTAAATCCTGAGTATACTCATATTCAAGACCTTTATCATCTAAAATTTTCTTTAAAGTCTCACATTTACTACAATCTTCTTTTCCAAATACCTTTATCATCCTACGCCTCCCAAACACAACATCTTGTGCAGTTCTACTTTTATTTTCACTATATATAGTATTATTACATAATTTACAGATTTTTTCAATATTTTTTTATATAAAAATAGTGTAGTTTTTATTTAGAAATTTTCTTTAAATAGTTCCATAAAAAGTATACTACAATCCCTGGAGTTAATAAAATCATAACTGCTAAAACTCCACTTATAACTACTGGAACTCCAAATCCAAAACTAAAAGTAAAAATTATTCCATTTATTAGCTCTAACAGATTATACCCTGCTCCTGAAGTTTTTAAAAAATACAAAACTATTAATATATTTACCAAAATTGACATAAAAATCCTCATAATCCACCTCTTTTTCTAACTATTTTAATAATACAATCCTTTTGTAATACAATGCTTTCAAGGGCTTTATTACCCTATTATATCACTTCACATTACATTTTTTAACTACCTATATATTAATTAGGTAAATTTTGAAGATACCCCTTAAACTTAAAATTAGAAAGTCATTTTTATAGACTTTTGTTCTAAAAAATACGACTTTTAATTTTAGTACTAATTTTACATAATTATTTTCTATATAGTCTTTATTTTAAGTATTTATATGTATGGTTTTAGATTTTAAGAGTTTGGTAAAAAAAATTAATGATTAAATATCTAAAATAAAAAAAGAGAGTATACATGCGATATAGTCAAACTAAATCCAACTTACTCTCTTTAACGCTTAATATTGAAATTATAAATCACTTAAATTAAGTATATTTAAAAATGAAAAATACACATGCGATATAGTTAAACTAAATCCAACTTTTTTTATCAGTATCAATTAATTAAGCAATATTAAATATATTAATCTAAAAACTTAAAAAAAACAATATACTTTTTTTGAGAAAAAAAGTTGGAAATAAAGAATATTTCGAAATAAAAATTCACGCTAAATTTAAAAAATATAAATTTTAAAACTTTTTTATAAAATCTATAGTCTAAATAATATAAAAGTGTTAGAAATAGTAAATAATTTAATCCCCCAAAGATAAGAGCCTCTCTCCCCCCAGAGGTTCTTATTATTTTTTCCTAGACCCTTACCAAACTGTTAATATTTTTAAGCTTTAATGAATTGTGAATAGTGGACTTCACCAACGCTTTCTGTAGAAAAATATTATCAAAATTTGATTTGATACCTGGCTAGCTCCCATTTTAATTAACAACATTAAATTTATAGAAATAATTTCTATAAAATTTCTTAATTTTTCTCATACATTTTTTCTACCAATGCTCCATAGATAAATAAATTTTGTGGAATGTCATTAAATTCTAATGCATTTAATTCAAAACTATCTCCATTTATCTTATACTGTAATGCCATTTTAGTGTCTTTCTCATAATATCTTATAATTCCAATTACGTTAACATACTTATGTCCATCCTCGGCTACTATACTTTCCCATTTAGGATTACCCACAAAGCCTTCAATAGCTTGTCCTAAAGTTTTATTAGGATAACTATTTAAAGTTCCATTTTTTACCATTTGAACCTCTTGTGAATCCCCGCATGAAAAGAAAACTATAGACATAAGTAATATTATAATTATTTTTTTCATATTTTCCTCCATTAAATTTTTATTTCATTATCTCTTTTATTTTTTTCTCTTTTTCCATTAAAGAAATAATCCCTAGTTCATATTGTTTTTCAATTCTTCTAATCTCTTCAAAGTTATCTATTTTTCTAGAAATCAAATTTAATTTCTCTTCATACTCATTTTTAGTCATAATCTCCATATTAAAAGCTTTTTCAAGTTTTTCTTTTTCTACTTCATACTCTTGAATTATTTTTGATTTTTCCTGAATTATTTGTTGATCCTTAATTTTTTTCTCTATTTCTATAATTTCTTTTTCTATTTCTTTTTTTCTACTTAATTTTGGATCTAACATTTGTAATACATCCATTACCCCTATATCTTGTACCTCATTTGTTTCAATAGCCATTTCTACAAATTTTTTTCCTATTTGCATATATGCTAAATTTATTTCATTCTCTAATCCTTTTTTTTCACTTTCTAACTTTGAAATTTTTACTTTTTCTACAGCTAAAGAATTAGCCTCTGCCATATTATTAGAAATACTATCTGCTATTCCTCCAGCAGTTTTTCCTAATGTTTTCCCTACTGTTTTTAATTTATTGAATAATGCCATTTTTTCTCCTTCTTATCTTGCTTTATTTTATTTATAAAATAAAATAGGTTTTGACTAACTATAGACAAAACCCATTTTCTATTAAATTATCTTGCAAATGTATTAGAAATTTCAATTATTTCTGATTGTTGCTTCTTATCTAGGTCTATATAGTGAATTTCTTTTATATGAGCTACAGACTTTATAATTTGTACTACCATTTTTTTATATTTCATCTGCGCCATTGGACTCTTATCACTTTTTAATTTTTTAGCCTCTTTTACCTCTTTGATTAAATCTGGATAATCTTTAACTAAACACTTATTATTAGCCATTGCAATACTTCCTGTAAGCACCATTATTAATAAAAGTTTTTTCATTTTCTATTTTCTCCCTTAATTTGCTATTGACTTTAATATATCAATTTCTTCTTTTTCTTTTCTGGCTTTTTCTGCTGCCGCTGCTTTTACTTTTGCTGCTGCCGCATTAGCTTTTGCTGCTGCCGCTGATGCCTGTTTTTCTTTTAAAAGAGCCTCGTTATCTAATTTTAACTTTTCTATTTCAAACTCATTTTTTAACTTTTGAGCTTCGATTAATTCCAATTTTTTCATCTCTAGTTGCATTTTCATCTCTTCTGATTTATTTACATCTAGAATTGCTTTATCTTGCATTTCTAATTTTTTTGTTTCAATAGATGTTACATCTAGCGTCTTCTTCAGTTCAACCGCCGTCTCGTTATCTGATGAATTTATTTTAACTGCCGCTGATGCGTCTGCACTTCTCTCAATAGCTGCATTTTCTGCCATTCTTTCTTGTTTTTCATTCTCCATTTTTTGAAGTTCTATTGAACCGTCTACTATTGTTTTTGTATTTGTAGCATCGTGTTTATTTGTAGAGTTATCTGTTGAACATCCTCTCAATGCTCCTATTAACAATAACGCTCCTATAAATCCTGCACCTATTAAATATTTCGCTACCTTACCAGTATTTTTCATTAATGAATCTATCATTTTTTTATATCTCCTTATTTTATTATTTAGTTAGTTAGTTCGTGTATTCCCCATGCAGCTGCTCCTACTGCTCCTACACCTGTTACAACTGATTTTATTGTATTATTAGTCTTTTGATTTTGAATATTTTGAGCATTTTGTTGTACTTTCATAGCTGATGCAATCTGATCATCTACCATTTTTAAATCTGCTTTCTTAGTAAGCATCTCTTTTGGAGTATTCGCAGGTCTTAAAAGTATCTGTCTTTTTACTTCTTGAAGCATAGCTATTTCATTATTTTGTGTTTCTCTTAAAACTGCTGTTGAAGAAGGTGCACAGCCCCCTATCATCATTGATAGTAAAATGGTTGTTACTAAAATCTTTTTTTTCATAAAATCCCTCTCTTACTTAATTTTTTATTTTAAATCACTTTTACATCCGTTCTTCTATAAACTATAATCTCTTTCTAATTAGACATTTGAATCATATCTTATCATTTATTCCTGTTATTTTATATTAGAAATTTTTTTTATTTTTTTTAAAATTTCTTCAAGAGTAAATATTCAGAAAACAGTACTATTTTTTAGTACAATTTAAATTTTACCTGATACCCATAAAGAAAATATTTATCAATAAATTATTCTTAATTTCCATATAATATATTTAGCTAAAAATTAGATTACTCCAAATAAAAATGGACAATTTGGGTATTTTTTTATGACTCAATGATAAAATATTCCTATCTTAAAATGCAGCTAGGAGGAGTCATGAGGAAAGATATACTTTAAATGAAATTAATTTTTTGAGAAAGGAAGTGAAAATAGTGATTAATAAGTCAGAATTAGCTAGACGATTAGTATGTAATTGTAAAACTATTGCCTTAGATATGGCAGCAGCTAAAAAAATATTAGTATATTTTATTCCATGTCATGATTTAATTTAAAATCTAAAAAAAACTTACAATAAAAATCGTTTAGAAGCTCGATTAAAACATTACGTGAAATATCAATTACTAATCATTGACGAAATAGGATATTTACCGCTTAATAGAACTGCTGCCAACCTTCTAAAAAGATATGAAGTACATTCAGCAATAAATCAAGTTTTTAGCGAATGGGGAGATATATTTTCAGATAATACTTTGGCTGCTGCCATTTTAATCGTTTACTCAAACTTCTACAACCTTCAATTTATATTCCATACTGATTAAATTAAAATTTTAATCCTTAATATATTTTCTGGCCAGTTCCTACTACTGTTATTTCTAATGGTGATACATTGAATTTAAATTGCCCGTATACACCTAATTTTCTAGCTGCCCATTTTAAATCTGTGAATGTTGATGTTCTATTAGTTCTATCTACTTGTCTTACTACTAATAGGTTAGCTGTTGGATTATTCAATAAGTTATAAATATATCTAAGAGCTACAGCTTTAGATTTCTTACTTCCTCTTGCACCTTTTAAATAGTTATATAGCTTTTTACTTTTAATAAATTTCCTATACCCTTTTCCAACTTCTTTAATTAGATCTTTTTCCTCTAATGAAGCCTTTGATACATAACCACCATTATATTTTTCCCTTTCAATCTGATTACGTTCTCTTTTTAAATCAGCTTCCATTTGAAGTTCTTCTTGTCTAAAGGCATGGATTATACTTCTGTCATATCCGTTTATAAGTTCTTCAACTCCAGATATTCCTAAAAGTTCTGCTTGAGCTGTTATAGTTGTCTTAACTATGTTAGCTAATCTTTGATATCCCTTTAAACTTTCATCTAAAGCTATAGGAGATAAGCTCGTTCCTAAGTTCATACTCTTTTTCTGAATCCAATTTAGAAAGTCTATACTCTCTAAACTTCTTTGAATATGTTCTTGTTCCCGTTCATCCCTTAACCTTCCTCATAAAGTTTTTTTTGCATTCTCTTTGGTAGGCTCTCTATTTCTTGCCATAAAATTCCTCCGAATATTTACTCTCTCACTCTATGGCGTTTTGTACTATGAAAACATAGTACGTTTTTAAAAATTATTTAATTTCAACATAATTATTTTGCTTTTTCACAAAAAAGATTGTAAAATATTAAGTATCAAACAAGGAATTTCTTATTTTTGTGTGAATATCTTATAAAAAGTTGAGGAGGTCTGCTATTATGAAAAATACAATTTCTTTGTTTCTAACTGGAATGAGTTATATTGCTGGTTCTTTTTCTAATGTAAGTGCTCCACACACTTCATATTCTTATAAACCTTATGCAAAAGATTCAGCTTCTTTAAGTAAAGACTGGGCAAATGTTGGAAACAGTATAAGGAGGGGAATAAGTGAGTACGAAACATCAGAAGAGTGTACAAGCAAGTGGAAAAAATGATAATGGCCAAGAAGTAAAATTAGTTCATCAAGAAGCATACCAAGGACCGTTACCACATCCTGATTTATTAGTAAAATATGAAGAAATTATTCCAGGATCAGCTGAAAGAATTTTATCTATGGCTGAAAAGGAACAACAACATCGTCATCAATTAGAAAACGAAGTTATTAAAAAAGAAATAGCTCAAAAAGGTAGAGGTCTAAATTTTGGGTTTACATTAGCTTTACTAATTATAGTCATTGGAGCTTATCTTTTAATAATTGATAAATCATTACAAGGATTTAGTTTAATCTTAGGAAGTATTGCAATGATTATTGCACCTTTCTTCTTTAATAAAAATAATAATCAAAATAAATAGGGAGTTTCCCAAATTTAGTAAAAATTGAATATATATATTTTACCTTCTTGGCTATTAATTTGTATAATTAAATTAATAACTGAGGAGGTTTTTTTATGGCTAGAAAAAAATTCAGAAGTAAATCCACTTGTTAAACAATTAATTGAACA
>NZ_JBOFXD010000089.1:0-2386 GCF_051653945.1 Cetobacterium sp.
AAATAAGAGCAGAAAAAAGTGATTTTGGAAAAAAGATTACTTTTGATTTTCCAAAATCAGGATTAATGACAAATAGAAAAAAATGGGTAAAAGTTGAGAAATATGGAATGGAAATTCCTGAAAAAGAGATTATTTTATCGCAGGAAGTAGAACATATAAAGTTCTATGCTCTACTGGATAAAAGAGATATAGATAAGGGAGAAGAAGCAAAAATTATTGAAGGAGAGTATACAGGATATGCACCAATTATAATTTCAGAATACTCTAAAATTGGGGGTTAGATGAAGAAATTAATTATATTAGTTTTCCTAGTGTTATCAACACTAGGAGTGGCTAAAGATATGAAAATGGAAGTAGACAAAGCAGATGATAATACAATTGTAATTAGTATCAAGAAAAAATAATACCACTTAATGAGGAAAAATATTATGAATAGTGAAATTTTAAAGAATGTTTCAACAGTTGAATTAATAAAAGAACTTGAAAGAAGAAAAGGTGTGAAAAGTCTTAGTTTAGAAGATGAACAAATAATAATTTTAGGTGTTAGAGAGCTAAAGATTATTTTATCTAAACTTGAAGATTATCAAGAAAAAACTAAAAAAATAATAGTGGAATAGGAGAGAAATTATGGCTTATAAAATGAGATTAAAAACATATATGAATAATGAAAATGAAAAAAATAATCTGAATCCTTATCAAAAAGATTTTGATAAAAAAAATCTAGCACATGGGATGTGTGGAATGTATTTTAAACCAGTAGATATAGGTGTTGATGGATTAAATGATAATGAACCGTATTTCTATGTTGAATACGAAGAAATACAGGATGAAGATTTAGCTGAATATATGAAGAAAACCAAGAAAAAAACAAGAATATTAAAAGCGGTTATTAATGAAGTTGAACATCAAGATATGAAAATAAAAAAAATAGTTCCACTTTTTAATTTAGATCAAGGAGATTTAACAGAAGTATTAACAGGCGAATGGAGAGATGAAACATTTAGGTATTTATCTAAAGACAAAGAAAGATTTAGAAAGGATGGAGAAGACTACATCCAAGATATAAACGAAACCTTTAATTATCTAGTAGAAGTTGAATATTGGAAAGAGAATAGAATAAGGACAGATAATTTTGTTCTAAAAGAAATTGAAGATATGAGTTTCCTTTTAGATGAACTAAAAGAAAAGAATTAATGAGGTTAAATATGGAAAAATCTTATAAAGAAATAGAGAAAACAAATGATTGTGGAACAATTATAAAACAAAAGTTTAAGTGATTTTAAAACAAAAAAGGAGAGAATAAAAATGAATAAACAATATAAATTAGGTTATAGTAATTTGATTGTTACAGATAGCATTATAGATAGCAAAACATATGGGAAAATTGTAGCTTTAGAAAGTACGAGTGTATATGAAGTAATTTCTTTAAAAACAGGGAAAGAAGTGTTTTTTCCTGAACCTAATAAGGAGTTTCCTATTGGAGTGATGAATGGTAAAAAATTTTATATTCCATATTTTGTAAATGCTATATTTAATAGAAATGCTTCTAAGTATTTACAGCTAGGATATAGAAATTTTGAATTATTAACTGCTTTAGGGTACATAATAAAAGCTAAAAATGATGAAAACTTGTATCAAGTTCACATATTGACTGATAAACATGATGAAATAGAACTTATAGATATATCGGAAAAAGAGTTTTTAAATATAATTAGAGAGAATATTAATAATTTTGATAATAAGGATAATAAACCAGTTAAAATGCCTAGCTTTAAAACATATGAAGTATTAGGAAAAAAAATAAATATAATTCCTTTTACATCAGAAAAATTATTATAAAAGGGGCTTTAAACAATGAATATTAAATAGAGGTGGAAAAATGAAAAAATATAGGTTAAAAAATTAAAGGATGTGAAATTATGAAATATAAAAAAATAACATTATCTGAAGATGAAATAATAATACCTAAAAGTATTGCTAAAAAACTTATGTATTTATTAGGTGGAGCAATCATTCTTTTTAATTTAGGAGCTTTTGGATCAGATCATATTGAAAATAAAAAAATAAAAAAAATGATGATACCTGGTAATTTAATAGAGTTAAAAATACCTAAAAAATTAACTTTAAAAGAGAAAGAAAACTTAATATATAATGCAACAACAAAAGGATCTCAAAATACTTTAGCATTAATGTATTATAGTAACACCATTAATAAACTACAAGAAGAAGTTAATAACGGAGATTTAGAAGCAAAACAACAACTAGAAGAGTGGGAAAGCCTACTAAAATAGCTTAAATAAGGAGACGAAACGAATGAAGGTAAAAATAGACAGAATTAAATTTATAGAGGCTTTAAATGAAGGTGAGACATTTAAAACAGTAGAAG
>NZ_JBOFXD010000090.1:0-18737 GCF_051653945.1 Cetobacterium sp.
AGTGTTGTAAACTACGTTCAAGTTCCCCGACTTTAAAGGCTTTCACTATCAAAGTGAGGGCTTTTTTTTATAAAAATTACAAAATTTATTAAATTGTAAAGATAGCATTAATTAAAATATTTTAATATATTATACTTTGTTGAGATATTCTTTGATTTATTGAAAAATAATGATTTTTTAGTGTATCGATAAAAGTTTTAAATTCTTAGTATTATTATTTTTCCTTTTAGAATAAACAAAAAACAACCTACTAAATAGTAGGTTGTTTTTTGTCAAGATTCCTCTCAACGTTCAGTATTCAGTGGGATTTCACTCCCGTTCTCTTCATCTGCGAGTCATCACAACTCAATCATAATCTTTTGAGGTTTCACCCTCTTTCTTAATTAGATAATAGCACTTTTTAGTTATTTTTTCAAGTTTTTTATTATATTTCCTATATCATTTTTTAAATCTACTGGACTTAACATCTTATCATATTCTACTGAAAAATCAATTAATTCCTTTATTTCATTTTCATATTTTTCTTTATCTGTTGTTGCTTTTTTCCAAGAGTAACATAAATTTATTAATTTCTCTAATTTTACACTTTTTAAGCAACTATCATATAAAACAATTCTATCATCTAAACTTAAAGCTTCTAAAGTATTTGATAGAACCGATTGCACAACTTCTAAAAATAGCGTGTTTTTTAATTCAACATTAATAAAATTATTATTCTCTTTCAATTTACTGAATCTATCAAAATTAACAGTTCTTATTTGATCTAAAACTAAGTAGGTATCTTTAATATTTAAATTACTTGGCAGCTCTTTTATTTTTCCTAAATTAATTTTATTTGCTCCAGATGAGCTTGAAGTTAATGGTAATACGATAGCTGTTTTTTTATCTAAATTTTTTTTAAGAACAATAACTAAATGTTTACCATTAAACTCACAAGTTTTCACTGGATCAAAATCTACATAATAAATGTGCTGTTCTTTTATTTCTGAAAAATATAATCCCATTTATTTCCCCTTTTATATTGAATATTCTTTAATATAATTATATCATTTTTTTAAATTATTATATAGTTAATTATCCTTCATTTTATTATAAAGTTTGAATTAAAAAGATAATTTATTTAAAAAGAAATTAAAATGTGTTATACTGTATTTAATACGAAAAGACAACTTTTATTTTTGAGTTAAGTACACAAAAGGAGAGGATTAATCCTCTCCTTTTACTATTTTAGGTCGTCCAGTAGCTTTTAACCCTCGTTCATCCCTACAAACCTCTTCTAATCCACCATTTTTAAACTTACGTTCCCATCCACGAATGGCTCCTCTTGAAGAAATATCTAATATAGACATAACCTCACCATGAGAAAATCCCTGTTGCAATAATTCTAGAGCTTTTAATTTAACTTCGTTAGGATATCTTCCTTTACTCATAAATGTCCTTTCTTATTTATTGATTATAGGTTTTTTATTCTTTTATCTTATAACTTTATAATATCATCTTTCTTTCATGAAAAAAAGAGAGAATTTTCTCTCTTTTACTCTTGTTCATGTTCATCACCACTATTCTTTCCATTTAAAGATTTTGTTCGTTGATTTTCTTGCTCATTTTCTTTAATTGGACTCTCTATTTCTATTACTTTATCTTTATTTTCTTCTTGCTCTTTTAGTTCCTGTTCATAGGCTTTTTCTATTTCTTTATATTCTTCCATTATATAATCAGCTATTTTATCTGCTTCTGATGAAGCTCTATATATTTCATTTGGATCATCTTTTAAAGCACTGATCCAACTTTCAATATAAGCTTGATTATTATTAAAATTTCTATCTTCTCCTGTTATTCCTAAATTAGCCTGTAAAAACATCGAGGATATTTCAGCTCTTAACTCTTCTTTTGCATATTCTGGATTTCCAAAAGGATGATTAATGTCTCTATTCATTCTATCTTGGTGCCCTGTACTATGAGACATTTCATGCAGTAAAGTTTTTATTTGTGCTTCATCATTTTTAAATAAATCTGGACTTGGTAAAACAATTATATCATTTTTGGAATTATAGTATGCTCTTTCTTGCGGTAAATATTCTATTGAACATTTTGAAGCTTTTTCTAATTTTGTTAATATCTTTTGTAATTCCTCATCTTTATGCCTCTCTGGTATTTCAAATGCTTTTAAAGGCTCGCCTTTTTCATCTAATATCTGACTGAAATTATAAACGTTAAAGAAGTTTACCATAGGAATTGTTCTTATTTCTCCTGTTTCTTTATCTGGATCTAATTCTTTAAATTTCCAATATTCACATAACGCAGCTTTAGCTTCTGGTTGTAGTTTCCATCCTTTTTCTTGAATCTGTTTTTTAGTTGCCCATCTAGGATCTTTAAAACTATTCTTGAGAGCTATCGTTCCAAGTTTTACTTTATTTCCACCTTTGTAAACTGTTTCATTTGTTCCGTTGTGAGGTACTGCTAAATTAGACCACTCTTGAAACCATTTCATTCCTTTGTTTTTTAGACCTTCAATTATTTCTTCAACTAATTTTACACGATCTTCTTTAACTATATCTAGTGCTGTTTTTTTCATTATTTTAGCACCTCTTCAAATGTACCCTCTAATTCATCTTCAGATACACCCGTTTCAAGTGTTATTCCATATTTTTCTGCTATTGATTGAGACTCTTTTATTTCTTGCCCATTTTTTATATTTTTTTCTTCAAGTTCTAAAATTGGTTTTTCAAATACTGTGTTTGTTCCATTTATATTTTTCTCTGATTTCCCTTTTTTATAATAAACAACAGCAAATCCTAAAAATAAAATTATTAATGCACCTATAACTAAATTAAATATT
The DNA here is from genome assembly GCF_051653945.1 of Cetobacterium sp. Classification (GTDB taxonomy): domain Bacteria; phylum Fusobacteriota; class Fusobacteriia; order Fusobacteriales; family Fusobacteriaceae; genus Cetobacterium_A. The sequence goes on from NZ_JBOFXD010000090.1 coordinate 2,840, forward strand.
ATCATTTTTCACACTCCTAAAAATTATATTTTAATCCAATATTTGCTATTGTTTCTGTATTTGAAGTATTTAAAGATTTTTTTCCTTCTACAGATATGTAGATTGTCACTATCTCTTCAAACTTATAACTAACTTTTGTCTCTAAAGCTAAAGAGTCTCTAAAATCATCATTCATTATATTTTCATAAACTCTTTTTTCCATAAACTCACGTTCATAACCACTTATAATTTCAAAAGTTATTTTTTGATTATCTACTATTTCTATTTCTTTTTTTATAATTCCTTTTAAACTTGCTTTAATGCTGTCATTTGTATTTTTTTGACCTTTACTCTTTTTCTGTAGTCGTTTACCTTCTATATCAACTCGATAACCTTTAAACAGCTCATTATAGCTTTCCTCTAGATATTCATATCTAGCATGCACTCCCCAATATGTATTATCTATTTTTTCGTTTGTTTTATTTATTTTTTCATCTAAAGAACCAACATATAAAATAGTTGTTATGTTTTGTTCAAATCCTTGTTTTTGATAAAATAAATCTACTTGATAACCGTCAGCTTTAGATTTTAAACTACTATATTTTCCTTCAAAATCATTATAATTAAATCCTATTCCAACTCTACTCTCTTCATTCAAAGAAGTTGCGAAAGCTAATGAGATATTAGGTGATTCTAAACTTTCGCTTTTTACATATCCAACATCAAAGTTGAATAAATAATTATTATCAAAAGTATCTGTCAATAAACTATCAAACATAATTTCATTATTATTTTTAATAATTCTATAAACATCTTTTATTGGGTCTGCAATTGATTTATCGGAATTTATGACTCTATAATTTGAACTAACAGAAACTCCACTTACTCCTTTTTCTAGTTCTGGTGATAAAAAGCCTAAATCTTCATACCCGTAAGCGATAGTCCCTAACAATCCAAATAAAATTATTTTTTTTTTCATCTTTTTCACTCCCTGTTATGATAAATTTAATCCAGGTAAATTTATAATTTTTTCAAATAAATTACTCTTATATTTTCTTTATTTACTCTCATAAGTCGTATATTTAAAATCAAATCTTCATTTAATATACAATCAATTTTCTTTAAAATTCTAATTTTTGAAGTGTAACTATTTTTTAAATTTATTGAAGCAATATATTCCATTAGCTTCTTGTAATTTATTTTTTCATTTTCTAAAATTACTATTTTGCTTATATCTTTTGAATATATTTTTATATGCTTTATTAAAAATTCTTTATCATAAATATATATTTTCATTTTTGTAACACAATTTGTGGTACTTCCTTTCTAAATTTTAATTATTAATTTTGCCTTATTTTTAATTTTAGTTATTTTAACCGTTCCATAATAACGACCATCATAACTATTAAGTGCTGGTGCTAATGGCAAAAAATCACCTTTTAATGGCTGTAGTTGCTTTTGAGATAATTGAGGCAATTTCTCTCCTAAATTATCTTGTTTATAAATATTTCCATATTTTTTTTCATTTATATATAGAGATTCTTCTCTTATTTCAACCTTATCATTTTCAATAGCTCCGACTTCTTTTAAAAGAATATCTGTGAATTTAGGAATATATTGACATTCTTTCAAATGCTCAGGTATATCAAAAATCACTAGATCACCTTTTTGAATATCTTTAGCTGGTAATAATAAATACATCCCTCTTGGTAAACTAGGTGTTACATTGAAAATTAAAAATCTACTACCCACTAAAATTAGTAAAAGGCCAACTAAAACTATACATATTCTTTTCTTATTTATCTTCATTTTCTCCACCCGTTCCTGTAGCGTTTTTATATGCCATTGCCGCATTTTCTCCGCTTGAACCACTTCCACCACCAAATTTACTCATCATTGCTCCAAAGCCACCAGCTTTACTAAATTCTGATTTTATTATTCCACCAGCAGCTCCAAAAGAAGACATTGTATATCCAGCTAACATTGCACTAGATCCTGTTGAAGAAACCCCAGTTCCACCCATTAAAGCTCCTGAAATTGCACTCACTCTTTTTATAAGCATATATAAAAGAATTAAGGTTAAAAGATTTCCACCTAATGATAAAATATTTAAGAATAAACCATTTAACAACATTTTTCCCCATTGTTTATCTATAAAATTTAATAATAGTGTAAACATCAATATTTTAAATGACTGAGCGAACATAGCTGATATCCCTCTCATTGCAAAATTTTTAGTTTTATCAAAAACTCCAAACGGAATTAGTAATATTGCACAAATCCCTATTAAATAATACTCAACAACAATTAATATCATCTCTAAACTCATCAGTAATGCTGTTAATAATAATCCAACTAGAAGAAACATTAAAACTGTTGGTATACTCTCTATTCCAGCCACATCTAAAGCTAGTGCTCCAGTTCCACCTGCACTAAAAAGAGGGACCATTAAAGTAAGTAAATCTGCAAAAAATGATAATGGAGAAACCAATAAATCTGTTGAATTAGTCCCTGTTAAAGCATAGTTTCCTAGTTGAATAGAACCATTAATCATATTTTCTAAAAACCAATTATATTTAGTTATAATTGTTAAAAAAAATCCCCATTTTAATAATTTTATAGGTAATATTTTAAAAATATCTGCCTCTCCATTAATAAATGTTAATACTAAATCTATCTGTATTAAACAAAATGCTAAAAAAAGAGCTACTGTTTTAAAATGAGGAAGAATACTAATTAAAAACTCTATTATATCGTTTAGTATAGTTATATTAATAAACGTTTCATTCACTAAATACCCCTCCACTTAATATTAGTTTTTTGATTATCAATTGTCCCTTTCAATTTTTTTGCTTCCTTTTGAAGAGTTTTATTTTCATCTTCATACTTTGTCATCTCTTGTTTTGTCTTTTCTTCTACAATTTGTGTTGTCATTCTTGTCTCTTCACTCACAGCACTTGCTACTACTACACTTTTTCCTAATACATTTCTTATTTCAATAAGTGTTGTAGCCATTTGACCTAATATATTATTCCCAGCTTGAACAGCTTGTAAGGCCCCTTCTGTTGTATTTGCTTTACTTATTAACATTTCTATATTTCTTTTATCATTTATTGTTGGATTATATCCAGCCTGTCTCATACTATCAAAAATAACTTTACTTGTTTCTTTTCTTACGTTTTGTAATGCTCTTTTATTTTCTTTAATACCATATTCTAAACTCACTTTATATGGATCAGATAACTGTTCATTAGTTCTGTATAAACTATCAAACTGATTCATAAAATCTTCAGCTTTAAAAAATTGTGATCTAGTTTGGGCTTCAAAAGTTAAAATTTTATCTAATCCTGCTTTTATTGAATTTAAGTTTCCAGAACTTAAATCTTTCCCTATCTGTTTTAAATTTCTAGCTTCATTTTCTAGTTGTTGAAATTGATTTTTTAATTGTTCTATCTGATTTTTAGTATGCTGAACTTGCTCTATTGTTTGTTTTACAGATTCTATTTGTGTAATCATATTTGATCTATGATTAGCTGCATCATAAACTGCTAATGAAAAACTGACTAGTGATAAACAAAAACTAAAAATTATTATTAAAATTTTTTTCATATTTCATACTCCTATATTATATTTTGCTGTAATCATACTCATATTTTTGAATTTCTTCCTTTTGAAATATTTCTTTATCAGGAATTTTTTTGTTAAGCAACAACATACTTATATAAAGCGTAAAAGCTATTAGGAAAGATGATAAAGCAAGATTTTCTTTATTCTTTAAGTAACCGTAAATACTCATCAAAAGGAGTACACAAATTATTAAAACGCTTAATAAAAATATCATAAAATACCAATCCTTCCTAATTCATAAAAATTTTCTTTAAACCGAAAATATAATCTTAAGGATTATATTTTAATTTTTCATTAACAACAATTATAAAAAGAAATTTAGAAAGTTTTTATTTCTTTTTTTCTACAAATCCAACTTGTTCAAAATTTACAAAATCTCCATTTAATTTTATTTTTAAATATGCTTCGTAATCTTTTCCCGCTTTTGAAGTTAACTTAAAGGCTACCTTACCATCTAAAAGTTTTTTAACTTTAGCTTTAGTAATTTTTAATATATTATGAAAAAATTTCATTTCTTCATATAATCTAAATTTACAATCATTTTCTCTATAATTTCCACAATAAAAACTTGCTTTTCCTTCTTTAGTTTTCCCTTCAAATATATTTCCACCACATTTAGGGCATTTTCCTACAACTTCTTTTTCTTTAATTTCACTATTTGGTGTATAAGCCATTTTAAGAGGCTCTCTCAATATAATTGTCCTTATTATATCTAATGTATTTAAAATCAATTTTGAAGGTTCTGCTGTTCCTTCCTTAATTTCTTCTTGAATTAACCACCATCTGGCCGTTAAATCAGCGGTTTTTAATTCTTCTGGTGCTATTTGAATAAATTCTCTTCCTTTTTGAGTTGAAATTATATATTTATCTTTTTTTTCCACATAACCTCTTCTAAAAAATTCAGCTATTATATTTGATCTAGTCGCAGGAGTTCCTATTCCCCCATTTTCTCCCTTTTTTTCTTTATCTTTAGTTTTTAAAATAATTTTAGTTTCTTGATTACAATATTTAGAAATTGATGACATATCTTGAAGAAGTGTAGCTTCTGTATAACGTTTTGGCGGTTTTGTTTCTTTTTCTAGAATATTTTTTCCTTCAACTATACATTCATATTCTCCACCAAACAACTTAGATAGCTCAGAACTTTCTTCAACTTCATCATCATTGAACTTATCATTTAGAAAAGTTTTAAATCCATAATCAAGTATTTTAATGGATGTTGCAACTAATTTTTCTTCATCAAACACAGATATAATAGCCTCTGTTCTTTCTTTTACTAAATGTGGTAAAAATTGTGAAATATAGTAATTTGAAATTGCAGTATAGATATTTCTTTCCTCTTCAGTTAAAATAGCTATATCTATTTTAGCTTTCGTTGGAATGATTGCATGATGAGCTGTAACTTTACTACTATCAAAACATTTTGGCTTTTTTATAGGCTGTGTATCGATATTAGGAACTATAATTTTTAGATTCTCTATTACTCGATTTATTACCTCCGATGCTTCTAGAAAATGTTCTTCATTCAAGTATTGGCTATCTGATCTATTGTATGTTATAGCTTTATATTTTTCTCTCAAACTCTGTGAAATTTCTAAAGTTTTATCTGGTGAATATCCCCATTTATTATTCGCATAAATTTGTAATTTCAAAAGATTAAATGGAAGTGGGGCTTCCTCTTTTAATATTTTTTTCTCTAAAGAACTTTGATAAGTTTCTTTATCTATTGACTCTTCAATAGCCTCAATAATTTTTTTATCACTTATTTTTCCATCTTCTGCAATGTTTTTAGAAGGTTTATATTTAAACTTAACCGCTATATTCTGCTTTAAATTTCCAAATTCAGTAGTTATTTTCTCTATCAATTTCTTTTGTTTTTCTGAATCTATAAATTGGGCTTGATATTCAGTTATCAATTTTTTTGTTTCTTCTTGCTCTTTTTTATTACTCCCTTTATTTATAAAAAAATTAACTTCTAACTCATAAAAATAACTTTTCTCATGATTTTCTATCTGTAAATCACGATTTACTATAAGTGCCAAAGTTGGTGTTTGAACTCTACCAACACTCAAAACTCCAGCACCACTATTTTTTAGTGTAAAAAATCTTGTCATATTTATCCCAACAAGTAAATCACTAACAGCTCTTGCATATGCTGACTTTCCAAGTGGAATAAATTTTTCGTTAGGTTCCAATTTTTCAAAAGCTTTTTTTATAGCTTCTATATTGTTGTCATTAATTAAAATTCTTTTTACAGGTTTTTTATTACCTAAAAATTCCAAGATCTCATCAACAAGAAATTGACCTTCATCATCCGGATCGGCTGCATTCACAATCTCATCAGATTGAGATAATAATTTTTTTATTAAATTTAATTGATCTTCAGTCCCTTTATCAAACCTTTTTCTTTTTTCTATTTCTTCTTTTGTCTCATTTTTTTTTACTTTTCCAACTTTTATTTTTTGTTCCCAATTTTCAAAATAAATAGGTAAATTTTCTAATTTCCAAAGTTTATATTTATCATCATAATCTTCCGGTTCTTTTAATTGAATTATATGTCCAAAAGCCCAAGTTATGTAGTATTCTCCTTTTTCTATATAATTTCCTTTTGGTTGAGCTATACCAGGTATAGCTTCTGCTATCGCTCTACCTAAATCTGGTTTTTCTGCTATTATTAACTTCATTTTTCACCTCATTTTTGGACCATAATTTGTGATATAGAATTAATTTAGTCTCTTAATATCTTTATAAATCAACCATTCATCACAAAATTTATCTGCATTTTTTTCTACTTCATTATAAATTTCTAACGCCATATTTTGGCTCTCTATATCTGTTGAAGCAATAAATGCTAGTTCTAATCTCGATAAACTTAAATCAAAACATCTAGATCCTTTTTGTTGTTTTAAAAAATAATCTCTTTGCTCCGTCATCATTGAAATAATTCCAATTTCTTTTATATTTAAACCAAACTCTGTATATAACCCTTTATTAGCTTGTGTTAAGGCATCTTTATTTCCTAAATATATTTTAGTTACACAAGCTTCTCTTATGGTGTCATAAATACTTGATTTTTTTACATCTGATAATTCTTGTGTTGCAAAAACTATAAAAGCATTTTTCTTTCTAAAAGTTTTTAACCAGTCTTTCATTTTTTGAGCAAACTTTGTATTATCTAAAAACATCCAACACTCATCAAGAACAATCATTGTTGGTGATCCATCTAAAGAGAGTTCTATTTTATGAAATAAATATGCTAATAAATGAGGTACCACTTGTTTATTATCAATTATTTTAGCCATTTCAAATACCGTCCAATCAGCTACATCTAAGCTGTCATTAGAACCATCAAAATACCTACCTAGAGCTCCTTTTAAAGTAAAGGCTTCTAAAGCAGCTTTTATTTCTTTTTTATCAACAGTAGATGAAAAATTAGTAAATGTTCGAGCATTTATTGGAGCCTTGCTTAGCAATTCCAAGGCTTTCCAAACAGATTTTTTTATTGTTGGAGTTATACTTATTTTTTCAGCTTCCAAAATATCTAAAATAAAATTACTAGCCCATTCTCTTTCTTTTTCATTGTCTATATTCCTAAGAGGTTGAAAAGCTAAAGAACTTTCGTCTTCTCCAATATCATAAAATTTACCACCTGTTGCTAAGGTTAAGACTAAAGATGATTTATCTTTATCAAAAAAATAAACTTTACCATTTTCATATTTTCTAAAATTATATGCTAATGTTCCAAGTAAAACAGATTTTCCACCACCTGTTTTCCCTAGAACAGTGGTGTGAGCAACTTGTCCATCATGTAAATTCAATCTAAATGGTGTTGATTTTTTAGTTTGACAATATAATAATGCAGGTGCATTTAAATGCTTATTCCATTCTTCTCCAGCCCATATAGCACTCAACGGAAATAAATGACTTGCTATTAAAGAGTTTTGAATAGTAAAGTCTCTTTCATTATGATATAAATCTCCTGCTATACTTCCAAGCCAACTATAAAGAGCATTGTATGACTCTACAATAGTTGTAAATCCCATTTTTCTAATAAGCTCATTTACAGCTCTAACTTTTCGATCTAATTCTTTTTTATTTTTATCTCTAACAATAATTATATTTGTGTAATATCCTTGGCTTACATAATCACCTTCAGTCAAATTTTCCTGCACTTTAATTTCTCCTGCGGATTCTAAAGCAGATTCATTCATTGTTACTGGATCTTTTCCCGTTAATTCTTGTTTGGCTATTTGCCACAAGGAATATCTATTTTTAAAAAAAGTTCCCCAAAGAGATTTTAATTTATTTAAAGCTTTTTGTTTTCCTAAAGCTCTATAGCGAATATTCCAACGATATTCAATATCTAAAGAATTTAATTCATCAAAAAAACAAGGACGACTTTTATGAGGATATCCTATTATTGAAATTGGAGTTATATACTCTTCAACTCCAATTTCAGCTTCTAATTTCAACTGTAAGCCACCTTTTAAATTACAATCACATAAATAATTACTTAAATAAATAGGAGTCTCTGGTAATGTAATTTTTTGTTTATTCATACTTACAAGTGAGTGTAAATATGTTAATGTTTCTTCTTCATCTAGCTCTTTTACTTTTAAAAAAACAGATTTAAACATATCAAAAACTGCGTAAAAATCTTTTTTAAATACTTCTAAGTAATCTATTGAGTGCTCTATTTCTTTATTATCTACATATAATTTTTCAAATTTTTTAGTTGTATCTAAAGGAACTGTATATACAAAAGTTATATATGTTCTACTTTCAAAATGATTTCCTTTATTAAAATATTCTTCTCTTACTTCTTCAATCATTTGTCCTAATTTATCTGGAAAGTTTCCTTTTTCATATTTTTTCGATTTTGTTCTAATTGTATCAATATGAAAAGTCATTCTATCTTCAGATCTTTTAATAACATTGTTTAATCTATTATTATAATTTAACATTGCCTCTTTTATTTGTGTTTCTAAATCATGTCCTCTTATTTCAATAGTTTTTTGCAAGGTTCCATTCTTATTTTCAATTATGCCATTCTCTAACATTAAAAACCATGGAATACGTGAGGATAATTTAGCAAAAATATTTCCGTATTCTCTCATTTCTAGCCTCCATAAAAATATTTTCTGTCTCTTACATATTTAAAAAGTATCTTCAAAAATAAGGGATCATTTTTAGTAATAACTCTCAAAACTATATAAAGAGGAATATATATAGTTAATATCCAATATGCTTTATATATAGCTATAAATAAAAATATTGTTATTACATATATTATAAAGACTCCTCTAGGTAACCCAGAAATAGTAGGGTATTTAGTTAATGCTTTACATATTGGAACTTCATATCCATTCAATTCTTCTGACATCTTATCTCTCCTTTTCAACTGCATCCACATTCTAGTTAGGATTTATAAAAGCTCCGCACTACGTTTGAACCTTTTATAACCCCTTTGTTAAATCTTCTAAAATATATTTATCATTTTCTAGACCTACCATTTTTTTTATCTCAACAATCTTTCTTTTCCCCTTTATTTTTTGTAAAACAACTATTAAATGTATATTATCTGCTATCATTTCTCTTTGTGGATTTACTGACTCTAGCATGATATATTGTTCTAATTGTCTAAGTCCTTTCAAAGCACTCTCTGAGTGAATTGTACAAACGCCTCCTCCATGTCCACTATTCCATGCAGTTAATAAATATAGCGCTTCTTTTCCTCTTACCTCCCCTACTATTAAACGCTCTGGCGTTCTTCTCATACAATGTTGTAATATTGTTACCATTGGGTTTAATTTGCTTGATATCAATCTTAAATTATTTTTTACTTTACATTGAATTTCTCTAGTATCTTCAACTATTACAACTCTATCCTCTATACTTGATATTTCTTCTATACAGGCATTGGCAAAAGTAGTTTTTCCGCTTCCTGTTGCTCCTACTACTAAAATATTTTTTTTATTTATAATATATTCTTGTATAATTTTTTTCTGTTCAATAGTTATGTTCTTTTGTTTAATATAATTATCTAATGTGAAAACTAATGTTGAATGTTTTCTTAAATTGAAACTAGGTGAACTTATTGGATCTATCGTACCTGAAAATCTACTTCCATCATAAAACTCTGTTTCTAATATCGGATTTTCTTCATCAACAATAATTTCCCTATAATCAGCAACAACTTGCATTAATGATAATATGTTTTGTTTTTCCATTCTTTTGCTCGTATCGATCCAACCCCTATCAAATGTTGCTACCCAAACTTCTCCACTATCATTAACGGCTATTTCATTAATATTTGAATCATCTAAATACTCTTTTAATTCTCTAAAATTCCAATCAATAAAATCAATTTTATCCTTCTGATTTTTCATTTTGAACCTCATCTTTAGGATTCGTTAATTCTTCCTCAACCAATTCTAAAATTAATTTCTTTACTGCTGGATTTAATTTTTCTTTAAATTCTTTATCTTGGCTTCTTTCTTCTAAAATTTCATACAATTTTTCATCTTTCATCAAATCATAAAATATATTTCCTAATATCTTTTTGGCTCTAGTTGATATTTGCTTATTAAGACTTTCTAACTGTTCTTTCATCCTTTCTTTTCTCTCTTTTAGTGTTAATTTTTTCTTTACTTTTATTTTATCTTCCATTATTTTCTCCTCTTTTTTATCGTATCAATCTTCGCCCAGTTCTTAGGATCTTCTTTTTCATCTTTTGGAACAATTTTATTATTAAAATATTCCTCTTCGTAATATCTAATTTTAATTCCCATTGTTGGATTACATCCATGTAGTAGTATTATATTTTTATCATCCCCTAGAACACTTCTAACCTCATCTGGTTCTAATAGCTTTCTTGATTTTGTATTAATACTTACATTCCCATCAAATATTCCACCTAATTTTTTTCCAGATGATGTTTTATATGTTATAGTTTTATTTCCTAAAATATCCGATATTAATTTTTGCGTATCATAGTCTGTACCATTAGGGGCATAAAACACACTACTAGCACATCCTTGTTTTATTGTATTTACTTTCCCATATTTTTGCTCTATTTGCTCTTTATTTTGGGCAATTAACATAATTTTAATTCCAAAACTTGCTATAACTCCTAATGCATCTTGGATAGAATCTAGTTTCCCATATAAAGGAAATTCATCTAATAACATTAAACATTTATGTTTATGCTTTTCTCTTCTCATTGTAATGTTAAAAAATTGACTTAATACAACTCGAACATAAATGCCTAATCTATCCATATCCTCAATTTGTGCGCAAAAATACAAGGTTACTGGTGTTTCTGAATCTAATATATCAGCTAATTTAAATTCGCTTTCTCTAGTATTATTTCTAACAATTGGATCCTTAAATAAAAGCAATCTATTTATAGCTGTTGAAATAACTGAAGCTCTTTCCCTATCTGATTTACTTAATATTTCATTTGCTCCTTGTACAACAATAGGATGAACTCCCTCTTTATATGGCGAATCTTTATAAATAGATCTAATTATATTTTTATCTGAAATATAGGTTCCATTTAATAATCTAGTAAACTTATCAACCATACTACCGTTAGGACTAGTTAAAAACATCATAAATATCCGCCATTGTTGGGTTTTCTTTGCTATATAACAAATGAAGTATAATCGCTGTAAAAACACTTGTAGCAGCTATCTGAAAGTGATCTTTTTTTTCTCCTATTCCATCTGAAACTAAAAGATTTGATATAACTTCTGTATCTTTTACTTCTGCTCCTGTCCTAACTCTTATTTCTTTCAAAGGGTTATATCTAGTGCCACCTAATGGATCACAAGGAGCTAACCTTAAAACTTTATTATTTAATTTTTCTTGGCGATATTTAGATGTATGTTGAAAATTTTCTCCTTTTATATCAAAACAAATAATAGATTGAGACCAATTGACAAGTGTTGGTAAAATTATTCCTATACCTTTTCCACTTCTACTTGGAGCGATTATCAAATTATGAGTAGGTTTAGAATCTATTATTGTTTTCGATGATGAAGTTCTTCCTAAAATAACACCATCACGATATTTTTCTCCAGCTTTAGGAAAATAAGAGTCAAGCATGTCTACTTTTTTTAATTCTCTATCTGTCGAATATTTTGCGCTTCCATGAGTATTTTTTTGAGATCGTTTTATTATTATCAAATACAATACAAAACTATATAAAATAGCTACTAAATTCATTATGGAAACTATTAAGTTAACCAATTTTGGAGCTGTATGTTGGTATTTAAAAAGCCATATTAGCACAAAGTAGGGGAAATATATTTTTCCTATCATTGGCTTTAAAATCGGATTATAAGATGTTTTAAACGCAAAATATTGTGTACCTACTATACACATAAAGGTAAAACCTATTAAAACTATTAAAAGTATTTGAAATATTTTATTTTTTAAAATAATTATAAATTTATAGTTCATTTTTTTAACCTCCGTATGGAGTTAAAATTAAATCTGATTGAACCATAATATTAAATCTATACCCTTGCTTTATTTCTATTGTAGGTTGCCTATTTAGAATTTTTTCACCCATTTTATTACCAAAATCTAGGATTACCTGTCCTGCTCCTTTTCCAGCTTCTGTACGCCAATCATCTTCACCATTATCAGTTACTATTGCACTTCCTGCCCCCATCGCAGAAGATAAGACTACGGCTTGCAATAATTTCATAAAATGATTGTTAACTTTACCAGTAAACCCAGCATATCCAGATAAATCAACCCCATTCATATTATCTAAACCTATATATTTTCCATTTGGAAATATCAATCTTTGCCATACTATAAGCAATCTGTCCTGTCCAAAAGAAACCCCTGAATCATATGTTCCAATAATTTTAGTTCCCTTAGGAATTAATAAAAAATTCCCTGTTACAGAATCATAAATATTTTCTCTAACCACTGCTACAGAATTACTTGGTAAATCACTATTTATTCCCGTTATCAATGTTGCTGGAATAAATGTCCCAGCCATTACTTCGTAAGGTGAAATAGCTTTCTCTTCCTGGTAAGAATTGTAAAATTTATTTTGTTTTACATTTTCTACAAATTCTCGTTTTTGCCCTTGCATATTTTGTTGAGCATATTGATCTTGAAATCCTGGTTGTGAATAACTACTATTACCTCCTGTATTAGCTCCATTATAGCCACTCATATTACTATTTTGACTATTTGCTATAACTCCAGAAAATCCAATTCCAGAACTTCTAGCTTGTTCTTCTTCTTGAATTAATTTTGAATAATAAGCTCTCATTAATTCTGAATTATCAATGAAACTATTATTTTGCTGTACTGATGAAACATTTTGAGCATTATTATTTTGTTGAATCTCTTCTTTTAATTCTGTATTTTTTATCTTCTTTTTATTAAAATAATTTTGACTATCCATAGTATTACTATCTGTTATAGTTAGCTCTTGTCTATCGTTTGGTTTTTCTTTTTCAGTTTCTTTATTTGGAATTTGAAGATTCATACTACTATATATAGCATTCCCAACTGCCAATAAAATAATTAGTACAACTGCTATCATTGTTAATTTAATTGCTATATTGTTGTAATCTTTTGTTATTTGAGGTTTTGGTATATTCTCTAAACCCATTTATGCACCTCTTTTTTTTCTTTTTATAGTTATTCTTTTGTTCCCAAGAATTAATGCTCCTTCTTCAAAAGTTCTATCTACTACCAAATAGTTCCCTTTTACTCTATAATTGACTAATAGTAGTTTTTTATCTTCTTTCATATATAATGCTGGTAATTCTTGTAAATTCTCTTTCATAACTAAAAATGTCTTTTTCCCATCATCAAAAATAGTTGAAGGTACAAATTCATATTTTTTTGTACTTACCGTATACGCATAATTAAGTTTGCTTGGATCCATTAGTGACATTTCTTCTTGAGTTTCTTGTTTTTGTCTTTGAGCTAATTTTATTTCTTGTGGATATATCCACTTAACAATTGGGTTGTACCATTCTTTAGCGCTCAATACAGATAGGTTATAATATCTTTTATTTGTAAAAATATTTATCGTTGTTCTCAACATCATATCTGCATTAAATGTTAATGGCTTTATAACAACTGCACTTCTTTGTCCTTCAACCGAACCAGTTATAACCTCTTTTACAGTCCAACGGCTAGTATCTCCAGCATCAATAGAAATAACTTGTTCATCTGGACTAAGCAATAAAGTCGTAATGTTATTAACTCTACAGTAGATGTTGTAAGTCTTATTTTCATCGTAAAAAAACGTAGCGGTAACATTTTTCTTAGCTTCTCTTTCTCCAGAAATAATAACAGCTTGTTCAGTAGGATAAATTTTATCCATTAAAACTTCTTCAACCTCTCCTAAAGAAGTTAAAGAGGTTATCAAAAATGCTAATAGCAATAATTTTTTCATTTTAACCTCTCCTGTTGTATAAATTTTCTTATTCTAATTCACTTTTTAACTATTTCTTTCTAATAAACTAATTATCCTAGATTAATCGTACTTTTCTATTTTCTCTGTAACTATTATAAAAATTACTATTAATATAAATATAATAAAATTCAGTATTCAGACTTTTCATTGTTTTCAATAAAGGTATTAACATTTTGTTATCATATCTATAATCATTAAAAAATAAATTTGTTAATAAAATTAATTAAATAACCATAAATAAAAATTATCAAAATTAAGTAATACTCTCGCATTCATAGACAACTCCTTTTTACAGTTTTCATAGTCGTATTACATTATTATTTAATTAGCTGTTTATCAGTTATTTATTTTATGAGAAACTAAATTCTATAATATAGATTTTGTTTTCTCTTCTATTTTTCAATAGACAAACTAAAGTCCGATATTTTAATTCCTAAAGGGTTATTTTCTAATTCTTGTAAACTATTTGGCTTTTCTACTTCTATTGTAAAAATTCCTGTATAATTTCTTTGTTGTAGTTCATCGCCGGCTTTACTAAAAAGTACTTCATTCCATCTAGCTTGATATGAATTTTTTGTTCCAGCCATTTTTGTAAATGCCTGTATCTGTATAGTTCTAGTCATATCTCCTTGAATTAAAGAATTTGTATCTTCTGTTTCAATCATTCTTAAATATTTTTTTTGTGCAATTGGAGTCAAAAAATATCTGTTATTTGAAAAGTTGGCATTTATTACATCAATATCACTTGAAATAAATCTAGCTTTCTTTATAAATTCTCTTAAAAAATATTCTTTTTCGGCTTCTTGTGGTACGTAATTTTTTTGCATAGCTGGATTAATTCCTTTAGCATTTCCTGTTTGATCTACTTCTATCACATAAGGTATTAATTTACTTTTTGTTGTTAAATATCCCGCTACAGATAACGCACAAATATTAAACATCATAGAAAGCATGAATGCCATCTTCCAACTCTGTATACTTTTAGCTTGCTTCATGTACATATCAAAATGTTCTTTTTTAGCTTGTTCATATCTATCCATAAATTACTCCTTTAATTTTAAAAAAATACTGTTGAACTTGAAAACCCATATAACCCAATAATAATAGATGGTGCACCGAAAGCTACAGCTAAAGCTATTGCTATTCTTAGACCTCTTCCCATCCCTTCACCATGTTGAGATATTGCCCAAGTAATACCGGCTGCTACAATAGCTATTGTTCCTAAAATTAATGCCATTGGTCCAGTTATTGATTTCATTAAAATATTTCCTGTATCCTCCCATACTAAATTTTTTCCACTAGTTGTCGCAAATGAATTTGTAACAATTAAAATACTAGTAATTAAAAACTGTGCTTTTTTCATAATAAATCACTCCTCATAAATTTTAATTATCCAATTATAAAACAAAAAAAAAAAAAAACAATCAATTTTTAAATTTTTATTATTGAAACATAAGAAATTATAGAGTATAATCTAAAAAAGATTTGAGAAAAAAGCCAATCACAATAAGAGTAAGGAGAAAAAGAAAAGAGATCTAAAAAAATGAGGACATTTTCCTAAAAAAAATATCCCTAAAAAAATAAAATTTTTTATAGGGCACGTTTAAGGGTTTCTCATTTGCATGAGAAACCCAACGTGGCAGCGTTCCTCTGCACCCCCTTCTTCTCCGTTTCACTCACTCGCTATGCTTCATATTTTCTTTTTCCTCTATCAACCCAAGTCATCAGACTCCATCTGAACGCCCACTCTTGGGCTTGACTTTTTATTTTTTTAAAGGAGGTATATTTTAAAATGGCTATATATTTTTGCAGAGCCAGTCATGGAAAAGTTGG
>NZ_JBOFXD010000091.1:0-4072 GCF_051653945.1 Cetobacterium sp.
AGATTTTTTATTAAAAAATGATGTAAGTAAAAAACTATATGAATATGCAGAGAAAATGCCAATATTCGATTATCACTGTCACCTTAATCCAAAGGAGATAGCTGAGAATAAAAGCTATGAAAATATAACACAGATTTGGCTTT
Source organism: Cetobacterium sp. (assembly GCF_051653945.1). GTDB lineage: Bacteria > Fusobacteriota > Fusobacteriia > Fusobacteriales > Fusobacteriaceae > Cetobacterium_A. The sequence goes on from NZ_JBOFXD010000091.1 coordinate 144, forward strand.
ATGGAGACCACTATAAGTGGAGAGCTATGAGATCAAATGGTGTAGATGAAAAGTATATTACAGGAGATGCAACTGACTATGAAAAGTTCTTAGCTTTTGCAGAAACTATGGAATACGCTTATGGAAACCCACTTTTCCACTGGTCACACTTAGAGCTTAAGAGATTCTTTGGAATAGAAGAGGTATTAAATAGAAAGACTGCTGAGAGCATCTGGAACAAAGCTAATGAGCTTTTAAAAACAAGTGAATTTACAGCTAAAAGACTTATTGAAAGATCAAATGTAAAAGCACTTTGTACAACAGATGATCCTGCTGATACATTAAAGTTCCATCAGGAAATTTTAAAAGATGAGAATTTTAAAGTAAAAGTTCTTCCAACTTTCAGACCTGATAAGGCCATCTACTTAGAAAAAGATGACTATTTTACTTGGTTAGAAAAATTAGAAACTGTTTCAAATGAAAAAATAGATTCTTTTAAAAAGTTAGTAGAAGTTTTAGAGAGAAGAGTGGAGTTCTTCGTAGAAAATGGTTGTGTTGTAACTGACCACAGTTTAGAGGCACCTTTTTACAGAAGAGATACTGAGAACAAAATAGAGGAGATTTTCGCTAAAAGATTAGCAGGAGAGATTTTAACAAAAGAGGAAGCAGATACTTATAAAACTGAGATCTTCTTAGCTCTTGGAAAAATCTACTACAAAAATGATTTAGGAATGCAACTACACATGGGTGCTCTTAGAAATAACAACGAAAGAATGTTTAAAAAGCTAGGTGCAGATGTTGGTTTTGATTCAATAGCAGATAATAACTATGGAGAGGTTCTATCAAAGTTATTAAACAGTTTAAATGTAAATGGAGAGCTTCCAAAAACAATTCTTTACTGTTTAAATCCAAAGGACAATGAAGTTCTTGGAACAATGATTGGTAACTTCCAAAATAGTGATACTCCAGGAAAGATTCAGTTTGGATCTGGATGGTGGTTTAATGACCAAAAGGATGGAATGATTCGTCAAATGACAGCTCTATCTCAACTGGGACTTTTAAGAAGATTTGTAGGAATGCTTACAGATTCTAGAAGTTTCCTATCTTACACAAGACATGAGTACTTCAGAAGAATACTTTGTAACTTAGTGGGAACTTGGGTAGAAGATGGAGAGGTTCCATATGATGAGGAGATTTTAAAAGCAATGATTGAAGAGATTTGCTTCATCAATGCAAAGAACTACTTTAAGTTAGAAATTTAATTAATATAGATATTTTAAGGAGGAGAAAGTGAAATTATCATTTAGATGGTATGGAGAATCTGATCCAGTAAAACTGGAATATATAAAGCAGATTCCAACAATGGAGAGTATTGTAACAGCTATATATGATGTTCCAGTTGGAGATGTTTGGCCAATGGATAAAATATTAGCTTTAAAGGAGACAGTTGAAAAAGCTGGACTAAAATTTGATGTTATAGAGAGTGTACCAGTACACGAAGATATAAAGTTAGGTATTGGAAAAAGAGATGAGTATATAGAGAACTACAAGCAGAACATAAGAAACTTAGGAGCTGCTGGAGTTAAAGTTATATGTTATAATTTCATGCCTGTATTTGACTGGACTAGATCACAGTTAGATAAAGAGTTAGAGGATGGTTCAACAGCACTTGTTTACTACAAGGATCAAGTTGATGCTTTAGATCCATTAAACAGTAACCTATCACTACCAGGATGGGATTCAAGTTACACAAAAGAGCAATTAGCAGAGCTATTTGCAGGATATAAAAGAATAGGACAAGAGGGACTTTGGGCTAATTTAGAGTATTTCTTAAAAGAGATCATAGGAGTGGCGATAGAGGCTGATGTAAAAATGGCTATTCACCCAGACGATCCACCTTGGCCAATCTTTGGACTTCCAAGAATCATAACATGTGAAGAAAATGTTGATAGATTCTTAGGTCTAGTTGATAGCAAGTACAATGGATTAACTCTTTGTACAGGATCATTAGGATGTGCTAACTTCAACAATATGGAGAAATTAGTAGATAAGTATAGTGCAATGGGAAGAATCCACTTTATGCACGTAAGAAACGTAAAACTTCTTGAGGATGGAGTAAGCTTTGAAGAGTCAGCTCACTACTCAGGGTGTGGATCATTAGATATAGTTAAGATTATGGCAGCACTTCATAAGAATAACTTTGATGGATATTTAAGACCAGATCACGGAAGAATGATTTGGGGAGAAACAGGAAAACCAGGATACGGATTATATGATAGAGCTTTAGGAGCAAGTTATATAACAGGAATTTGGGAAACTCTTTCTAAGTTAAAGTAACAGTTATTAACAAAAGGAGATAGGAAGATGAAATTAAACTTAAAGGATATAAAAAACATAGATGGTTCATTAGGGGTAATAGTACCAAAATATGATATTGAAACGGTAAAAGAGGAAACTTTAAAAACTCCAAAGTGGTTACACTTTGGTGCTGGAAATATCTTTAGAGCATACATGGGGAAAGTACAACAAGTTTTAATTGAAAAAAATCTAGAGAATACAGGGATTATTGTAGCTGAGAGCTTTGATACAGAGATCATTGACAAAGCTTACACACCATTTGATAACTTAACTATCTTAACGACGTTAAATAAAAATGGAGATTTCCAAAATGAGATTATTGGTAGTATCGTTGAATCGATAAAAGCTACTGATGAGAACTTCAACACTTTAGAGGAGATTGTAAAAAAAGATTCACTTCAGATGATCAGTTTTACAATAACTGAAAAAGGATATAACTTAAAAGATCCTTCTGGGAACTACTTTGGAGTTATATTAGAGGATTTCAAAAACGGATTTACTTCTCCAAAGCATGTAATGGCTTTAATTACAAAACTACTTTACTCAAGATTTAAAACTAATGGAACACCAATAAGTTTAGTAAGTATGGATAACTGTTCTGAAAACGGGGATAAAATAAAGGCAGCTGTTTTAGAGATAGCTACTGCTTGGAACACTAATGGATATGTTGAAGATGAGTTCTTAGCATATTTAAAAGATGAGTCTAAAGTATCTTACCCTGTGACTATGATAGATAAAATCACTCCTAGACCAGCTGAAGAGGTACAAATCTCTTTAGAGAAGTTAGGATTTGAAGATATGGCACCAGTTATTACAAATAGAAACAGCTTTGTGGCTCCTTTTGTTAATGCTGAAATACCAGAGTACTTTATAGTTGAGGATAAATTCCCTAATGGAAGACCAAACTTAGAGGCAGCTGGGGTATTTTTAACAGATAGAGAAACTGTTGAAAAAACAGAGAAAATGAAAGTAACTACATGTTTAAACCCACTACATACAACACTTGCAATATTTGGATGTATCTTAAATAAGAAATCAATTTATGATGCAGCAAGTGATGAGGATTTAAACAGATTAATAAAAGAGGTTGGTTATAACGAGGCTTTAAAAGTTGTTGAAAGTCCAAAAATAATTGATCCAAAGGCCTTTATAGATGAGGTTATAGATGAGAGATTCCTAAATCCATATATTCCAGATCAACCAGAAAGAATAGCTACAGATACATCTCAAAAGATAGCTATCAGATTTGGAGAGACTATTAAGTCATACATGGCTGATGAGAATTTAGATGTTAAATCATTAAAATATATTCCACTAGTTTTAGCAGGATGGTTTAGATACCTTTTAGGAGTGGATGATAAGGGATTAGAGAGATCAATTAGTAATGACCCAATGTTAGAGATGCTTAAGGGAGAACTGGTAGGTATTGAGTTTGGAAAACCTGAGAGCTACAAAGGGCAACTAAAAACTGTGCTTACAAATGATAGAATCTTTGGAGTTAACTTAGAGGAAGTTGGTCTTTCAGAATTAATAGAAAATTATTTTGTTGAAATGTTATCTGGGGAGGATGCAGTTAGAAATACTTTACATAA
>NZ_JBOFXD010000092.1:0-10711 GCF_051653945.1 Cetobacterium sp.
TTGATTGGCAACGATAGCTATGGAGGTACACCCAGTAACATTTCGAACCTGGAAGTTAAGCCCATAAACGCTGAAAGTACTTGGGGGGCAGCCCCCTGGGAGGATAGGAAGTTGCCAATCTTTTTTTATTTTTTGTAAAATTATGCTATAATTTAATAGGTAAAATTAAATTGTAGAGAGGTGTTATATGAAAAATATATTAGTTACTGGCGGTGCTGGCTACATTGGGAGTCATGCAGTAGTAGAATTATTGGATTCAGGGTATAATGTTATTGTTTTAGACAATTTAGAAAATGGATACATAGAATTAGTTGATAAGAGAGCAAAATTTTATCAAGGAGATATAAGAGACATAAATTCTTTTGAAAATATTTTTAAAGAAAATAAAATAGATGCAGTAATGAATTTTGCAGGTTATATAAAAGTTGGTGAAAGTGTATTTGAACCAAATAAGTATTATCTGAATAATACTTATGGAGTAATGAATGTAGTTGAAGTTATGAAAAAATACAGTGTAAAAAATATAATTTTTTCGTCAACTGCCGCAGTTTATGGTGAAGTTAAATGTGATGGGCTAGTGTATGAAGATTATCCAACTGCTCCAATAAATCCATATGGAGCTAGTAAGTTAATGGCTGAAAGAGTTATAATAGATGCAGCAAAAGCTTATGGGATAAATTATTCTATATTTAGATATTTTAATGTTGGAGGAGCTCATGAAAAATATCATATAGGACAAAAAGGTGATGGCGTAACAGCTTTAATTCCAATAATTTTACAAGCAGCAAAAGGCGAAAGGGAAAAACTAAGTATCTATGGAGATAATTATCCAACAAAAGATGGAACAGGTATAAGAGATTATATTCATGTAGTTGACCTAGTAAGAGCACATATCGCTGCTTTGCCAGCATTAGATAAAAATATTAGTGGAATTTATAACTTAGGAAATGGAAATGGATTTTCAGTTTTAGAGATGCTAAATGCAGCTAAAAAGGTTACAAATATTGATATAAAATCAGAGGTAGTTGAGAAAAGAGAAGGAGATCCAGCATCAGTAGTAGCAGCTAGTGAAAAAGCAAGAGAAATATTAGGGTGGAAACCTGAATATACAGATGTTGAAAAGATAATTGAAACAGCTTGGAATTGGTATAGAAGTCTTTAGAATCGGAGGTGAATCGTGGAATTTTTTAAAAGAATTTTTACAAAGAAGAAAGATCAAGAAGTTGTAAAAACAGAGGAAAATAGTGAAAGAAAAAAAGAGTGTAACAGTGAAAATTGTGGGTGTAAAAATTGTGAGCATAAAGATGAAAAAAATGGAGATTATTTAAAAAATATCTGTATACAGATAGAAACGATTCCATGTGAACCTAATCCCTATTTTGTGGTAAATGATGGAAGTGCAAAATTCTTTGAAGAGTTCGAGATAAGAATGACCACAATATATAGAATATACAGTATAAATAGTATTTTTCTAAAAGAATATCAAAAAGTCTCAAGGAAATCTTTGACTTCTACAAGGGATGATGAAAAAGAATTTTCTAAATATAGTAAGTGTTATTTTATAAATAATAATGCTTTTAAAGAGATACATCATATGAGTAACCTATTGAATATTTTTATGATATTTGAAGTGTTATTAAAAAATATAACTAAAGATATTGCTTATGATAAACATTTAGATTTAGAGGAGATTCAAAATAAAAATATGTCTTATTTAAATAGTTATATTTTATTTTTAGAAGAAACAATGAAAAACAGATTTTCTTTGAATGAGAATGAGAGAAATTTTATTGGAATTGTTAGAAAAATAAGAAATGATTATCTTCATGATTATATGACTGAGATACCTGAATCGATAGAAAAAGAGATAGTTAAAATATTTAATTTAAGAACTGGAAAAAGAATAACAGTAGATGAATATTTTATAGAAAATACATGTAAAATTTTTGGTGAAATAGCAAAAAGATTGGAAAGTTCGTATTGGGAGTATAAAAATAAATTTCTTGAAAAATAAGGAGAGATTATGTTAGCTATAGTTAGGGGAGCTGGAGATTTAGCAACAGGAGTTATTTATCGTTTGTATAAGTGTGGCTTTAAAATGCTGGTTTTAGAAATAGACAAGCCTAGTTCTATTCGACGAACAGTATCTTTTTCAGAATGCATATATAATTTTAATGGAGAACAGGTTGTTGAGGGGGTAAAAGCTAGAAAAATAGAAACACTTGAAGAAGTTAAAAAATGTTGGTTAAATAAAGAAATACCTATAGTAATCGACTCATGTGGGAAATGGATAGAAGAATTGAAACCTGATATTGTAGTAGATGCTATTATAGCAAAAAAAAATTTAGGAACAACAATAATGATGGCACCAATAACGATAGGGTTAGGACCTGGATTTATAGCAGGAAAAGATGTGGGCGTTGTTATAGAAACAATGAGAGGTCATAATTTGGGAAGAATTATAAAGGTTGGTGAAGCTGAAAAAAATACAGGAAATCCTGGAGATATAAGTGGCTTTACGACTGAGAGAGTTATTTATGCTGAAGTACCTGGAAAGTTTAAATCTTTAAAAAAAATTGGTGATTTTGTAAAAAAAGATGAACCGATAGGAACTATTGATAATAGAGTGGTTGGTGCTAGTATAGATGGATTGTTAAGAGGAATAATTAGAGATGACTATGATGTAAAAAAAGGTTTAAAAATTGCTGATATAGATCCGAGGTTAAACCAATATAATAATTGTTTTACGATATCTGATAAAGCTAGAGCCTTAGGTGGTTCAGTTGTTGAAGCTATTTTTAGTGAAATTATAGAGAAAGGGGAGAAGGATGGATTTAAATATTTTGGAGAAAATTTTTGAAATTGTTAAATCAGGAAAAAGGGTAGCTCTAGTTACATTAACTAAATCTAGTGGATCAACACCTAGAAAAGAAGGAACTCTAATGGGTGTGTGGGAAGATGATTTTATAGGAACTATTGGCGGAGGATTGGTAGAGCATAGAGTTATTAATCAAGCTAAAAAATGTTTAGAAGAAAATGAAAATCAAAATTTCGATTACGACTTAACAAAAGAGGCTGAGTTAGGCATGAGTTGTGGCGGTAGTGTTGAAGGATACATAAAAGTTATAAATCCTAAAAATCGTATTGTTATTATAGGAGCTGGTCATATAGGACAGAAGTTATATAAACTATTGGAAAGTTCTGATTTTGAAAGAGTTATTTTTGATGATAGAGAAGAGTGTAAAAATCATGTAACAGATATAAAAATAGGAGATTATGAGCAACTTATAGAGGAGCTAGCTGACAATGAGAACTCTTATTATGTAATTGTAACTAAGGGACATGTAACAGATGAGAAGGCATTGAGAAGTATTTTGAAAAAACAAAGCAGATATATTGGAATGATTGGAAGTAAGAAAAAAGTTATAGAGATAAAAAAAGGAATATCGGAAAGTGGAATAGTTATTCCTGAAGAAAAACTATACTCTCCAATTGGGTTAAAAATATCTGATGGAAGTCCATATGAAATCGCTGTAGAGATTATGGCAGAGATATTAAAAGTTAAAAATAATGGAGAGTTGATTCACAGGAGGCTTACAAAAGATGTTAACACATTTTAATGAAGATGGAAAAGCAGTAATGGTAGATGTAACAGAGAAAAAAGAAACTAAAAGAGTGGCTATAACAAGTGGAAAAATTACTATGAATTTAGAAACTTATAATAAAGTAAAAGAAGGTACTATTGAAAAAGGGGATGTTTTAGGAGTAGCTAGAGTTGCAGGTATTATGGCAGCTAAAAAAACTAGTGATTTAATACCTATGTGCCATCCATTATTTTTAACAGGAGTAGAAGTTGAATTCAATTTTTTAGATAAAGACTTAACTATAGAAGCTAGAGTAACTGTTAAAACTTTTGGGAAAACAGGGGTGGAGATGGAGGCTTTAACAGGGGTATCTACGGTACTTTTAACAATTTATGATATGTGTAAAGCTATGGACAAAACAATGTTAATTAGCGATATAAAGTTATGTAAAAAAACAGGAGGGAAATCAGGAGAATTTATAAATGAATGATTTCTTAAATATAGCTGCATATCTGAGTATCTTGTTAATACTAGGAATAATTATAAAAAGTAAGATAGGGATGTTTCAAGAACTTTTTATACCAGCTTCTGTAATAGGTGGGATAATTGGGTTGATTATAGGGCCAGATTTTTTTGGGAAGTATTATGAGATAATACCTAAAAACTGGATTAATGAAATGAGAGCTCTACCAGGAGTTTTGATTGTACCTATTTTAGTATCTATTCCTTTAGGGATGGAGTTGGAAAGAAAAAATAAAGTCTTTCAAAATACAATAAATACAGGTGGAATATTATTCTTAGTAACATTTATACAGCTATTTATAGGATATATTATTAACTTTATTTTTGATAAAATATTTAATATTAAATTATATAAAAGTTTTGGAGCTGAGCTAAATTCAGCATTTGCAGGTGGACATGGAACAGCTGGGGTAGTTGCTAGAACCTTAAAGGAATTAGGAAGTAGCTACTGGGAATTAGCTCAAGGAGTAACAATAACACTAGCAACGATTGGATTGGTTACAGGAATTGGTTTTGGTATATTTCAAATAAAAAGAAAAGTTGGAAATATCTTAACAAATGAAGTGTTGTCAGAATATAAAAATGGATATATAAAAAATAGAGAGAAACAAGCAATTTTAGGAAAAGAAACTATGTTAACAACAACAGTTGATACCTTAGCTTATCACTTAGCTATTATTTTTTCTGTTTCTGGTTTATCTATAATAATATTAAATATATTTAAAAAACTTCAAATTCCATTATTATCAAAATTAACGATTTGGTCATTTGGTATGATAGCTATGTTTTTTATTTGGAAGATAATGATTAAACTAAAATTAGAGTGGAGTATAGACTCTAAAGTAAAGGGGAAAATAACAGGAACATTAACAGAGTTTGCAATAGTTGCAGCAGTAGCAACAATTCCTTTAAAAGGTGTTGTAAGTTATATATTTCCGATTATAGTTACTAGTTTAGTTGGATTTTCAATTACTTGGGTAGTAATATATCAACTTTCTAAAAAATATTTTAAAGATTATCATTTAGAAAGAACTTTAGCGATGTTTGGAACATCAACGGGTGTATTTATAACAGGATTGTTACTTTTGAGAATATGTGATCCCAAACTAGAAACAACGGTTTTGCAAGATTATTCATTAGGATTTTCAATAACAGCATTATTAGGACCAATTTTAATAGCGCTATGTATTCAACTGAGTTTTACGTATAACTATTTTTATCCAATGGTGCTGTTAATAGTTTTAATTAGTTTAACGATTTTGAGTCTAGAATATTATAATAAAGGAGTGGAAAGATAAATCCACTCTTTTTTTAAACTTGTGGTATAATTAAAGGGATAAATATATAAAAAGGAGAATGACGATGGCTTTACTAAGTGTAAATAATTTATATAAAGGCTTTTCAGGAGAGTCTTTACTAAAAGATATTACATTTTCAATAGATGAAAAGGATAGAATTGGAATAATAGGTGTTAATGGAGCAGGAAAATCAACATTGATAAAGATGATGATGGAATTAGAAGAGGGAGATCCCAATCCAGAAACAAATGAAAGAGGAACAATTTCTAAAAAAGGTGGACTGAAAATAGGGTATCTTTCTCAAAGTATAAATCTGAATAAAGAAAATACAATCTTTGATGAACTAATAGGTGTATTTTCTAATTTGAAATCAGATTATGAAAGAATAAAGGAATTAAATAATTTGATTGCAAATGATTTAGAAAATTTTGATAAACATATGGAAGAGTTGGCTGTTTTAAGTAGTAGATATGAGCAAGAAGAAGGATATGCAATTGAATATAAAGTAAAACAGATATTAATAGGTTTGAGTATTCCAGAAGAGATGTGGAAAGTGCAAATAAAAGATCTTTCGGGTGGTCAGCAGTCAAGAGTAGCTCTAGGGAAAATTTTATTAGAAGAACCAGAGTTGTTAATATTAGATGAGCCAACTAACCACTTAGATTTGATAGCCATTGAATGGTTAGAAAAATTTTTAAAAGATTATCCAAAAGCTTTTGTAGTTATATCACACGATAGATATTTTTTAGATAATATTGTTAATAGAGTTTTTGAAATAGAAGGAAAAACTTTAAAGGCTTACAAAGGTAATTTTTCTGAATATGTCATTCAAAAAGAGGCTTATCTATCAGGAGCAGTGAAATCTTTTGAAAAAGAGCAGGATAAAATTAGAAAAATGGAGGAGTTTGTAAGACGTTATAAAGCTGGGCAGAAATCAAAGCAGGCTAGAGGAAGACAAAAACTTTTAGATAGAATGGAAAAAAGTGACAATCCAATCATAGGAATAAGAAAAATTAAGCTTAAGTTTGAAGTTGAAACTCCGAGTGTGGATAAAGTTTTAGAGTTAAAAAATTTAAGTATGAGTTATGGAGAAAAGAAACTTTTTAATAATTTAAATTTAACAGTTTTTAGAGGAAATAGAATTGGAATAATTGGGAAAAATGGAGTTGGAAAATCAACTATTTTAAGAATTGTTAATGGATTGGAAAAAGCTAAAAGTGGAGTAGTAGAAGTAGGAGAAAGAGTAAAGATAGGTTATTATGATCAAAATCATCAAGGGTTAAAAATGGAAAATACAATATTAGAAGAATTATTATATGCTTTTCCAATGAGTGATGAAGAGGCAAGAACTATAGCAGGTGGATTTCTTTTTTCAGCAGATGATGTAGATAAAAAAATAAAGTCTTTATCTGGAGGAGAAAAGGCTAGAGTAGCTTTTATGAAACTAATTTTATCAAAACCTAATTTTTTAATATTAGATGAGCCGACAAATCACTTAGATATCTATTCTAGAGAAATATTAGAGGAAGCTTTAGAAGATTATGATGGAACAATTATTGTTGTATCTCATGATAGATATTTTTTAGAAAGTGTTGTTAACAATATATATGAAGTTACTAAAGATGGAGCAACTTTATTCAAAGGGGATTACGAAACATATATTTCACAAAAGGATAATGTGAAACAAAAAGATGAAACAGCAGGTTTAAATTATGAAGAGCAAAAAAGAAGCAGAAATAGAATAACAACCTTAGAAAAAAAATATAAAAAATTAGAGGAAGAAATCGAAAGATTAGAAAGTGAAAAAGTTGATTTAGAAAAGAAATATGAAATTGCTGGAAAAAATAACAATTTAGATGAATTGATGGATATTCAAAAAGAGATAGATTTAAGAGATGAAAGAATTCTAGATGCTATGGAAAGCTGGGACGAAACAGCTTTAGAGTTAGAGGAATTAAAAAAATAGTTGTAAAAAAATAAATTTGTGGTAAAATTATCTTTGACTTTTTGCAATAAAGCGATTATAATACTAAAGTTAAATATTATTTAAAAATAATAAATAAAAAAATTCAGAGGAAGGAGGGTAAAATGCCTACTTTAAGTCAATTAGTAAAAAAAGGAAGACAAACTCTTGAAGAGAGTAAAAAATCACCAGCATTACAAGGAAACCCACAAAGAAGAGGAGTGTGTGTAAGAGTTTATACTACTACACCTAAGAAACCAAACTCAGCTTTAAGAAAGGTTGCCAGAGTAAAATTAACTAACGGAATCGAAGTAACTTCATACATCCCAGGAGAGGGACACAACTTACAGGAGCACTCAATCGTTCTAGTAAGAGGAGGAAGAACAAAAGATTTACCAGGAGTTAGATATAAAGTTATCAGAGGAGCTTTAGATACAGCTGGAGTTGCTAAGAGAAAACAATCAAGATCTAAATACGGAGCTAAGAAAGCGTAATAATTATTAAGGAGGTGGACAGTAAATGTCAAGAAGAAGAGCAGCAGTAAAAAGAGATGTATTACCTGATTCAAGATATTCTGATAAAGTTGTAACTAAAGTTATCAACTCTTTCATGTTAGATGGAAAAAAGTCAATCATTGAAGGAATATTCTATTCTGCAATGGATTTAATAAAAGAAAAAACTGGTCAAGAGGGGTACGATGTATTTAAGCAAGCATTAGATAACATTAAGCCACAGATCGAAGTAAGATCAAGAAGAATCGGAGGAGCTACTTATCAAGTTCCAGTAGAAGTAAGACCTGAGAGACAACAAACTCTTGCTATCAGATGGTTAACTACTTATACAAGACAAAGAAAAGAGTATGGAATGATCGAAAAGTTAGCAGCAGAGTTAATAGCAGCAGCAAACAATGAGGGAGCTACTATTAAGAAGAAAGAAGATACTTACAAAATGGCAGAGGCTAACAGAGCTTTCGCACACTACAAGTTCTAATTTCAGTCGTAATTTAAAATTTAGGAGGATAACAAAATGGCTAGAAGCGTTTCTTTAGAAATGACTAGAAACATTGGTATCATGGCTCATATCGACGCAGGAAAGACTACTACAACAGAGAGAATCTTATTCTATACTGGAGTAGCTCATAAAATTGGAGAGGTTCACGAAGGTGCCGCTACAATGGACTGGATGGAGCAAGAGCAAGAGAGAGGTATCACAATTACTTCTGCTGCTACAACATGTTTCTGGAAAAATCACAGAGTAAATATAATAGACACACCAGGACACGTGGACTTTACAGTTGAGGTTGAAAGATCTCTAAGAGTACTTGATGGTGCAGTTGCTGTATTCTCAGCAGTTGACGGAGTGCAACCACAGTCTGAAACAGTTTGGAGACAAGCTGACAAATATGGTGTACCTAGAATAGCTTTCTTTAATAAAATGGACAGAATCGGAGCTAACTTCGAGATGTGTGTTAACGATATTAAAGAAAAATTAGGATCTAATCCAGTACCTATTCAATTACCAATCGGTGCTGAGGATGACTTCGAAGGAGTTATCGACTTATTAGAAATGAAAGAGATTGTATGGCCAAAAGATTCTGATAACGGACAAAACTTCGAGTTAAGAGATATCAGAGCTGAATTAGCAGATGCTGCTGAAGAAGCTAGAACTTTCATGATCGAATCAGTAGTAGAAACTTCTGATGAGTTAATGGAGAAGTTCTTCGGAGGAGAAGAGATTTCTGTAGAAGAGATCAACACTGCTTTAAGAGCTGCAACTTTAGCTAACACAATAGTACCAGTTACTTGTGGAACAGCTTTCAAAAACAAAGGAGTTCAATCATTACTTGATGCTATCATCACTTATATGCCAGCTCCAACAGATAAAGGAATAATCAAAGGAACAGACGTTAAGAACGAAGAGTTAGAAATAACTAGAGAGATATCAGATAACTCTCCATTTGCTGCTTTAGCATTTAAAGTTATGACTGACCCATTTGTTGGAAGACTAACGTTCTTCAGAGTTTACTCAGGAGTTCTTACAAAAGGATCTTACGTTTTAAACTCAACAAAGGGTAAAAAAGAGAGAATGGGAAGAATTCTTCAAATGCACGCAAACAAAAGAGAGGAAATCGAAGTTGTTTACTGTGGAGATATCGCAGCAGCAGTTGGATTAAAAGATACAACTACTGGAGATACTCTATGTGCTGAAGATGCTCCAATCGTTCTAGAGAAAATGGAATTCCCTGAGCCAGTAATCTCAGTTGCAGTTGAGCCTAAGACAAAAGTTGACCAAGAAAAAATGGGTCTAGCTTTATCAAAGCTTGCTGAAGAGGATCCTACATTCAGAGTTAAAACTGATGAGGAAACTGGACAAGTAATCATCTCAGGAATGGGAGAATTACACTTAGAGATCATCGTTGATAGAATGAAGAGAGAATTCAAAGTTGAGTCAACAGTTGGTAAACCACAAGTTGCTTACAGAGAAACTATAAGTCTTAAACAAGACCAAGAAGTTAAGTATGCTAAGCAATCTGGAGGAAAAGGACAGTTCGGACACGTTAAGATTACTCTTGAGCCAAACCCTGGTAAAGAGTTCGAATTTGTTAACAAAATAACAGGAGGAGCAATTCCTAGAGAATATATTCCTGCTGTTGAAAAAGGATGTAGAGAAGCACTTGAAGGTGGAGTTGTAGCTGGATACCCTATGGTTGACTTAAAAGTTACACTTTATGATGGATCATATCACGAGGTTGACTCGTCAGAGATGGCGTTCAAAATTGCTGGATCTATGGCACTTAAGCAAGCTGCTCAAAAAGCAAAACCAATCATCCTTGAGCCAATCTTCAAAGTAGAAGTAACTACTCCAGAAGAGTACATGGGAGATATCATAGGAGATATCAACTCAAGAAGAGGAATGATCGGAGGAATGACTGATAGAAACGGAGCGAAGATAATCAACGCTAAAGTACCTTTATCAGAAATGTTCGGATATGCAACTGATTTAAGATCTAAATCTCAAGGAAGAGCAACTTACTCTATGGAATTTGAAGAGTATGCACAAGTTCCTGCGTCAGTTCAAAAAGCTATCCAAGAAGAGAGAGGAAGATAATAAGTTATCTTTTTTAAAACTTCAACTTGAAAAAAGTTTAATAATGTTGTGACTCTTAGTTGAGTCACAACAAAAATTATAAAATACAAAGAAAAATAGGAGGAAATTTCAAATGGCTAAAGAAAAATTTGAAAGAAGCAAACCGCACGTTAACATCGGAACAATCGGACACGTTGACCACGGAAAAACAACAACAACAGCAGCAATATCAAAAGTATTATCAGATATGGGACTAG
>NZ_JBOFXD010000093.1:0-26614 GCF_051653945.1 Cetobacterium sp.
AATTTATCATCAAGTAACTTTAGGTGGAACAGGTAATGAAAATAGTAAAGAAAAAAGACATCCAACAATAAAAAATGGTGTGGTTATAGGAGCAGGATCAAAAATTTTAGGGGCAATAACACTGGGAGAAAATGTAAAGGTTGGAGCTAACACCATAGTTCTTCAAAATATATTGCCAAACTCAACAGTTGTAGGATTCAAAGGACTTGTTATTCAATCAAATTGCAAATAATTGAAGGATATATTAAGAAAATATATTATTTCGTAATAATATATAAAAATAGACATTAAGAGGTGATATTTATGAAAAATTATTTAAGTTATTGTTATAGTTCTTTTAAACTTCTAATAAAAAATTTATAACTTTATTGATTCTTCAAATAAAAAAACTATTACTCTAATGAGAAACTATATTTTTTATAATGATGTACTATAGCCATTCTATATTATAATATTAATGTATTCACAAGTATATTTTTAAGAGAAAATTCAAAGCTAGAACACATAAAAATTTTGTACAACAAAGCTAAAGGATCAGAAAATACTGGTTGATTTTAATCATTTAACTTATAAAAAAGGTAATATATTTATGATTAGATTTATGAATGAATAATTTTGAAATACTTAAAAGAAATATTCAAATTGAAGATATTTTTGAAATAAATAATTTGTTTCTAAGGGATGTAAATATTATCTCTAGCAATTTATTTAGTTTAATATTCATTTGTAAAAAGGATTTAATTAACATTTTTAGAAGATATTTTTATATAATATTTTTTCAAGAATATTTTGGAATATTTATTATTTTAATTAGTATCTTAATTTAGGAGTTGATATTATGAAAAATATAATAAACACAATTGAAGCCCCCGCAACTATTAATTACTCTCAAGCGATTGAAGTGAATGGGACACTTTATTTATCAGGTCAAATTCCACTTAATCCCAAAACAATGGAGTTAGAATCAAATGATATTGAAAAACAAACACATCAAATATTAAAGAATATTCAAGCAATCTTAGAAAAAAATAGTTATTGTTTTGAAAATATTATTAAAATAACAACGTATATTATAAATTTAGATGATTTTATAAAAATAAATAAAATCTATAATAAAGTTTTTGTTAATATTAATTCTGTTAGATCATTAATAGAGGTTTCAAAATTACCAAAAAATTCAAATGTTATGATTGAAATTGTAGCATCAAAATAAAATTAATTGATGACATACTCTAGCCATAAAAGTAATATATAATATCTTTGTGATTCCTGTATTATATCTCTTCAGGGATATATTCAGTAAAGTAGTTGAAGCATTAATCCCATTCTGCTTCAACTACTCCAATAAAAAAAATCTACAAGAGAAACTATATACTTTTTATACTTCTATTATAATAAATTAAGTTCATTTATTATAATAGAAGTTTTTAATTTAATATTTATAAATAATTATTTATATGTTCTAGTTTACAAAATATACTTATAGCAACTAGAAAACTCATATTTTATTGACTACTTACCTTATTACCTGTATAATCTATTTTATAGATAAAAACGTAAACTAGAAATATCAATAAAATAAGGATGTTGTGAAAATCATGAAAAATACTGTTGAAGGGTTTAAAAATGAGATAGATTTAAAAATATTTGAAAGTAGATTGGCTGAAATTAATCCTACTTGTTTTCTAGTATGGAAAGTTGGAGTTAATTTAGCTCTTAGAGTTTCTGATGTTTTAAAAATTACCGTTGATCAAGCTAAAAATTATCTTTTAACTGGAAACTATCTGGCCGTTGATAAGAAAACTGGAAAAGTTAATCATGTAAAAATAAATGAAAATACATCTATAGCTCTTAAAGAAGCTCTTGAATTAAGAAAAAAAGCTATAGTGTCTAAAGATAATCCATTTCTTTTTGTTGGAGAAGGGAATAGAACTAGTAAAAGTAAAAATCATATAACTAGACAGGCAGTTGATAAATATTTCAAAATAGCGGTATTTGATGAAAATTTAAGTATTCGTGTAGGAACTCATACCATGAGAAAAACTTGGGGAAATTTAGCATATTCTAAAGGATATAAATTAGAACTTATTATGAAAAGATTAAATCATAGTAGTCAATCTACTACACTTTTATATTTAGGTATTACTGATAGTGATATGAACAAAGTTGTTGCAGAACTTAATATTTAAAGTATAAATTATTTATTAATAAAAAGTTGAAAAAAATGACCTCATAAAATCGATTTTAAGGGCTTTAAAAAGATAAGGGTATATAAATATATACCCTATTTTTTATTAAGGAATTTTAACTTTGAGCTAAAATAGATTATTTTGTTCATATATCTTTATTATAGGTTTTTATACATTGGTTAAGTATTCTTCAAATTCGTTTATTGTTAAATAAACGATATTTGAATCAATTGGCGGATACTTTAAATACATATTTGTTGTATAAGTTAGAAAAATTGGAATTACAGTTATTTCATCAATATGAATATCAAATTTACGATTAACTACATCCTTTATAACTGACTTCAAGTAAATTTGTCTTTTTAGAAATTGTTGTATATAATATTTTCTATTACTTCCTTTTCTCCCAAAAATTTGTTCCATTGTATTTTTTAAATCCTTTGCACAAAAATCTTGAGAAATATATTTACATTCTATATTAAAAACAATCTTTTTTTGAATATCAAATAGCAAAACATCATAATCTCCTAATAGATCTAATCTTAGATGTTTACCTTCTTTATCAAAAGTTCTTAAATCTACCTCTCTAAAGATAAATCTGGATTCATAACCCACTTTTTGTGCTATTTCTATTGTTTTGTATACTATTTTATCTTGAATTTGTTTTGCATAACTATCTATTATAGTTTGAATTTTATTATTTTCGTTTCTATAAGGTAATTTTCCGTTTAAAATATGTCTATAATATGTTTGCTGACTTCTACTCATTAATTCACGAGTAAAATAAAATTTAGTTTCAATTTTTATGAGAGGTTTTATAATTAATCTATAAGGTCGCTTATTTATTTCATCATACGGAATAAAGCCTTTTTCAATTAATTTATCTTCTCTTAGAACACTTCCTAAATAAGCAGGATCTAAAGTTAAATAGTTGATTACTTCTCTAAAATATTTACTATCTATTTCTGGATAGCACTCTTTTAAATAAGATATTATTTCTTCTTCTGATATCTCTTCCGTTAGCTGGTCATTACCTCTATATAGATATAGTGCATGAAGTACTTCAAAAATATTTGTTATTGTAAATTGATAAAAATTTTTAAATTCTATATCAAGTTTATTAAAGAAATCGTTCATTTCTTTTTCAGAAAGAATTCCACTTAAATCATTTCCGCTAAACGTCATAGTTGTCATTTGTTTAAACCAATCATCATTTATATCTTGGATATGCTTAGGGTTTTCTACAGAAAACAACATATTATCTTCTATAATTAAATATAATTCTTCATTAATTGAATAATAAATAAAATCTATTGATGTAAATACATCTAATAACCATTTTGATAACGCATATAAATATTTTGCATCATTTTCATTTATTTTTTTTTCTCCATAAATATTTTGGTACAATTTATTTTCAATAATAATTGTAAAAATTTTATGGGAAAACATGAATTCTTTATTTTCTTTAATATATCTATCAAATTCATCAAAATATAACTCTTCATTATGATGTTTTCTAACCATTTTATTATAAAAAAATAATTTTTCTAGTTTCTCTAAAAAAAATAAAATTAAACTTTTATCAAACTCTAATATTTCGCTTAATAGCTTTTCTGTAATTATTTTTCTAATATTATACAATACTTCTAATGAATCTTTCCCTACATATTTTCCAGGAGTTATTCCTTTTTGTTTTAAAAGAATAGCCATTTCTTTTCGAATTTTTATATAAAATTTATCTTCTACTTCAAATTTTTCGTATATATTATCTCTTATGATAGTACTTTCTACAGGGACTCTTCTTATTATATTTGATTCATTTTTAATTTTTTCAGCACCAAATAATATTTCTGATACTTTTTTTAAATTAAAATAACTAATTATACTAATAAAAAAATCTAATTCAAAAGATTTTGTTTTATTTTCTACAAGAGTTTTTGATATCTCTAAAGTATTAAATAAAATTCTAATTCTATACTCATTAAAACTTAGTCTAACGAAATCACTATCCCATTTTTTGGTTGAATCTTTTAAGTGTAATAAATGTTTAAATTTAGAATCTTTTAAAATTTCTTCAGGCATTAATTTTATCAAAATATTATTTTGTTGTGTAAAATATTCATCAGTTTCCAAAATATATTTAAATTTCAAAAAATATTCTATTAATATACTTTGTAAATCATGTCCAATCTCTTTTATATCTGAAGTATAAAATTGATTTTTTATTAAACTAACTCTTATTATAGTATTTCCTATCTTTATACTTGAACTAAAATCTCCCAAATTTTTATGAAGCAAATCAACTACACCATTTTCTCTAGCTTTTATGTCCCATTCTTTTGGATGACCATAATCGATATATTCTTTATTTTGCCAAAATAACTTTAAACTATTATATCTAAATTCATCTGAAGAAGAGGCTGACAGCATTAATAAATGTGGATCTTCTGCACCATGTAAAATTTCGCCGTGCCCCATTTTAAAATTAGCAAAAATATCTAACTTACTTACAGAAATTATCTCTGTTTCTCTTTCCATATAACTATTAAATTCTTTAAATTCTTCTAATTTTTCAACTTCATCAAATATATATATTAGTTCATTGAGAAAAATTATTTTAAAATTAAATTTTTTTTCTTTTATTAACTCCGGGGTAAAATTTGATTTTAAATAGATGTTATAAAAATTTATTTTTTTTATAGGTCCATTTATTTGAATATTCTGTCGTTTTAAATGATCTGCAAAAACAAACTTATTTTCGATTATTTTTTTTCTTTCATTCTCTATTTTTATATTTAAAATATCTAAATCTTTAATTTCAGATGTAAAAAATAAAAATATCTCATCATCACAAATAAACATAAAATCATAAATTAAATCATTTTTTTTATAACTATTCTTTTCAGAAATAATAGGTTGAATCAATTTTAAACATTCTTTATTAAATCGAATATCAATAAAATTAGCTATCCCTAACTTTATATTTTTATAAAATGTATATTGATCTACTTTAAAAGCTTGTTTTTCATAAATATTTATAATTCTAGCTATTAGATCTCTAGAAAATAATGGAAATATGCTATCTTTATACTTTAATGATAAAGAAAGTGGTATTCCACTATCAAAGCTACTAATAACTTCTTCTATATTTTTACATTTTTCTATTCTTTGTATTTGATCTAAAGTAAAAATATCATTGGAAATAAAACTAGAAATATATTTAAAATTTCTAGTTATATTTAAATAATAATCAGAACTTGGAACTTCAAAATAACCTGGTATTAAATTTTTTATCTCGTTATAATCTGAAGTTATTTTTATAATATTCTCTATATAATTTAAAGTTTCTACAAAGATATTATGTGGATTCATATTATCTAAAAATAAATCTTTTGAAGGTAAATACATAATTTCAAATAAATAGTAATATTCATATAAATTACTATAATTTCCACCATAAAAAACAGAATAATTTTTATTGTTATAATAATACTTTATCTCATTTTTATCTCCTTCAGGAATATAATCTTCATAGTAATTAAATTCAGGCATATATTCTTGTATTTTTTTTGTAAAAAATTCAAATTTTTTATAGGTATTTATCCTAAAATTTAATTTACTTTCTTCCTCAGTTAAATTTAGCAAGATTTGATTTAAAATATAAGACTTGAATGTACTGGACTTATTTGGTAGCCAAGAGTTTATAATAAATATAGATTGTATAACATCTTCAATCTTAAAATTTAAAATAAAATTTTTTAAATTAATAAAAAAATCATCTTCAGTTTCATAAAAAATTCCACCATTAAATTCTCTTATAACTCTTTTTTTACAAGCAGCTTCAAAATTTTGATCATCTAAATTCATAATTTTATCAAAAAAATAATTAATCATAACGCCTCCATTATTTCAATAATTATTATTAAATCTAAAATATTATTCAGTTTTTTGACTTTTTACAACATATTCTCTAATAATTCTACTAATTTAAATACAGTTGTAGCTGGCTTCATATCAGCATAATTATATCCATCTTTTAATAATCTTTTAGCATTTACAATTGCAAAATTTTGAGATCCATATTCTTTTAAAATATTATAAATTCCATCCATATTTTTTTCATACTTACCCAATCCAAGACCTTTGAAAATATAATTTAACTTCTCTATATATTGATATCTTGTTATTCCTGTTGAAACATATTCAAAGTGAAGTAAAAACCAAAGCTCAATTGCCTCATTAGACCAAGCTACTTCAATATTCTCTTTTTCTGCATTGATTATTGCTGAATTAAACTGCTCATTTGTAAATGAATCTTTATCAAATACACACCACACATGGCCAAAAGGAATAGAAGCTTGCGCTTTTAATCTTAGAGTATGCCTAACTAAAGATTCCGTATTTTTTCCGCTTCCATCAATCTCTATAAATTTTTTAAGATTTACCTTTTTTAAATCAACTAAATCTCTAAATTTTACTTCTAACAAATCTTTTAATGTTTTAAAATAACCTGGTTCTGTCTTCTCTCCTTCACACACAATTAGAATTCTATAAGGAGTTAAATCTCTGACAGCTTCTTTTCTTATTTTTCTCTCTCTAACCCTTTTTTTATGTAAATCATCAGATCCCAAAGTTATTCACCTCCCATTCCAAACTCTTTTAAAATAGGAACAGCTCCGTATCTTCCATATAAGTAATCTTTATTATAACTAGCATCTTTTCGGACCTTTGTATCATCTAATCTATATTCAATAAGAGAATAAAGACTAGATTCATTTTTTTCATTTTTCTCAACAAACCATATTTCATCTCTTCTAAACAATTCTTTTGTTAAATTAACAACATCATGAGTTGTAAAAATTAATTGAGCATTTTTTTTGTTAATCTCCTCATTAAAAAAGATATTAACAATATACTTAGTTAACAAAGGATGTAATTTAGCGTCCATCTCATCAATTAATAAGGTAGCTCCATGTTTTAAAGCTTTTTTAATCGGTTCATATAAAGTAATCATCTTCAAAGTTCCATGAGATTCTTCAGATAAATTTAATGGTTCTGGCTGCTTAGTCTCATTGTTGGTATGAATTGAGAAAACTTTATAGGCTGCATTTCCATCTTCATCCTTTGAATCAGGAATCTCTTCCACTTTTATCTTTTCAATTCCCACATCTATAGAGTTTAGATATTTTTCAAATTCATTTTTATCCTCTTTCTCATTAAAACACTCTTGTGGTAGTATTTTATGAGCCATCATATCTCTTAAAGGGTCTCCAAAATTTATAATATTTGTTTCAGAAAACCAATCATAAACATTATTTATATCATGAAGCTTAATATTAGATAAAAATGAAAGTAATAATGTCTGGGGACTTAAACTGTTTAACAGTGGTAAATAATCTTTTAAACTATCATTTAAGCTATATTCTTGGAATTCTCTTTCAAATATAAGGATATATTTTTCTTTCATACGAAAATCTCTTTTATAAAGCCATTCTTCAAAAATTTTATTGCTATCTAAAGAGAATCCGTATTGATATTGTTCTTCTTTATATGTAAAATAAACTTCAAAAGTCGAAGTAGAGTTTTTGCTTGCTTCATCAAAACTAAATCTTTTAAGTGGAATAACTTTTCTTTTACTTGCATCTGTAAAAGATGTTTTCACTAAAAATTTCATATGTTCTAAAGCTTCTAAAACATTTGATTTACCACTGGCATTAGCACCATAAATAGCTGCAACTTTCAATAGTTTTTCAGTTACTGCTCCTTTATTTAATAAAACAACATGATTAGAATGCTCAGTTATCGATGTTGCACTCATATCTAAAGAGAATTCATCTTTATATGACTTGAAATTTTTACAATTAAATTGCATTAACATTATTATCACCTCTTAATTAAAGAATACCATTTTTTTCTTTAAAAATAAAGAAAAATGAGAAAATTTCTCATTTTTTCATCTTAAAATACTCATTAATGTGACTTTAACTGTAAAACTTAAATCCATATTAATTTTCTCTGTATATTATTAAAAATATTTTAATTTTATAATACAGTATATGTCCAAAAAAATTAAGTAAAACGTATAAAAATAAGTAATTATTTTTTTAAATCAAATATATTATTTACACTCTAGTATAGATACAACACTACTGAATAATAGAAAAGAGAGTCCAAATGGACTCTCTTTTCTATTATAATTATTTTTTAAAATCCATTTAAATATTTTATTAAAATTAATCTTCCTCTAGTAATTACAGGTAAACTATATACTTCAACTGAAAAAATATTTTAGTGAATTCTAAACTCATCTAAAACAACAGCTGCTTCTTTAAAATTTATACTTATTAATAATTTAAGAATATTTTCATAAGAATCTGTTAACTCTTGATCTTGTTTTATTTCATCATTAAAATCTAAAAATGCTTTTGTTATAATGAAATTAACCGTTGTTTCTGATTCCTTTATACTTGTAATAAATGATTTAAGATCTTGTTGAGCATTATTAAAACAAGTATTAATTGAAATTAATACTTCAGGAAGTAATTTATTAATATGCAAATTATAAATCACATTGAGCATATCTGATAAATAATTTTCCCCATATTTTGACCATAAGTCATTTAAAAAACATTTATCCGAATATGAAAATTTAGTTGGATATTTATTATAATTGATAGAATGATATTTTCCCATTGTTAAAAACAATAATTTTAATAAATTATTTTTAACGATATCATTAGGCACAGCTAAAATATTTTTTTCTATATTCTTAATATTTTTAATACAACATTTTCTAATAGAAGGAGAGTTGTATGCATCAAAGAATGTCGATAAAATAAGCAATGAATCTTCATAAAATTCATATATATTATCATTAAATTTTGAATAATTCATATCTGAAAATAATAGAGATAGTTCTAAAGAAATATCATCTGAATATGAAAAGTTATTGTTTAAAAATCTACTTACTTTAAATTTGGCTAAAAAATTATAATAACTTTTAGATGAATAGAGAACTTTAATAATTTCTTGTATAACACTTTTCATAACTTTATAGAATCTAGAATCTTTTAAACTTAATCCACAATTAGAAATGTGACATAATATATTAATATCATAATTTTTTATATTAAAATTTTCTAAATTAAATATTTCATTATTAATGAGATATTTTAATATTATTTCATCTTCTTTCAATATGGAATTCTTTTGTGATAATGCAATAATGGTATTAAATAATGATATTGCTGCTTTTTCGTTAGTCAATAAATATTTTTGAAGAATAGTTGCTATTTCAATTAGTCCTGGTTGTTGATCATCATAAATCAAAAGTCTTAACATTAATTTTTTTATTTCTTGAAATGTTTCACCACCACTATTTTTTTCAATTTCTTGAAATAAAACATAAGTAAGAGGATAGTCATATATAAAAGTCTCATTTTTAAAAATTCTATTAATTCCATTTATCCAGATATTACAGAGCTCTATTCTTTTATTTGTATTTAAATCTTCTTTTTTTAAAGCATATGGAATAAGTAACATTAAAAATCTTTCTATATTTATATGATTTATAGAAGAAGGTATCATATTATACAATTTATCTATATTATTAAGACATTCATTTGTACTTAATATATTATTATTAATTTTGTGAACGCATTCATTTAAAATATTCGAAAGAGTATTTTGCTCTAAATTAAAATCATTGTTCTCTATTTCATTTACAACTTTTTGAGCTTCGCCCGTTATTTTAGGAATTAAAATAATAGTTTTATCATCAACTTTTTGAGCCTGAGCATCTCTTAAATCCATTTTTTGAATTTGTAAATATAAATAAGCATTTTCATTA
Organism: Cetobacterium sp.; assembly: GCF_051653945.1. Classification (GTDB taxonomy): domain Bacteria; phylum Fusobacteriota; class Fusobacteriia; order Fusobacteriales; family Fusobacteriaceae; genus Cetobacterium_A. The sequence continues at coordinate 10,042 of NZ_JBOFXD010000093.1, forward strand.
TCATTTGATATTTTTGAATAAAGATAATCTAATATATTTTCAATTTGTAACTTTATATTTGAGTCTCCTTGTAGTTGCATGTTAACCATATATTGTTGTATTGAATATATAAACTTCTTTTCGTCTTTTGTTGTTGGATATCGTTTTTCTATAGAGTAAACTCCCATTGTCCTTATTATATGATTTCTTAAAAGTGATATAGTTTCATCAGGGAATAATGATATAATTTTTTGAGTATCAAGCATCATAAGAGTTAAACTACTTCCTAATTCTTTTGCATATCCTGGAAATTGTTTAGCAAATCGATGACCTATATTCTGAATTAGAGTTAACATAATAATATTATTAGAATTTTCAAGGATATTCTTTTTTATATTTTTTAAAAATTGTTCTAAAAGCTCTTTGTATTTAGATAAATCTTCAATTAAGATAATAATTTTTTGTGTTAAAATATATATAATATCTCCAATTAGTTCATTAATATTATTTTCTTCAGTTCCTACTGTCCAAAATTGTAAATTTCCTATATATTTTTTTAAATTTCCAACTTCATCAATTCTAATTTCTATATCGTATATATCTTTTGAATTTTTTTCTTTATATTTCTCAGCAATATAATTGGTTAATTTAATTGCCCAATTTAAAGCTTCCATATAATTATATTTTACAAGCATTGTAAAAAAAGAATTTTGATTAATATATTTAAAATCATAAGAATAATTTTCAGCTTTTTGATTTAATCCATACTCGCTATTTTTAGATCTGAGAGATTCATAATGCATATGGTAAGGATTTATTTCTTTTTTATGGGAATATATCCAATAAACATCTGCAATTTCACATAATTCTAAAGATAATTCTTTAGCTAGAGCAGGTGTTGTATTTTTCAAAACATATTCTAGAATTTTTTTAGAAAAATAATTATCTTCAAGCTTGTATTGAGTAATTATATCTTGCCAAAAATCTTTTATCCAAAGTTTCGAGTATTTAGCTAATGTGTATATAGGAGTTAAATATGTATTAATAGTTTTATCTAAAGAAGATTTATTTTTATTATCTATATTATCCATTTCATATTTAATAAAATATTTTAATATTTCACATGAAATAGTTGCAATCTCTAACTCCAAATTAATTTGTTTAGAATAATCTGTACAAATTTGTATTATTTCATTTTTAAAAGAAATATCCTTATGAATATTATTTTCCTTTAATAATTTTATAAGCTCAGAACGCCCAGTTCCTATAGGATTTAAATATGCGTAAGAATTATCATTTTCTACAGATAATATTTTTGTCTCAAATGAAAACATATTTACAGTTTCTAAAAATTCTTTTAATCTGTTTTTACATATAAAATCTCCATATTCGATAAAAAATTCTTTACAAAATCTAGACTTTACAATTCCTATAATTGTTTGTTGTTTCCATGGTTCTAGAATGATATTAGAAGATATCAAACTATATAGGAATTTTTGTCTATTATTTTTTACAAATAATTTGTTTTCTATCCAAATTTGATAACGTCTATAAACACATCTTCCTAAACTTTCAATTTCAGAAAAGAAGTTGGCAAAATTACCTTTACAGTTATCAAACTTTTCATCAAAATAGTTTTCAAAGCAAATATCTTCAAATATATCATATTTTAAACGAATCTTATTTTCAAATTCTATAATAATTCCTTCTGAGATTAAGATATCTAATATATTACTATCAACATCTGTTTTAGAGACTCCTATTAAAAATTCCTTTGCTCTTGAAAAAACAATATAATTAATTATATTTGAAATATTTGATGTATTTATATTAAATTGGGTACTTTTATTTTTTAAACAAATTATATTTTTCCAAATATAATCTCTTAACTCATTGATGTCTGTTATACTATCTATAGATTTAATTTTGCTTATAATTAGATTTAAATAAAATGGTGTTCTGATTAATTTAGTATAAGAATTAAGATTCCATATTTCTTGTATTAATGGATATTTATTTGCAATTAAAGCTATCTCTGAATCTTGTAATTCAGTTATTGAATAAACAAAAATATTATAGTTTGCTTCTAATTTTATGAATGCTGTTTTATCACAAGTTCTACAAGAAGTAATAATATGCACATTATTACAATTGCTTGCCAACTCATATAACTGATACAAAATATCCATTTTAGTTTTTTTACCATCTGCAATAAATTCAAGTGCATCAATAAAAAAAGTAATCTTTTTACCATTAAGAAACTTTAATGTTTTATTAATATCTAAATCCCAAACATCTTCTAATTTTATGATTTCTGTAAATTTTTCAGCACGAGCATATAATATAATTTCTTCATTTAAAACAAGTTTTTTACAAAGTGCAGATTTACCTATACCTGCATCCCCTTGTATTGAGATAAATTTATGGTTATCTTTTTTTATATTAATAATGATATTACTTCTATCAATTTCATATTCGTTATTTAAAAGATTATCTACATTCTTATCAATAAGAGCTTTACTTAGGTTTGACATATTATTTAATTTTTCGGCATTATTGGAATACGATTCAGATTCATAAAAAAGTATATCATATAAAGATTTTTGAAATTCAAGATCATCTTTTAGTCTATCAATAATATCATTAATAGTTATAACATTCTCAGATGCAATAAAATCAATATTTCCTATTTTATTAGTACCAGAATAATCTTGTATTTTATTTATACTTTCATTTCCTAATACAAAAAAGTATAATTTATTTATATTTGAAACTTTGTCAGATTTTGCATCTTTTATTTTTATCAAAGTTTTCTTAATTTTTGCCGGAATATCTTGAGCTGTACTAACTTGTATGTATAATTTATTATCTTCAGAAACTAAATCAACATACGGAAAATTAGAGAAATTTGAGTTAAGATTTAAAAAATTTTGTCCAAACCATAATTTAGATATTTCTGATGCAAATAATTCATATAATGTTGCATTATCAAATAAACCATGTTTATTTGATAATTCTATTTTTTGCTTATAGCTTACTAAGTAATCTGTAATATATTTAATTCTTTCTGTAGATTCTTTCATTAATCCTCCTTTTTCTTATCTTTATTGAAACTAAAAAAATTTGTTCATATTTTTTCACTCTTCATTATTATTCTATCATCTGATTACACTTTATATCAGTCTATTTAAATTAACATTTTTTAAATTTTTATTTCTTTATTATATATTTATATACTATCATAGAATAATACTAAAAACAAAAAAGATGCTATAAGCATCCTTAGTATACAAGTCTTACATATCAATTGAATTTAAAACTTCTCTTAAAATTGTTAATTCATCTTTAGACAAAGTTATTCCTTTTTCCCATTTTTTCATGGTCTTCATTCCAGTCACGAATATCTATTTTAATTTTCTAGAATTCCAAGAAATTAGATTAATCTTATTTTTCCATCCCTTAGTCTCTTCTCCAACTGTCCCTAAGTTTTCAATAATCTCAAATTTTATTTCTGCCATATTGTCCTTACCGTTCTTTTAATTTATTCATCAAAAATATCTTTTTTAAGTTTATGTACTGCTATTATTAAATCATTTATATCTTGATATCTATTTTTAGAATCTAAATTCAATCCTTTATCTCTAAATTCAATTAAACTTTTATTTTTTAATTTTGAAAAATTTGTTTTACCAGTTAACACAAATAAAATTATTTGTGTTAACGCAAATGTTTCATGAACTATACTATATTCTCCCAATCCGATTCTTTCTAATATTGGATCATTTAAAGATCCTCTAAACTCAGTTGTGGGATCTGTTAATGTACTTTCTTTCAATTTAACTAATCCAAAATCTGATAATTTAACGATTCTGATGCCTTCAAATTCTTTTATTAAAATATTAGAATAACTTATGTCTCTATGCAAAATCTCTTTTTTATGGAGAAAATTAAAACATCTCAAAATCTGAGCTATTATACCAAATCGTTCATCCAATTTTAGACTATCTTTATTATTATGACTTTGAATAAATTTTAATAATGTGTTATCCATATATTCCATTACATATTCATTTTTATCTTCAAAGTAGTTATAAACTTCTACAATATATGGATAGTTTAAATTCTTTAAAGTATCATATTCTCTCTTAAAACGAATTAAGTCTTTTTCGCTTATATCAGACTTTGCTCTTTTTAAAGCAAACTTTTTATTATAAAAACTATCTTCATATGAAAAAACTATTGCATATGAACCTCTTCCAATTTCTTTCAAATTCAATGGTTTAAATTTATCATCCTTTATAATAGAATTTTTTTCTTTCCAATTGTAAACTACTCTACCAGAAATGGATTCTCCTTCAAAAAGCTCATATCCATCTTGTTCTAATAAACTATTAATCATTTTTTGATATTTTTTCCAATCAAAATTCTCATTTCTAACTACAGGATGAAATACCTCACAAATAAATTTCAACAAAACTTCATCGCTTGTTAATAATTCGAATCTTGAATCTAAAAATACCCAGTCTCTTTCCCAATCATCATTATTTATAGTATGCTGCCAGATATCTCCTTCTGCATTTTCAAATCTTGAGTCTGTAGAAGTCATCTTTTCTAAATTATATATTCTTTTTAGAAACTCTATCTCACTTAGTCGACCATAATAATTTACAAAATCGAGTCTAAATATATCAAAAATATCTCTTCTTGTAATCTCACTTATTTTTATCACGATTTTTCCCCCAAATTTCAAATATAACTAAAAAGGAAGCAATATCTTTATTGCTCCCTTTAATTATACTATTTAGCTACCTTTTCTACCAGCCCTTTTCAAACTCTAAATTTAACTATTTTCTTCTCTAGAACTCTTATTTCTTCTCCTGTCTTAGGATTTCTACAAGTTCTTACTAATTAAATCGTAGTTTCAAATTTTCTAAATCCTAATACTGCTAAATTTCTGTCTTTTCTCAAATATTTCTTATTATATAAATATTTATATATATTTTTCTAATATCTTTTCTATTCTTTGAATATCTTTTTCCAGTGTTTCTTTTTTCTTATTATCTAAATTATCAAAAGATATACTCTTTAGCTTATCATTAATTCTTTCATATTCTTTTAAAAAATCAAAGTCTGCTATTGATACTATTTGAACTACTTCAATTTTACTTTCAATTATCATTTGTAATTCTTGCTTATTTTTTCCTTCATCCAAAAGTTTTAAATACTTTTTTATTTCCTCTTCAGGTTTTAAACTAATCTCATCAATCATCTTTTGTGGCAAAGTCATTAAAATATTTTTCCCTACAATTGTTTCTAGTTGTTCAAATAATCTATAACGTCTTTTATATCTTAGTGCTGTCATTTTATTGAAACCATTTTTATCTAGCCATTTAGTATATATACCATCATACTGATTAGATCCACTTAATTTTTCTTCAACATCAACAAATATTTTACCTAATTCCAAAGCTGTCTTTGAATGTAGTTTATATAATTCCGTTGATTTTTCAATTAAAAATTTATTTATTTCTATATCATCAGTTAATTCAAAAATCTCTTTAAAATTTAATTCATTCTCTATAATTTCATTTGAAAAAATAGAATCATCTTTTGCTGGTAACAACTTGTTACCAGCATTTTTCTCTGTAACTACAAAAGCTTCATCTTTTCCATAAATATCTAGTCCTAATTCTGAATCTCTATTAATTGCTTGACTTCTTCTTGCAGGTATTTTATTATTAATTTTCACCATAAATAACCCCCAATATCTCATTTGTTAGCTCCTCATACGCAATTGCTCCTGCTGAAGTTGGTGAATATGAAAAAATTGAGCTTTTTGCTCTAGAAACCTCTGATAGTCTTACGTTTTGTGGTATTGTTGTTTTCAAAATTAAATTATTATAATTTTCTTTTAAAAATTCTATATTATCATTATGTACATATAATCTTTTATCGTATTTAGTTATAAATATTCCACCAATTTTTACTTTAGCACCTCTATTTTTTAATTTTTTAATTAAATGAACTGTATTTTCAGTTTTTCTTATACAAACATCTTCTGGAATCGTTGGTATAAAAACATAATCTGATGCTATTAAGGCATTTAATGGCAAGCTACCTTCTGTTGGTGGACAATCTATTAACACATAATCATATCCTTTTAAATTTTCTAAACTATCTGTAAGAATATAATGCCTATCTTCTGCTTTTATTCCTTCTACAGTACTTACAAGGGCTTCTTCATTTACTGTAGCTATTATATCCAATTCTGGTGTAACAGTTATACAATTTTTTATATTTTCACCTAATACTAAATCTTTTGTATTTTTACTTATCTCTTCTTCGTCTAATATAGTATAAGTTAAATCACCCTGAGGATCCCAATCTATTACTAACACATTCTTTCCCATAGACTTTAATTTCGCTGCTATCGAATGACATGACGTAGTTTTTGCAACTCCTCCCTTCATGTTCATGATTGATATTACTTTCATTCAATCCTCCCTATATACCAATATTTTTTCTATTATATTTTACAATATAAATTATATCAAATTCTTTTTAATTATATCTTCTAATTTTTCTAAAGTTAAAGTTTTATTTAAGAAATCTCTCATACAATCTAATATTATTTTCTTTTTAATTTCTTCTAAATTTGAATTTTCTTCTTTGATTAAATCTATGTAAATATTAACATATTCATCTACATAATTTCTTAATTTTTCTTTATCTATAAGAATTATTAAGCTTTCCTCAATAACTGGTTCTTGTTCTTGATTTTTTATAACTTCTACTTCTTTTACCAATTGAGGATATTTTTCTAAATAATCACAAATTAATTTTTTTCGACTTCCTAAAAATGCTAATTGTTGAACTTTTGTCTCCATTCCACATAATTCAATATATTCTCTATAAACGTATCCTTCTATTCCATTCTGAATTTCTAGTGGTAACTTTTCAAATTTAGAAAATAAGATATTTTGATTTTCTTTTTTTTCTGCTTCTGTTTTATCATTAAAATTTAAAGTACTCTCTTTAAAATCTAATTTTTTATTCTCTGTTATCTCGATAATATCTTCTGCCCAATCATTTTCTAAAGCTTTTAAAAAATATGCTCTCGGACTCTTCAGAGATTTTTGCTTTACCATATACAATACTGTTTTTTTTACTTTATCTAAACCAAATTTTAATAAAGATTCGTATATAGTTTTAGGCATAGTTGTTAATTTTTTTGCTTCTTTAGGCATCAAATTAAAAATTTCTTCAACTAGCTCTGGAGTTATATTCATATTTTCATTTTTTATTACTTCGTGTTCCATATCACTAATTAACATATTTGATGATATTTTTTTAAAATAATTTAAATCTTCAAAAAATCTCTTTTGTTTATCAATAATACTAATTTCTGGAAAATATATTTCAATTTCTGATTTTAACCAAGTACTATCTTTTAAAAAGTTATATTTTTCTATTAAATTTTTGGCTGCTAATTCTTTAAAAGCACCCTCTAAAGTTTTTATCGTTTGAGGTAAATTTCTCTTTTCAAATTTTAACGGAATCCTTTTTATTAAAAAAACAGTATCTATCTTTAAATAATTTTGATTAAACCTTAATTTTTCAATAAGCATATAAATAGTTCTTGCGATTGAAGATTTTAAATCTAAGAGCAAATTACTATCATATACAAAATATCCTTTATTTACCATATTATCAAAAAAATGATCTGATATTTTAATCCAATAAGCTTCTTTTATTCTTTTATCGTTAAACTCTGTTCTTAAATGTTGATGATTTTTTTCTAATAAACTTTTTGCTTTAAAAGTTAAAATAGGAGTACTTACCTCTTCAGATATAACTCCTTTATTCTCACTTGAATACATAGTATTTTTAAAATTATAATTTGTAGATGATAATCTCATCAATGAATTTTTTATAACAGCTCCATAATTTTTTGAATTAATTTTAGCTTCTGTTTTTATTTCTGAACTTGTTGTGTAAAACTCTTGTTTCATTCCGTTTCTTTTCATAATTGACATTAGAGCTATAAAAATAACTTCTTCAGTTTCTCCTGGTATATACTCTCCTGCTGATGGAGTAACTGTTATAAATGTATCACGGTTTTTATTAAAATAATATGTTGTTATTTCATTTTTTCTTTTCTTAGTATTTTTAGAGAAAATAGGAAACTGTATTATATTTATATCTACTCTTACAAGTGATTTATTTTTTATTGAATTTTCATCAACATAAAGTTCCTCTTCTAAATAATACGTTTCTCCTGTATCAATAGTTTCTGTTTCCATGTAATTATCTGAGTCAAATTTTTTAATATTCTTCATTGAAATCTCCTCTTAATTAATTAAAAAATAAGAAATACTTATTACTAAGGTATATCTCTAAAATTTGACTTATTTTTTATAAAAATTAATGTTTTTTTACAAAAAATATACCTTAGTAATAAGTAAAATACCACTTTTTAGGCTTTTTTTCAAATTTTTTTGAAAAATATACCTCTTTGATAACGAAAACTATAGAAATACCTCAGTAATAAGTATGAAATACCTCAGTAATAAGTATGAAATACCTCAGTAATAAGTATAGAAATACCTCAGTAATAAGTAAAGTATACCTCAGTAATAAGTATAGCATGTTTTTGTATTTAATCCAATAAAATCAATTGTTAGATGCATAAAAAACACATGTATTTTTTGTACATAACAATATATACAATATAACAATATATAACAACTATATACAATGTCACATCTATTAATATTTTTGTTAAAAAACCTCTGGATTAAATTTCAGAGATTTTATTTTAGGAGAAAATCAAATGAAAGTGATAAAGAAAATTATGATTATATTATGGAATACCTAAAAAAAGAGTTAAAAAATTTCATATTTCATAGTAGAATATATAAGTGTTAATTTTGAGCCGAAGATGTGATATACTTAAGAAAATATATTAATGAGGTGAAAAAAATGGTTAAGAAAAAGTTACCTGTAGGAATAGATGACTTCAAAAAAATAATAGAAAATGATTATTATTTTGCTGATAAATCAATGTTCATAGATGAATTATTGAATAAGAAATCTGAAGTAACACTACTACCGAGACCAAGAAGATTTGGAAAAACTTTAAATATGTCAATGCTTAACTATTTTTTTAACATAGAAGATAGAGAGCTTAATAAAAATTTATTCAATAATCTTAATATTTTAAATACAGACAAGATGACGTATCAAGGCGAATACCCAGTTATATATATCAGCTTAAAAGATATAAAAGTCAGTAATTGGATAGAATGTTTTGAAGAAATAAAAAAATTACTAAAAGACATATTTAATACTAAAAGATATATTAGAGAAAAATTAGATGAGAGTGAAAAAATAGACTTTGATAAGATAGAGTTTTTAAATGAAACTGGAGATTTTATGGGAGCATTAAAGAATCTATCTAAGTACCTTTTTAAATTTTATGGGAGAAAGACGATAATTCTAATAGATGAGTACGACACACCATTAGTAACAGCTCATTCACAAGGTTATTATGATGAAGCCATATTTTTCTTTCGTAATTTTTTGAGTGCAGCATTAAAAGGAAATCCCTACTTGGAATTTGCAGTGCTTACTGGAATATTGAGAGTAGCGAAAGAAAGTATATTTTCAGGATTAAATAATATTACTGTATCTACAATATTAGATAATAATTTTAATTATTTTGGATTAACTGAAAATGAAATAGAGCAAGCCTTAAAATACTATGAATTAGATTATGAACTAGAAGAAATTAAAAAATGGTACAACGGTTATAGGTTTGGAGATAAGCTAGTGTATAATCCTTGGTCTATTATAAATTGCATTAACAATAAAGAACTTAATCCCTACTGGATAAATACCAGTGATAATGCTCTAATAAAACAATTATTAGCTAAAAATGATAAAAAAGTTTTTGAAGAGCTGGAGTTAATATTCAAGGGAGAATCAATCTGGGAAACTATTTCAGAAAATATAGTATTTGATGATTTAAATAATACGAATACTGTTTGGTCTTTAATGCTATTCTCAGGATATTTAACATATGAGAAAATGAGAATATCTCCAATAACTGGACTTAAATCATACTCATTAAAAATACCTAATCAAGAGATTAAAAGTTTCTTCAGACAAAGTTTCATAGAGACATATACAAAAGGAGATGTCCATTTTTATGGAACTATGATGGAAGATTTATTTTTAGGAAATTTAGACTCATTTATAAATAAATTTAAAAAAATGTATATGTCAGCAGTAAGTTATCACGATACTGGAGATAGTGAGAAATACTATCATCACTTTATGCTTGGAGTTCTTTTAACACTAGGTGATAAGTATATAATTACTTCTAATAGGGAAAGTGGCTATGGTAGATATGATATAGCACTAGAACCTAAAGATAAGAGCAACTATGGATTAATATTTGAGTTTAAAATAGGTGATAAAAACTCTATTGAAGAGAAGGCTAAAGAAGCTTTAGCTCAAATAAATGAGAAAAAATATGATATATCTATGAAAAATAATGGAGTATCAAAAGTAATAAAAATAGGAATGGCTTTTAGTGGCAAAGATGTAGCTATTGAAAGTGAGATTAAGTAAATTAGAAAAGAGGTTGTCCTTAGGGATGACCTCTTTTCATTTAGGGAAGAGATAAAAACTGTATAATGTAAATATGTTTAAAAACATAAATTTTTTCTATCACCTCTTCTAATGGAGTATTCAGTATGTGCTTACATTTTAAATTATTCTATTAAAATATCTAAAAATCCATTTCAAAACTTTTTCTTTTCTTTTTCTCTATTTCAAAATCAACTAAATAGTTTCCTAAGATTTTTCCTCTTAAATTAATATAATTTGTTTTTAAAGAATTTTTAGTAAATCTATTGGATATATCTTTTTCAAGATCTAATTCTCTTTTCAGGTTTTTTGTCTCTTTAATAAAAAACTCTTTAAGTTTAGATTGTTCACTATACATATCACTTTGTTTAGAATATCTTTTAGCAATACTATCTCTTAAGTCATTAATTCTAGATATCTCTTTATGAAGTTTTTCATCACCAATAGATTTTTGAATATCTTTAAACTCTTTTTCTAATTTTAAAAGAGACTCATTAACACTTTTTAATTCTCTATTTATTTTAGTTAAAGAACCGAGATGAAATAACTTTTTAGATAAAGTTGAGTATGAATCTTTTTCTATTTCCAATTCAATTCTTTTTTTATTTAAACCTTTATACTCCTTCATAGCTTTAAAGTATCTTCCCTTACTTAAACTATTTAAAGCTAATCTTTCTATATCACCAAATTTCAGATCTTTAAAATAATTATAAATTTTAGATGACTTTGACGCTCTTAAACTCATTTTAAGACGTTCGGACTCTTTGTTGGATAAATAACACTCAAAAACACTATCATCCACCTTAATTAGCTTTTTATGAAGAATAAGAGCTGTTATTTTTCTATCTAATAATATAGATTCTTGTAACTCTTTTTCTTTTAATAATTTTTCCTCTATACTTTTTTCAATTCTAATCTTCTTATTTTTCATTTCAGGAGCGGAATAATCGCTTTTTATCTTTTCAATTTGAGATAAAATAATTTTATTGGATTCGCTTAATCTTTCAATCTCTTTTTTAAAGAAATTTAGCTCTTTCTCACTACCATCTTTATACTTATAACCAGATTTATATATCATTAAGTTTAATTCATTGGAATCTAATTGTCTCTTTAACTTAGAATACTCACCTTTAGTCAGAATATTTAAACTTGTAGTTTCTAAGTTTTCTAATTGTCTTGGAATATTTTTTAAGATCTTTTCAGCTTTTTTAATTTCGTAGTTACTTTGGTTAAATATATTAAATTTAGTATTGAAACTATTTTTTAATTTCTCTTCAGCATAAATTTTAAACTCATTCTCTTGTATCGTATCTTCAAATTGTTTTAAATGCTCTTCTAAAGAGAATTTTTTATCATTTAAATCTTTTAATAATAGATTTAAAGAATCTAACTTATTTTTTTCCATATTAAAACTGCTTAAAAGCTCATATTCAACTTTTAAGATCTCCACATTTATTTCTTCTAATTTCTCATGAGTGTCTAAAATATCTTGGTACTTACTATCACTAAAGTTATTTAACTCTAAATCAATCTCTTTTATTGTATCTTTTTTCAAAGATTTCTCAGCTTCTAATCTTTCTAATTTTAGAATTTCATCTTTTAACTCTTTTATCTCTCTATTTAACTTAAAAGATTCAAGCTTCTGTTTATGAGTTTCACTTAATTTCTCCTCAGATTTTTTTAATAAGGCTCCATTAATATGAATGGGATTTCTATCTAAAGATTCAGCTAAAAGGTAATCTCCTCTTTCTAAAGCAATCTCTCTTTGTTTTTCTAAAGTTTCACATGAAACTCTCTCATTAACATTGGCATTTTCTAAATATTTATTTTGCAAATCTTCCCATATTTTTCTTATCTCTAACAACTTTTCGATATTATTCCACTCTGTATTTTTCTTACATCCTCCACGCTCTGGAGATTTGGCGTTTGCTCTTTTAAAAAAAATATCTTTATTTCGCTCAATTCCATCAAGCTCTCTTGGAGAAAACATAATATGAGCGTGAGTATTTAAAATCTCATTTTTATATGAACTTTCTTTACTATGAATAGATACAGAATAGTGATACTTTCCCTCTAAAATGATATCTAGAAACTCATTTAAAAGCTCAATATTCTTTTCTTCAGTTAGTTCATTAGGAAGGGAGATTCTAATCTCTTTATAGACTGTACCATTGATTCTTTCTTTTTCATCACCAGCTACCCAAAACTCTTTAGGAGATTTAGACCAATTAGGCAAATTGTGATTTGTGTATTTAATCTCATTTTCTTTATTAACATATTTGTTTTGTCCTAAAATATAGTCAATATGTGGACCACCTTTTCCAACTCTACCATAAGATATATTCAAATGATAATTTGCCATAATATTCACCTCCCTTAAAGTCGAAGACACCTGAAAGGTCAAGATACCTCTTCTAACACGCAGTTTCTAGCAATTTGCCAAGGCAAATGTAAGAAACTATTAAGCGTGCACTCTGGTGACTTTTCTTGCCCTCTTATACTGTGCTAATGATCAAATTCTTTTATTTTTTTTGTTTTTAATTTAACCCAATAACTGAACAAAAAATAAAATAGCTTATGTTCAAAGTATATAAGGATAAATTATTAAATATTTAATAATTATAAGAGATGTGATACTCTAGAAGAGTTGCAACCCTCATTTAGAGATGATTTTAAGATTATATTTCAACGAAAAAATTCTTTAAATATGATATTATAATGGAAAAAACAATCTAAAAATTATGAATTTAATTTTTAAAATTTATTGTGCTATTTTCAATTAACATGAAATTAGTGTAGTAGTAGTTATTTATATGATTAAAGTTAAAAATAGTTTTAATCAAAATATAGAATTTAAAAGAGCAAGAATTTGATTAATATGAGTTATGTATAGAGCTATTTAAGAGTTCCTAGTAAATAGAGTTAATATTTTATTAAATATTCTGAAAGAAAGCAGATATTTTTAAAGTATTTAAATTTTAAGGAATATTGATATAGTTTTAGCATTAACAGATTACATTAGTAAATGAAATAATAGTCAAATTTTTTTAAATTTAAACTTATTCTATTGAACATACTAAAATAAAAAAGGTAGGTGGAAAATGTATAGAGTTACTTTATTAGAAAAAGAGGAGATTTTATTATTTAAAGAGTTAGAAGATTATGAAAATACTTTTACTTACATTGAATCTTTAATAAAACAATTGGGAAAAAATAGAAAAATTATAGTTCATGAGAAAAGAGATGATAAGTGGGCAAAATTTGGTGAATGGAAATTAGAACAATAAAAGAGGTGATTTTTTGATAGACTTAGAGCTAGAAAAGTTGATGTGAAAAATAGCTATTGAAATAGAAGAGAGAATAATAGATTTAGATTTTAAAGTTAAGGGTATAACTTTTGATAAAAAAGATGATGAAGTTTTAAAAATAAAGATAGTTAAAAAATAAAAATTACAAAAAATAGAAAGAACCTCTGGGGGGGGATAGAGGTTCTACTATTTTGGGGGATTAAATTATTTATTACTTTTAACACTTTTTATAATATTTAGACAAGAGATTATATGAAAAAAGTTTTAAAAAAAATAAAATATTTTTTAAAACTTTTAATGAAAAAATAAACGTCTAAAAGTCATAATAATAGTTAGAAGGTAGAAAAGTATTTAAAAGTTTAGAGTATTAAAAAATAGCCATCACACAGTTTCAAAGATGTTTTAATTTTAAAAAAATGAAGAAAAATAGTATTTTAATTAATTTTAACAAATCATGAAGTTGTTTTTCTAACTATTATAGAGGTAATAGATTTAAAGTCAGTAAACTGTTTTACTATTAAAAGATTTAAAAAGTTTTTTAAAAAAATGATTGAAAGTTTTAAAGTTATTAGAAGGTGATTTAGTAGTGAAGTAGAGGGATTTGTGATGGTTGCCCTCTACTTTTTTTATGTTTAAAATTTTATGAAGCTTTTACTGAAATTTCTAAAGATACTAGAATAATTTCATTGTATGATGTAAAAAATTTAAAAGGAATTAAAGATATTAAAAGACTTAGAATTGGAAGTTATAGAGCATTATTTAAAATAGTTAATGATGAATTAGTTATATTGATTATCAATATTGGAAGTAGAGGAGAAGTATATAAATAGGTTATTAACCTATTATATATAGTAAAAATCGATTTTTTAATAATGTTTTCAAATAAATTGAGTAGGGTAAATCCTGTTTCTTTAGTAGATTCAGGATTTTTTTATTTTTAAAACTTTAGAATAAAAAGTTATTGACAGGCCCGGGGCTCTAATATATCTTGTTATTTATCACTGAAAGGAGAGTAGATATCATGAAAATATTAATAAATGATTTTGTGAATAGAGTTGGAATTTCTAAAGATATAATCAAAAGACTAAAAGGATTAAAAACATTATCTCATGAATTAAAGGTGAATAATTCTATTCAAAATTTAAAAAATGGGAAGCTAGAAAATCCCTTGCTATTAGATGATAAAAGATATTTATACTTGGAAGATTTAAAAAAATTAATTGTGTATAGTTTAATAAGAACTAGAAAATCAATTCCAAAAGATGTAATTTTAACTCAAGATATATTGAAGAAAGATGATATAGATAATCTTATAGCAAAATTGATTTTATCAGAAAATAAAAGATTTAAGTTGATGAAAGATAAAATTATAAATGGATTAGATATAGAGGAGTGTTTAAAGGTATTAGAAGAACTTTATCCTAAAAAGATGAATGAGACTTATACCATCGATGATATGTTAGGCTTTGAAACTATTGCAAATAAATATATTGAGATAAAAAGTACAGAAAGTAATAAAATTCAAAAGAGTGAGAAAAAACAAGAGTTAGGATCTACAGATAATATTTTAGAAGATATTTTTAAGAAATATTCGAAAGAACCATATGGTTATTTTCCGTTACAACATCCAACTGGAAATGGTAAAACTTTTCATCTAGAAAATTTTATTGTAAAAAATATAAATGAATAGTTTTGATTATTCCAAGAAATAGTAGGCTTTTTAAAAGTACAGTTTCCAAATTGTTTAAATTTAGTTTTAGCATATCTGATTAATTCGTTCTTAATAACAGAAGGAAGTTCAGCGTCTATATGCTTTGATGTAGCTTTAGGAAACTTTTTATCAGCGACAGCAGTTTCTATTAAAAGGTTAGCTTGTCTGATATATTCTTTGGAAAGTCTTACCAGTTCTTGAGCTTGAAACTTATTAGGTTTTAGCTTTATCTTGATGGTTTTCAATGGATTCATCCCCTTGTTTTTTGAGATTCAACATATCTACGGATAGTTTCAGATGATACATTTCCTGCCGTAGATACAAAATAACTTCTTGTCCACAAAGTAGGAGCTTTTGACAGGCTTGAGAACTCCTTTCTTAAAATGATACTTGTATTGCCTTTGATTATCTTCATAATATCAGCAGGAGAATATTTAGGAAGTGCATTAACAAATATATGGGCATGATCTTTATCACACTCTATTGCTAAAATTTGCATATCATATTCTTTAGCGATTTGGAAAATTAATTCTTTGAACCTTGCTTCTATATGAGGATTGTTAAAAATTTTCCTTCTATATCTTGGACAAAATACTAAAGAAAAGAGGTGAAAAGATTGTGCCTTATATCCCACTAATTTATTGGTGGGATATAAGGCACTTTCTGTAATATAATGAAAATATTTAATTAGAACCTAATAATTTGCTTAATAGATAATAATTTCATAATATAATAGCATTTTATATATTTTTCTTATAATTAAATTTTTTTTAATCTATGTAAATAATATTAGGATATACAAAATCTTAAAATTGAAGATTTAATTGGGTTTATGATTATATAATACAAGATTTTTTATATTTTGTTTCTCAAGATCGGATAGGTTACAGTTCTCAATATAATTTTTGAAAATAGTAAATTT
>NZ_JBOFXD010000094.1:0-2409 GCF_051653945.1 Cetobacterium sp.
TATCTCTATTAACAGATAAAACTAGGAAAGCTGTACATATAGTGAGTAGAGGTGGCATGTATTCTGAAGGACCAGCTAAAGAGTTTGAATTAGGCGATAAGTATATCAGAACAATATTAGGATTTTTGGGAATATATGATGTTGAGACATTAGCATTTGAAAATGCAAATGTCTTTAAAGGGAATGATTTAGAAGAAGCTATAAATAGGTCTTATGATGAAGCTAAAGAGTTAGCTAGAAAATTTTAAAATTAGTTTAAATAATCTTAAGATGATAGATTTAAAGAGTTGAATAGTAAAAACTAAAAAAGCTGAGTTCAACGAACTCAGCTTTATGTTTTTACTTGTCTAATAATGGCTTTGGTAAAGGTTTAGTTGAAACTTCTACTGGCTCAGGAGTAGCTACTACAACCTCCTCAATAACTGCCTCTTGAACTACTACTTCTTCTTGAGGTTGAGTGTTTGAACATCCAACTAAGAATAAGCTTAAGAAAATGCTTCCTAATACTAATTTTTTCATATTAAAATCCCTCCACGTCTATATTTGAAATTGCTTTCATTCCTCAATTATAGCACATTTTCATCAAGTTGTCTTTAAAATTCATAACCAACTGTTGAATTTTTTAATGAAATATTTTTTTGCAAAAATTATAGTAAAAAAGTATCCAGTAAGTATTAAAACAACCCAAATAAAGTAAGATATAGGTAGTGGCACAAATCCCAAAGTTCCGTTAATTTTAGAATAAGGAACAAATAAAGCAAAAATCATAATAGCCGAAGTTAAAAGAATAACTTTTATATTGGCGTGAGATTCAATAAAAGGAATTTTTCTAGTTCTAATAAGGTGAATTATAAGAGTTTGAGACAAAATACTCTCTACGAACCAACCAGTATGAAAAAGAGCTTGAGTTTCAGAACTATTAGCTTTAAATATATAAAACATAATTAGAAATGTAGTAATATCAAATATAGAACTTAAAGGACCTATATAAACCATAAATTTCCCAACACTTTCAGCACTCCAGTTTTTAGGTTTTAAAATATCCTCTGTATCAACATTATCCCAAGGGATAGAGATTTGAGAGATATCATAAAGTAAATTTTGAAAAAGTATCTGTATAGGAAGCATTGGTAAAAATGGTAAAAAAGCACTAGCTAAAACAACGCTAAATACATTTCCAAAGTTTGAAGATGCTGTCATCTTTAGATATTTAATCATGTTAGTGAATATTTTTCGGCCAATTATAACGCCTTCTAAAAGAACTGAAAGCTCCTTTTCTAAAAGTATTATCTGAGCCGATTCCTTAGCTATATCCATACCATTTTCAACTGAGATTCCAACATCACACTGTCTAAGAGCAGGAGCATCATTTATTCCATCCCCCATATACCCAACAGTATTCCCCATCTCTTTTAAAAGCCTAACAACTCTAGCTTTATCAAGTGGGGAAAGTTTGCAAAATATAGTAGTATCTTTTAAAAGTTTTTTTAGTTCCAAATCATCAATAGCTTCCATGTAGCTTCCATCAATAGCCCCTGCAACTTCAATTCCAATATCTTTACATATTTTTTTAGTAACTAGCTCATTATCTCCAGTTAAAATTTTAACATCCACTCCATATTGGTATAGAGATTTTAAAGTATCTCCCACTCCCTCTTTAGGTGGATCTAAAAATCCAAGCATTCCAACAAAAGTTAAAGACTCCTCATCTTTATTGCTAAAGTTAAGATCTCTATCTTTTGGAAGAGTTTTTTTACCAATACCAATAACTCTCATTCCATCTTTGTTTAAATTTGAAACAAGATTTTTGATTTTTTCTTCAATCTCATCTTTTATTTCAAAAACTTGACCATCTATCTCTACAAAGTTTGAAATATAGAGCATCTCTTCAATGGCCCCTTTAGTTATCATAGTTCTATTGCCATCAATATCCTCTACTATAACAGACATTCTTCTCCGTTCAAAATCAAATGGGAGCTCATCAATTTTTTTGTATTCATTTTTAATAGAGTAGTGTTCCTCTTCAAACTCTAAAATAGCTCTATCCATAAGATTTTTAAGTCCAGTTTGAAAATAACTATTGAGATAAGCTAAGTATAAAACATTGTCATCATCAATACCTTTAAAATTTAAATACTTTACAACAGTTACTTTATCTTGAGTTAAAGTTCCAGTTTTATCTGTACAAAGTATATTCATAGCTCCAAAATTATGGATAGAATCAAGTTTTTTGACTATGGTTTTTTTCTTTGAAAGTTCAACAGCCCCTTTAGTTAAATTACCAGTTACAATCATAGGAAGCATCTCAGGAGTCAACCCAATAGCAACAGATAAGCTAAATAATAAAGATTCAAACCAAGCATCTTTTAAATAACCATTTATCAGAAAAACAATTGGCACCATAAAAAA
>NZ_JBOFXD010000095.1:0-6047 GCF_051653945.1 Cetobacterium sp.
TATTTAATAGAGGATTATACGATTTTTTTTGTAAATCTATTATAGTGATATTTAATTAATGAGGTGGGTTACTATGGAAGATGTTTCAAAATTTGATAAGGAAAAAATTATTAAATATTTTAAAATTATAGCTGAGTTAACTATTTTTTTAGTTGCTATATTTTTTATACACAAAGAGTTAAAAAAATATAGTCTTCATGACTTAAGATCTTCAATTGAAGCGATTCCTTTTTGGGCAATAACTTTAATTATTTTCTTTGTTTGTTTAGATTATCTTATCTTAACTTGCTTTGATATCTTAGCATTTAAAAATGAAAACTACAGTCTTCCTAAAAAAAATATAGGTTTTGTTGCTTTTGTCAGTTTTGCTTTTGCTAATTCTATTGGTCTTTCTGGTTTAACTGCATCTGGTCTTAGATTAAATCTATACTCTATTTTAGGAGTTCCATATAAAACTATTATGAATGTAGTTGTCTTTTGCTATATAACTTTTTGGTTAGGTTTACTTTGGATTGGTGGTATTTTTTTAACACTTCTCCCAATCTCTTTAGTTGATATAAAACTCCCTATAAAACTACCCATAGATACAACAGTCCCCATTGGAGTGATACTTTTAATTGGAGCTATTATCTTTACAGGAGCAATCATAAAAAAGCATAAAAATACCAATGAAATTTTATTAAATAGAATTTTAATAGCTCTTGCTGATTGGGTTTCTTTAAGTTTTGTATTGTATTTTGCACTACCTCCACACAATAGAGTTGATTTTTTTCATTTTTTAGCTATTTTTATCATTGCACAAATTTTAGGTTTTTTAAGCAATGTCCCTGGTGGAGTTGGAGTTTTCGATTTAATTTTCTTAACTTTGTTAGGTAGTGTATACTCCTCAGATAAAATTATTGGAGCTCTTTTAGTATATAGAATAGCTTATTTTTTTATACCACTACTTGTAGCTTTTACTATCTTTACAATCTATCATCTTTTTATTAGAAAAGATAATACCAAAATTACAGAGATGGAAAAAATAATTTTTTCTCAATTCCCTAATTTTTTAAGTATAATTATTACCTTATCTGGAATTGTGCTTATTTTTTCAGGATTTTTCCCATTCTCATCTAACTTAATAACAAAAATTGAAGTTGTATTTCCATTTTTAAGTTTGGAAACTTCTCATTTTATAGGTGCTGCTATCGGAACTGCTCTGTTATTTTTAGCTTACTATATCCAAAATAGATTTGAGCTTGCATATTTTCTTTCTATAATATTCTTGGGATGCTCTGTTATTTTATCTATATTAAAAGAATTTCATCTATTTTTTATATTTTTTTTAACTTTAACTTTTATAGGAACTATTCCTACTAAAAAATATTTTTACAGAAAAAGTAGAAAGACTCTTCAAGAAGATAATTTAGTAACAGATAAAGACTTAAAAAAATGTATTAGTCTTTCTAGTTCAACTGATGCGTACCTTTCTCTTTTAGGTGATAAAGAGATGATCTTTGATGACAGTAAAAAGTCTTTTATCATGTTTGGGAAAAGTGGTCACTCATTTGTAGCTATGGGAGATCCTATTGGAGATGAACAAACTTTTGGAAGTTGTATTTGGAAATTCTACAATCACTGTAAAGTTAATAAAAAAGAGACTGTTTTCTATGAAGTCAATAAAAACTATCTAAATTATTATTTAGATGTTGGACTTAGCTTTCTAAAAATTGGTGAGTTTGCTCAAGTTCATTTAGAAGAGTTTACTCTAGATGGAAGTAATGCTAAAGCTCTTAGGCATGCTTTTAATAGAGTTGAGAAAGAGGGTTACACTTTTGAAGTTATTCCAGTTGAAAAAGTTTCTGAAATTTTAGATGATTTAGAAAGTATCTCCAATGAATGGTTACAAGATAAAAATGCTAAAGAAAAAGGATTTTCTCTTGGAAAGTTTACAAAAGAATATCTTTTAAACTTTCCTGTGGGAGTTATTAAAAAAGACAATAAAATTTTAGCTTTTGGAAATATTTTAGAAACAGACAATAAGGAAGAGATTTCTCTTGATTTAATGAGATACAGAAATGTAGCTGTTCATGGAACGATGGATTACTTTTTTATCTGTGTTATAAATTATGGAAAAGAGAATGGGTTTAAAAAATTTAATTTAGGAATGGCTCCTTTAGCTGGTATCGAAGACAATACAGCTTCATTTTGGAATAAAATCGAGCGTGCTATTTTCTCTCATGGAGAGCATTTTTATAACTTTAAAGGACTCCGTACCTTTAAAGATAAATTCAATCCCCAGTGGGAACCAAGATACATAGCTTATTCAGGTCCTTTTAATTTACCAAATATATTAAAAGATATCACTCTTTTAATATCTGGTGGTATTCGAGGACTTATTTCTAAAAAATAAAAAAATTTGAGGAGGCTTTATGAAAAAAATGATTTTATCTACACTTTTATTACTTTTGGGGTTAGGTACTACTTCCTTTGCAAATAACCCATCCTATAATGATGTTGAAGGTTATTACGAAACAGTTTCTCTTTCTGAAGTTATGGATATTCTAAATAAAAATAAAGGTACTCTTTTAGATATTCGAAACAGTGATGAAGTTGAAAAAACAGGATTAGTTAAAGGAGCTAAACACATTCCTCTCCCTGAACTAGAAAATCGTTTGCCAGAGCTTGATAAAGATGAAACATATATAACTTTCTGTGCAAGTGGAAATCGTTCTAAAAAAGCTGCTGAAATTTTAAAGAAAAATGGCTTTAAAAATATTTATAACTCTAAAGATGGAATGAATACTTGGCCTTATAAAGACATGATTGAACCTATAAAAAAATAAGCTTTAAAATAAAAATCTGAGCCCTAAATAGGCTCAGATTTTTTATTTTATCTTATCCAAATCAATCCATTTTCAAAAGATCTCCCTTGTTTTCTTACCATCTCTATCCAAATCATTGCTAGTGGTTCTAAATATCTAGAAAAATGTATATCTCCTATTAACATTGGATCAAACCCCATTTCAAAAAGTAACTCCTCAACTTTTTTATTAGCAATTTTATTATTTCCAGCTAGTAACATCGTAAGTTTTTTTTCATTTATACAAGGATTAATTAGCTTTTCTACTCCTAAAGTATTTAAAGTTTTTACTATATGAGAATTTTTTAAAATCTCTTGTATTACTTCTCCATTAGAAGTGTATCTCCCACGGGTTAAAATATAATTTTCTCCAATAGGATTCGTTAAATCAACAAAAATTTTCCCTTCAGGATTTTTTATATTTGTTACAGCTTTTTCAACTTTATTTCCAGGCACAGCTATGATTATAATTTCATTATCTTCTGCTATATACTTTCCGTCGACATACTCTATAAAGTGCTTTTTTTCAATCTCCTCTTTTAAATCCCTCACTCCTATTTGAACTGGATGTCCTAATTTATGAAAAACCTCTGCTAAAGCATTTCCTACAACTCCATTTCCTAATATTCCTATATTCATATACTCCTCCTTCATTCAATATTCTTAATACTTTTTTCGAAATAGTTTTTTAAATCCTTTTAATTTTTAATAATAAAAGGATTTTCTACATTTTATTAGAAAATTAAGTTAGGAGGTGTTTCTTATGTTTAAAATTGAAAATCACTATAATTTAAAAGGTATGGTTGCTATTGTAACTGGTGCTGGTGCTGGAATTGGTAAAGCCTCTGCTTTAATGCTAGCTAGAGCTGGTGCTAATATTATATGTGCTGATTTAAATAAAGTTGATGCTGATAACACAGCTATCCAAGCTAGAGGGGAAGGCGTCAAAGCTATTGGAGTAAAATGTGATGTTACATCTATACATGATTTAGAGGAAACTGTTAAAGCAACTATTCAAGAGTTTGGTAAAATAAATATTTTAGTTAATAATGCTGGTGGCGGAGGAGGAGGAAGAGAGAAGTTTTTAGAATTAACTCCTGAGTATCTTCAAAAAATATATAATCTTAATGTTTTTAGTATTTTTAATCTTTCTAGACTTTGTGCTCCTCATATGATTGCAAGTGAATATGGGGCAATAGTTAATATTAGTTCTATGGCTAGTTTAATGCAAAGTCACAATATGAGTGTCTACGGAAGTTCTAAAGCTGCAATTAATCAACTTACAAAATATATGGCTGTTGATTTAGGTCCAATAATTAGAGTTAATGCTATTGCACCTGGAGCAATTAAAACTCACGCATTAGCAACTGTTCTGACTCCAGAGTTAGAAGAAGTTATGTTAAAGAAAACTCCTATGAAAGTTTTAGGAGAAGCAGATGATATAGCTATGGCTGTATTTTTCTTGGCATCACCTCTATCTAAATGGATTACGGGACAAATTCTTCCTGTCAATGGTGGTGGAGAACAAGATTTAGAGGGATAATTTTATATTAATAGAGGTGAATTCTATGCTTACTTTTGAACATTATATTATGGATTCTTTTAAAATTTTATTGCACTGGTTAGCTTTCTTTTTTACAGCTTTATCTATCGGAGTTATATGCTTTGGTTTTTTAAAAAGTGTTAAAATTCTATTTACAAATAATGAAGCTCTTAGTTTCAATAAAATAATGAGAGAAACTTTTGATAAGTATATTTTAGTAGGTCTTCAATTTCTAATTATTGCTGATATTGTTGACACTATTATTTTGAGAGATTTACAAAACATTGTACTAGTTCTTCTAATAGTTATTATTAGAACTATTATGAGTTGGGAAATAGAAAAACATAAATAAACTAAAGAAAAAAGCTCTAAGCGAATTAATCACCTAGAGCTTTTTTAGTTTTTTAAAACATGTCTAGTTCCATCTCTTTTGAGATATCTTTCATTATTCCAATACCTGCAACACTGTTTCCTTCAGCATCTAAAGCTGGTCCAAATACTGCTACACCTATTTTTTTACTTGATACTGGAGAGATTATACCTCCACCAACTCCTGATTTTCCTGGAATCCCAATGTTATCAAGATACTCTCCACTTTGATCATACATTCCACAAGTTGCTATTAATCCATTAACTATCTGTGCATATTTTTTAGGAATAACTCTCTCTCCATTTGATAAAACTCCACCATTTGCAAAGAATCTTGCAATCTTAGCTAAACTTTCTGTGGTTACATATATTGAACACTGTTTAAAATATATATCTAGAATCTCTTCTACATCTCCACTTAAAACTCCTTGCCCTTTCATATAGTAAGCTAAACCTCTATTTGTATCTCCAGTAGCTTTTTCACTTAAATAGATATCTGTAGCTAACTCTAAAGAGTCATCTTCACTTATTTTTTTCATAAATTCTAAAATTCTATTAAGTTTATCTTCTGAATCTTTTCCTTTTATTAAAGAAGCTGTCATAATAGCTCCTGCATTTATAAAAGGATTTCTTGGTAAGTGATCAGGTTCTGTTTCTAATTTTTTTATTGAGTTAAAAGCATCTCCTGAAGGCTCTTTATGAACATGTTTAAACACTTCTTCCTCTCCATTATCCAATAGAGCTAAAGCTAAAACAACTGTTTTAGATATACTTTCTATAGCAAATCTAACTTTTGTATCTCCTGCTGATAACATAGTTCCATCTGGAAATGCAATAACTGCACCTAGGTAGTCTTTACTTACTTTAGCTAATTCAGGAATATATGTTGCAACAGCTCCTTGAGATATTAAGCCTTTATTGTTTTCCACTATTTTATTTAATACATCTTGATTCATTTTTTGCCTCCATGTCTAAGAACTTTTATTTTTGTTCTTTTTCTTCATTAGATTCTGGTTTAGTTTCTTTTATCTCTAAACTCATAAATTATAAATGGAAGAACTAATACAACTATAAATCCTATAGTTAATATAGTTTCATACTCCCCTGTACTTCCACCTGGAATATTATCTGGCGGGAAAAATGATATAACAAATGCAAAGAGTGACGATAAGAATCCTATTGCACCAACAATACATTTAAATACAACTCCACCTGGAATCTGATATCCTGCTTGAGCATCTATTGTTTTTCTTTTTAAAACTAATGTTAAATAACCTATGAATAGTAGGA
>NZ_JBOFXD010000096.1:0-4461 GCF_051653945.1 Cetobacterium sp.
AAAAATGGAGCAAGTGTTAATAGTGTAAAAGGTAATTGTTTTAAATAAAAATAAAATGGTTTTATATGAGCTTTAGATTTTATCATTCTTCCGATTGTTTCTTGTCCTAATATAAGTTTTATATATTGAATTCCATTGATATCAGTTAATATTAAAGAAAACCAAGTTATTAAAATTAACAGTATTATTAAAATACCAATTATTGGCTTTATTTTTTTTAGATACTTCATATCTTTATTTAAATACAAATAGAATATTATGGTAAATAAAGGGATAGTGAATGCAGCTCCTCCTTTAACTAATATACCAAATCCTATGAAACAATAAATAAAAAAAATATTTATATTAGATATATCTTTAGGATATGATTTAAAAAAAGTATATAAAACTAACATTATAAACATAATCATCAGATAATCCATTCTAAGAACTAAAGATATCCCAAAAATATAAGGTAAAGTTATAAAAATGGCGGTTGAAATATAAGCCATCCGTTCATTCCAATAAAGTTTTGAAAGTTTAAATCCCAAATAAGCGGTTATACTAGCTGGTAAAATACTCGTAAAAATTAATCCTAAAGGATAAAATATATCTTTTGAAAATTTTCTCAATGAAAGTAATATCCAAAAATAAAGCGGTGGTTTATCTGGATAAAGTTCATTAAAGTATTTTAGTATAATATAATTTTTATTCTCTATCAATTGATCGATAATTACAAAATATTTTAATTCATTCTTTACATCTGGAAATCTAAAAAATGAGGCTATTAATATTAGAATAAAATAAATTATAAAAAATAACTTGTATTTATACTTACTTGTATTGGTCAAAATATTCATATCTACTCCCATAAATCATATTATTTAATTCCTAAAAAAATATGAACCTCTCCATTTGGATAATATTTTTCATAATCAAAAATATAACTTCTTTTTATTATTTTATTATTTTCTAATTGTTGAATTTTTTCCCAACTTTTAGAAATATTTTTCGTATTAGATACGAAAATTTGATATGTTAATCGTGGTATTGTTAGAAATATTTCTTTTGAATTTAGTATATCTATTCCAAAAATAATGTCAAAAGTTTCATTCGAATTTTTTAAATAATTGCAATAAATTTTATAGACAATTGAAGAGTTATTATTTTTTAAATTGTTCCAAAACTCTTTATTTTCTGATAATTGAATTTTATTATTTGTAGTTTGTTGAAGTATAAAGATTCTCTCCATATAATTTACCTATACAAATAAAGAGTTATTGTAAATAGAATTATAGAGACTGATATTTTTTAAAGTATATACATATGCAGGAGGAGCATTTAATAATACATATTTTCTATTAATTAATCTATATTTATATCTAAGTTCAGATTCTAATAATTTTGTATATTGAAACAATATTAGTTCTTTTTCTAAAAAAATTGAAATAGATTGAAATATTTTATTTCGGTTTGTTCTAGGTATATTTAAAAAAGGAAGTCCTGATATGACATAATCTATTTTTTTTAATCCTAAATTTAACATAACTATATCTAAATTTTCAGCTTTTTCTTTAAAAATATAAACATTATTTAAGTGGGAATATTTTTTTTTCAATAGTTTATAAAATTTAGAATTTATTTCAAATATTATAAACTTTGTATTAGAAGACTTTCTTTTTAAAATTTCTTTTGTAAAGACTCCATTTCCTGCACCCAATTCAACTAATACATCTGTATTTGCATAATCAATTTGAGAAACCATTGCTTTTGCCAAAAAAATTGAACTTGGAAAAATAGCTCCAATTTGTTTAGTATTCTTGAAAAATTCTTTTATAAACATAGTCTTAACTCCTTCAAATAATTTTTAGTATTATATTTTTAAAATTAAATATACCCTATATACCTATATATATACAGTATTTTAAATACATTGTCAATAAAATTTTGTGAAGTATTTATTTTAAACGAATAGAAAATCTTTGTAAAATAAAGATTGACTTGATTGTTGTAGTGTGATATATATACATATAGGGCCTATATATAAATTGAAAAAGGAGAAGAAAATGTTTAAAAAATATTATATAAAAAATTTACATTGTGGTGGTTGTGCTTCAAAAATCCAATATGAATTTGAAAAAATTTCATTCATCTCAGATGTTAACCTAAACTTTTATACAAAAACTTTTTCATTTACTCTATTAGAGAAAGAAAAAGAAAAAAATCTATTGAATTATCTTAATAATTTGGTCAATTCTATAGAAGAGGGTGTTTTCTTTGAAGAAAAAATAGATGAAAGTGAAGAAAAAGAGAGTTTAACTTCTTTAAAAAACAGTTTATTAGTTTTTGGAATGTTATTCTTTTTCGTTGGCTTTTTTATAAAAGATCCTATTTATAAAAATACTGTATTTTTTATAGCATATATATTGTCAGGCTATGATATTCTTATTAAAGCAGTTAAAAATATTTTCAAAGGAAAATTTTTAGATGAAAATTTTCTTATGTCAATAGCTACTGTAGGAGCTATTTTTTTAAGAGATTTTAGCGAAGCTGCTGGAGTAATGATTTTCTTTAAAGTTGGTGATTTTTTTCAAGAATTAGCTATTAATAATTCAAAAAAATCAATTAAAGCCTTAATGAAGATAAAACCAGAGTTTGCAAACTTAAAAAAAAATGGAATAATAAAAAAAGTTTCTCCAGAAGATGTCTATATTGATGATCTTATAATTATAAAACCTGGTGAAAGAATTCCATTAGATGGAGTAATAATGAAAGGTAGTTCAACTATTGATAATTCGGCATTAACAGGAGAATCATTACCAATTTTAGCAGATGTAGGATCTCAAGTTTCAAGCGGTGGAATAAATATAAATGGTGTCATTGAAATGAAAGTTGAAAAAATTTATTCTCAATCTACAGTAAATAAAATATTAGAAATGGTTGAACAAGCGAGTAATAAAAAATCTATTACTGAAAAATATATAACTAAATTTGCGAGATATTATACTCCTTTAGTAGTGATATTATCTCTTATAATTGCATTTATTTTTCCAATGTTTTTAACTGGAGGTTATACTCTTTGGATAAAAAGAGCTCTTATATTTTTAGTAATTT
Organism: Cetobacterium sp.; assembly: GCF_051653945.1. Lineage (GTDB taxonomy): Bacteria > Fusobacteriota > Fusobacteriia > Fusobacteriales > Fusobacteriaceae > Cetobacterium_A. The sequence goes on from NZ_JBOFXD010000096.1 coordinate 3,094, forward strand.
CATGTCCATGTGCTTTAGTTCTTTCTGTTCCATTAACATTTTTTAGTTCTATAGGAAAAGCATCAAAAGAGGGAATTTTGATAAAAGGAAGTAATTATTTAGATGGATTAAAAAATATAGGGGCTGTAGTTTTTGATAAGACAGGAACATTAACTAAAGGGAAATTCAAAGTTACAGAGATTAAAAGTTTCAATGGTTTTACAGAAGAACAAGTTTTAAATCTTGCACAAGTAGCAGAATATCATTCTAATCATCCAATAGCAAAAGCTATTATGGAAGCTAAAGAAAATGAAATTATAGAAGAAGAAATACTAGAGTATATGGAAAATCCAGGATATGGAATAAGTGTATTGTATAGAAACATGTCTATACTAGTAGGAAATAAAAAATATATGAATATTAATAAGATAAATATTCCTTTTCAAGAAGAAAGTGATACAACTATATATGTGGCAAATAATCTTGAACTAGCAGGTTGTATAACCGTAAGTGATGAAGTAAAAGAAGATGCTTTACAAACAATTAAAGAACTTGAACAAAAAGGAATAGAAAGTTATATGTTAACAGGAGATAATAAAATAACAGGAAGTAAAATAGGAAAATCTCTTGAATTAAAAGAACATCATATTTTTACACAACTTTTACCGAAGGATAAGGTGGATATATTTAAAAAAATAAAACAAATGAATAAAAAAGGAGTAATTTTTGTTGGAGATGGAATAAATGATGCTCCTGTATTAGCACTTTCTGATATTGGAATTTCTATGGGTAAACTTGGTAGTGATATAGCAATTGAAAGTTCCGATATTGTTCTTATGAATGATAATCCCTATCAAATAGTAAAAGCACTTGACTTAAGTCAGTTTACTAATAAAATAGTTATTCAAAATGTGACATTAGCTTTGAGTGTAAAGGGAGTTGTAATGATATTAGGAATTTTTGGAGTAGTTAATTTATGGTTAGCTATATTTGCTGACGTTGGAGTTTCAATAATTGCAATTTTAAATGCTTCAAGAATCTTAAAAAGTAAAATTTAAATAATAGGAGGATAAAATGGGATGTCATAAAAAAGGAACCAATTTTGGATTCCTTTCAATTATAATGGGAATTTTAGCTTTTATTTTTTTTAAAAATAAACAAAAATAAAAGTTGAGCTATTATATTTGCTTTCTACAAATAATAATAGAAATAGGATGGTAATTTATGAATTTAGAATTTAATATAAAAAATATAAAAAAAACAGTAGCAGTTGCTATGAGCGGTGGAGTAGATTCCTCAACAACAGCATATATTTTAAAAAAACAAGGATATAATGTTTTTGGTGTAACTATGAAAACATATGGTAAAGAAGATAAAGATGCAAAAAAA
>NZ_JBOFXD010000097.1:0-2805 GCF_051653945.1 Cetobacterium sp.
AGAGGAAGCATTTCAGGGCGTTACTCCTTCATTCTACTTCTCGAAAATACAGTTCTCTGTTAATTCGCTTTTATTAAGCTACTTTTAACATGTCGTAACTTTTCATTACGAAACGTGTCGCACTATTAAAATAATATTTAACTATTTGATTAGTCTTTCTTTTAGTATTTTTGCTAAATATAGGATATTGAATAATATTCATATCCATTCTAATTAAAGCCCTATTTTTTATAAAACTCTCATCTAAAGTTATATTTTCTTCAACTATTTCTGTTTCTGGTGTGTCTATAATCTCTTGAAAATCTAAATTGTTGCTTTTCTTTTTCACTATTTTCATAACTCATCTCCAACAATTTTTTCGTCATTACATGGGTACATCTATATTAATTTTAGTCTTTTTTCATTATTTTATTAAATTATACCTAAAAAATTTATATTTTTCAAGCTAAATACTCCCACATAATGAAGAAATTTTACTTTTTTCTTAATTTGTTCCCACATAATGAAGATAAAAAATAAACAAATATTAGATAGTCCCATCTAATGAGGATAGATACTCCCATTAAAAGAGGAAAAACATCCCAATTAATGAGGATAGATACTCCCATCTAATGAGGATAAATACTCCCATTAAAAGAGGATTGATATAATGACCTTAAATCCTATATAAATCAAGGGTTACTTGCAGTTTTTTTATGATATTTTTTGTACACAACAATATATAACAATATATAACAATATATAAACAACTATAACAATGTTTAATAAAAAAAATATAAACGCATTTTTCATATTAAAAAGAATTATGCGTTGACTTTTAACTAGTTATATTGTATTCTTATAATATAAAAATAAAAAAAGAGGTAATCAAAAAATAAAATATATTGTAAATTCAAAAGAAGAAGCTTATAAAATAATTCAGCTTCTTTTATATTAAAAAATATCTTCGGTCATGACCGAAGATATTCCCCTAAGGAGTAAAAATGATTTTTGAAAAAAAAATAAATATAATATTTAATAAAAAAAATAAAATATCAACAGCTTATCTAAATATTCCAATAAAAGGAATAAAAATAATGAATGAACCTAAAATATTAAAATGTTTTTATAATGCAAAAGATAATGAAATAATTTTAAAAAAAGATAATGAAGGACAGACACTTATTATTCAAGCAAATGGAAATAGTAAACTTTACAGATTTACCCTAGATAAAGAAATAATTGAAAAAACAGGATATAAAAAAAATCAATTAGTTAAAATAGATATTACTACAGAGCAAATAAAAATAAACTTTAATCAGGAGGAAAAAATGTCTAAAATAATTTCAATTATTAATTTTAAAGGTGGAGTAGGAAAAACAACAACAACTCATTGCATAGGATCAGGATTAACATTACAAAATAAAAAAGTTTTATTAATTGATACAGATCCTCAAGCTAGTTTAACATTTACAGCTTTATCTGAAACGCCTAAATTAACAATAAAAGATATTTTAGTAGATCAAAAAAATATTAATAATGTTATTCTAGAAACAGAAAATTTTGATTTAATTCCATCTAACCTAATTTTAAACTTGGCAGAAAGACAATTAACTTCTAAGTTTGGAACAGAAAAATTATTAAAAAAAGCTTTAGGTAAACTAGAAAAAACATATGATTATATAATAATTGATTGTCCTCCTAGTATGAATTTATTTACTATAAATGCTTTATACGCTTCAGATTATATATTAATTCCTTGTGAAACAGAACTTTTAGCATTAGATGGATTAAATCTTTTAATTCAAACGTTAGAACAAACAGAAGAAGAATTAGATGTAAAAATAAAAAATACTTTAGTTTTACCAACTAAATTAGATAAAAGAAAAAAAGTGAGTAAAGAAATCTTTGAACATTTAAAAGAAAATTTTAAAACAACTAATTCTACAATAAGAACTTGTTCAAAACTAAATTTATTAGGACTTGATAAAAATTCAATTTATCAAATAGATTCTACATGTACAGCAGCAATAGATTATAAAAATTTAGTGGGGGAAATTATAAAATGGGATTGTTAGCAAACTATAAAAAAAGTGAAGTTGTAATAAAAAAAGATAAATTTGATTCAAATTTTGATTATACAGATTTTGATACTAATGATAAAGAATATTTAATTGAACTTGAAAAAAAAGCAATTTATACAGGAAACTTATTAAAAGAAAATATAAAAGAACTTGGAGATGTTTTTTTAGAAGCTCATAAAATATTTTCAAATAATAAAAATGGGATGTTTGGAAAATGGTATGAGAATTTAGGATTTAAAAAAGATTTTGTATATCTTTGCTTAGATAGAAAACAACTATCTATACAATATGATTCAGCAACTATTTATAAACTTCCCGACAGAGTTATAAAAGATTTAAAAAAAATTGAAAAAGAAAATGAAGAAGTTATAGTTGAAATTTTAAATTCTGAAAATCCGAAAGAAAAAATTAAAGAAATAAAACAATCTTTAAATCAAAATAAAATTAAAATAAACCAAAACATAAAAAAAGAAAGAATAAAAGAAAAATTAACATCACTTTTTAAAATTATAAATAACAATGAATTTAATGATGAAAAACTAATTAAAATAGAAAACCTTTTATTAAAATTGGAAGATGAAGTATTTTAAAAAACCTTTTATTAAAAAGGTTTTTTTTGTATAATATTATTAAATAATACTAAAAGGAGGAACTTTATGAAGTGAGTTAAATGAAATATAAAAACTTTTAGGTTAAAAGTTATAAAAAAGTTCCTAAATAAACGGAAATTATTATAAAAAAT
>NZ_JBOFXD010000098.1:0-54728 GCF_051653945.1 Cetobacterium sp.
CAATATACTATTTAAGTAAGACTGCATCAATAGAGATGAAAAAGCAAGGTGGAGGAAAGATAATAAACATAGCTTCAATGCTATCATTCCAAGGTGGAAAGTTTGTTCCATCATACACAGCAAGTAAACATGGAGTAGCAGGACTTACAAAGGCTTTTGCAAATGAGTTAGCAGTAGATAACATTCAAGTAAACGCAATAGCACCAGGATATATAGAAACAGCTAATACAGCACCAATTAGAGCTGATGAAAAGAGAAATGCTGAGATATTAGGAAGAATACCAGCAGGAAGATGGGGACAAACATCAGACCTTGTAGGAGGAGCGATATTCTTAGCATCAAAGGCAGCAGATTATGTAAATGGACATATTCTAGCTATAGATGGTGGATGGTTAGTTAGATAATAAATAAGGGGAGAAAGTTATAATGAAGAGAAAAATAGCAATGGGAGCGTTACTTTTATCAGCGCTTATGTTTAATGGATGCTCAAATGATAAAGACTCTAAAGATGCAGGAACAGTAAAAGATAAAAATCTTTCAGTGTTTCTAGTTTTTAATGGAATGCCTTTAAATGATGAGTGGGAAGTTTATAAAAAAGCTGAAGAAGCAACAGGAGTGAAAATAAAGTCATACGCATCTAAAAATAATACAGATTCTACGCAAGCTTACAATCTTATGCTAGCTTCTAATGATTTCTCAGATATTATAGCTTATAGAGTTCCAGATTTAGAGAAGTTAGGTAGCGATGGAGGAATGATTCCTTTAAATGATTTAATAGATAAGCATGCACCAAATATAAAGAAATTTATAGAGGAAAATCCTTTGTATAGAAAAGATATGTACTCATTAGATGGAAAAATATATGCGATTCCAACATATTATGATTTAGATAAACTTAGTGTATCATCTGGACTTTTTATTAGAACTGATTGGTTAAAAAAGTTTGGATTACCAGTTCCAAAAACATTGGAAGAAACTGAAAATGCTTTAACAATATTTAAAGAACAGGATGCCAATGGAAATGGAAGAAAAGATGAAGTTGGAATCTTTGTACGTGGAAATATTCAAGCGGCATTAAACAACTTAACTGGAATTTTTGGTGCAAGACCATATAAAACATTTTATGTAGAAAATAATCAAGTTACTTTTGCAACTTTAGATCCAAATTTTAAAGATGCAGTTAAATTATCAGCAGATTGGTATAAAAAAGGACTTATAGATAAAGAGGTTTTCACTAGAGGTTGGGGAGCAAGAGATGCAGTTTTACCAACAAATATGGGGGGAATGACTTTAGACTGGTTTGGAAGTACAGCTAGCTATAATAGTTTAGCAACGACACAAATACCAGGATTTGAATTTTATCCAATAGAGCCACTTCAAATAAAAGATGGAATGAAAAGTGTTACAGTGGGAAGAAATACGACTCCAGAGATTGGTTGGGGAATATCAGCAGCTTCAAAGAATCCAGAGCAAGCTATTAAGTTTATGGATTGGTGGTTCTCTGAAGAGGGAAGAAGAACTTGGAACTTTGGTATTGAGGGGAAACACTATACAATGGTGGATGGGAAACCAGTGTTTACTGATTATGTATTAAATAATCCAGATGGAAAAGGACCTTTAAAAGTTTTACAAGAGGTAGGAGCTCAAGTTTCAGGACCAGGAGTACAGCAAGATGCTGATTATGAATTTCAATATTCAAATGACATTGCAAAGCAAGGATTTGAGATGTATATGAAGGATGGAAATACAAAGAGACCTTTACCTATATTAAAATATGGTCCAAAAGATATAAAAGAGTTAGACAAAATTATGGCACTTGTAAATCAAACAACAGAGGAATATATGCAAAAATGGATATTAGGTGTTTCAGATGTAGATACAGATTGGGATACTTATATGAATAGAATTCAACAGAATGGTATTGAAAGAGCAAAAGAGATAGTACAACAAAGCTATAACCACTACAATAGTGTTAAATAAAAACATAAAGAAACTAGGTAGAATTACCTAGTTTTTTTATAGAGTTTATATATTGGTAAGAGGGGGGAGTAAAATGAAAAAAATTGTATTAGGAGCGATTATGTTAACAGGAGTTTTATATGCTAAAGATCTAAAAGTATATCAATTTGAAAATGAAATGCCTAAAAATATAAAGGTAGGCGTAAAAGATTCTATATCAATATCTAAAGAGAAATATAAAGATGGAGAGAGCTCTTTAAAATGGCAGTTTAAAAAAGGTGAAGCTTTAAGTATTTTAGATGATGTAGGATATACAGTTTTTAAAACAGGTGAACAAGAAAAAGCAAGAAGTAGTTATAGTATGTGGATATATAATGAAGAACCAATTGATGGAGAGATATTGGTACAGTTTAAAAAAGATGGGATAGTAAAATGTTGGTTTCCAATAAAAATGAACTTTAAAGGTTGGAGAACTATGTGGGTTCAGTATGATAGAGATATGAAAGGCGAGCCTATTGAAGGGATGGATGAAATAACTTTTGTAGCACCTAATGAAAGTGGAGAGATATTAATAGATCAAATTATACCATCGGTATTAATAGATCCAAGACACAATGCAAGAGATGAACAGGTAGATTTTATTAATTTAGAGGCAGATACAGCTGCAAATGCTCATTGGATGGCGCTATATAAAAATTATAATCAGATAGATAAAAATGAAAAGAAGATTGTTTTAAATGAAGGTGAAATAGAGGGCATAAAAAAAGTTGAAAAAAGATACAGAGAAAAACTTTTAAAAAAAGTTCAAGTAACACCTGAACTTATAGCTGAAAAAGAGATGGAGTTTTCAGAGTATAAAAAAATAAACTTAGAATTTATTCAAAGATTAGTTATTTATAAAGAATTAAAACCAGAAGAGAAAGAAAAAATAAAATATATAGCAACAAAAGAGTTTGGAATATATTTAAGAGAGTTAGCATATATGTATAATTCTACAGATAATGTTCAAGAAAAAGAGAGAATTGCTAAACTTTTCAATGAGAGTTTAGAATATATGTATGATCAAGGTTGGACAAAAGGAAGTTCTCAGGGAACGATTCATCATTTAGGTTATCAAATGAGAGAGATTTATGATGCCATATTTTTAATGAAAGAGCCTCTTGTTAAACTAGGAACAGTAAATAAAGCTAAAGAGATGGTAACTTGGTATAGTGCAATGGGAATGATATATACACCTAAAGAAAATTTAAAAGGTGTGAATATAGATGTATTAAATACAATGCTTCCAGGAATGTTAACTGCAATACTTTTAAATGAAAGTAAAGAAAAGGAATCTAAAGAGCTTTATCAACTTCAAAGTTATTTAATGAATTCTATAAAATACTCTCCAGGAGTTTTAGGAGGATTTAAATATGATGGTACAGTTTTTCATCATATGCAAAATTATCCAGCTTATGCAAAAGGTGCTTTTGAAGGTTTAGTTCCTATAATATACTATTTAAATGGCACATCTTATGCAGTTACAGGAGAGCAATATAAAATAGTTAAAAATTCAGTTTTAACAACAAGATTATATTCTAATAAATATAATTATCTACTATCTTTAACAGGAAGACATCCTAATGGGAAATTTAAAATAGATTCAGAAGGTTTTAGATTAATGGCTTTAAGTGGAGAAGGAGGTGTGGATAAAGAGTTAGCACAAGCTTATTTAAGGCTTGATCCTCAAGGGAAAAGTGCTGAGAAATTTAGAAATATGGGGTTAAAAGAGGAGAGGGCTCCTCAAGGTTCGTGGACAATGAATATGGGTTCTTTACAACTTCATAGAAGAAAAGAGTGGCTAGCAGGAGTGAAAGGCTATAGTAGGTATTTAGTAGGAAATGAAACATATATAAAAAATAACTTATATGGTAGATATATGAGCTATGGAGCATTTCAAATTTTAGAAGGTTCATTAAAAGAGAGTGGATATGTGCAAGAGGGATGGGATTGGAAGCATTTCCCAGGAACAACAGCTATAGATGTGCCTTTTGAAAAGCTAAAATCGAATATCTCACAAGTGGATACTAAAAGTGGAGTTGAGGAGATGTTACTTTCAGATGAAACATATTCTGGAGGAAACTCTTTAAACGATAATGGTATGTTTGCAATGAAACTTCATGAACATCCAAAATATAATGGGACTCATAGAGCTAGAAAATCGGTGTTTTTCTTTAACAATAAAGCTATTTTATTAGGAAGTGGAATTGAAAACAATGACAGTGAAAATGAAACTCATACAACTCTTTTCCAAAATTACTTAGGGCAAAATTTGAAAAATAGTTATATTCAAAAGGAAGATGCAATTATAGATTCTCAAAATAATCTGTATAAGATTGTAGAGGGAGATGTAGTTTTAAAAAAAGGAAAACAGGAGTCAAAAGATCAAAACAGTGGTGAAAAAACAGAGAATAACTATGAATTAGCTTATATAAATCATGGGAAAGCACCTAAAAATGGGAAGTATCACTATAGCATTTTAATCAAGGGAAATAATGAGGAACAGGAAAAGTTTAGAAAAAATTCTAAATATGAAGTTTTAAATCAAGATAACAATAGTCATATTGTAAAAGATTTAAAGAGTAATATGATAGGGTACGCACTATTTGAAAGTGGAAAAGTGCAAAATAATAGATTTATTGAATCTGTAGATACTCCATCAATGATTCTTCTTCAAGAAAAAGGCAAAGAGATACAAATGAGTTTTGTTGATCCAGACTTAAGATTATATGAGGGAAGAGATGAGGAGCAATATGATAAGAATGGAGTTATGATTGAAAGAAGTATCTACTCTAGACCTTGGATTGGAAATGAAGGAAAAGAGCATACAACTTTAGTTATTCTAAAAGGAAAATACAATGTTGATAATAATCTAAAAGTAAAATCTGAAATAGATGGAGATTTTACAAAATTGAGTATTATTTCTAAAAATGGAGAACCAGTAAAGATTATATTAAAAGATATATCATAGAATAAAAAAAGAAGTATGGCATTTAAATATGCCATACTTCTTTTCTATTTAAATAGTTATTTTAATAAAAGGGTCATTGTGTTTTTCTCCCCATATCATTAGGTGTTCTTTTAAATATTTAGTTTTATCAGTTAAAGGAATAGGATTTAATTGATACTCATCCTTAGTATTGTCATATAAAAACTCTCTAGGGATATCATTACCAGAATAATCATTAAAATACACATAGGTATATTTTTCATCAATTGCAGCCCTCCATCCATAAGCTAAGGTGTCTAATCCTCTTTCTTTTAAATTATTTAAAACCTTAGGATTTCCAGTATAACATGCAGAGATAGCAATATTATTTACTTCTTCACCTTTTAAAGTAGGAGAGAGATCAACTCCTTCCATCTCTTTAGGAATGTTTAAATCTAAAAGAGAAAGTACTGTAGGAGTAATATCAGCTCCTGAAAGAGGGGTAGTTATCCTTCTATTTTTATATCTATCCCCATGAGAAAGCAAAAATGGCACAGAAATAGCCTCCTCAAACCAAACGTGTTTACTCCAAAGTCCATGAGAGCATAACATCTCACCATGATCTGAAGTTACTATAATTATAGTATTTTCAAATAAATTATTCATCTTAAGGTAGTCAATAATCTTTCCAAAGTGCTCATCAATACCTGTTATGGCTGCATAATATTTTTTAACAGATTCTAAGTACCCAGCCTCATCTAAAGAGAATGGAGTTATAGTTCTAGGATGATCGACTATATCTTCTAGAACCACATTTTCTCTTTTCTCAACTTTAACATCCTTATACATATCCACATATTTTTGTGGGATTAAATCAAGAGGTGTATGTGGGGGATTCCAAGATAGAAAAAGAGCAAAGTTATCGTCTTTATTTTTATCAATAAAATCTAAAGCTATATCTGTTTCATGTTCAACAGACCATTTATTAATATTTATCATCTCAGGAGAATCCATCCAGTAGTGAGGAGAAAGATGGTTATCATCAGCACCATAAGAGTACCAAAAATCAAAACCATGTCTTTTAGGTCCTGGTGGTGTAAAGGCGTCCCAATCTTTAGCTCCTGAAAGAGGAAGGGTACCATCTTTTTTTTCAGGCTCATCTAGATGCCATTTTCCAATATATCCTGTTTTATATCTATTACTTTTTAAAATATCTCCAATTGTAACTTCACTTTCTTTTAAAAATATATTTTCAAGACCAGGTTTACAATTTGTAATAACCCCATGAGATATAGGATTTTTACCTGTTAAAATAGTTGCTCTATTTGGTGAGCAAAGAGGACAGCTACTGTAAGCTTTTTCAAATATTGCTGCTTCGTTAGAAAAAGCATCAAAGTTAGGAGTTATAACAGGTTCTTTTTTCATAAAGCCCACTGCTTCTCTTCTCCATTGGTCTGCAAAAATAAATAAAAGATTTGGTTTTTTCATAAAATCTCCCCCAAGTAAGTAGTTGTTTCTTTTTATGATACATTTTGTAAAAGAACAAGTAAATATTCTATTTTCAATCCTTTTAAACAAAGTCTTAAAAAAAGAAAATGGGATATTTAAAAAATAATTATTTTAAAATTAGGCTAAGTTGAGAAAGTTCAAAATTATCATCTAGAAATAGTTCACGATTTATTTTTACAACAGGTATATTTAATTTGAAATTTTGTAAATCATCAATAGTTATGATATAGTTAACTTCAAAAACATCTTCTAATAAAGAGTTGATTTCATAGCTTTCAATAATTTCTACAACTTCAACATAGGAAAAATTTTTTAAATATTTTGATAATATTTTTCCGTACATATGATCAAAAGTATCATCAACAATAACAACTCTTTTATATTTTTCATTTTCTATTTTAGATTGCGTAGAGTGTTTTTTTAAAATAATTCCTAAGTGAATAATATCTTCTGAATAAAATCTTGGGAAAATATTACACACAATCTCTTTGATTTTTTTATATTTATCCTTTTGGTCACGACTAAGTTGATAGATTTCTTTATTTTCATAAAAATTATACTCTTGTTTTAAATTACCAACTCTTAAAACATTTGAAACCCTCATAATTGTTTGTGGGCTTGTGGAAAGGTCTATATTAAAGCATTCCTTAATTTTATTAATAAAAATTTTAGTATTTTCACTAGGAGTTTCATAAAGTTTTATATCTAAATAAAATAGAGTTTTAATGATAGAGTCTAATTCATATGGTTTTAGATAATCTAAACCTCTAATTTTTAAAAATTTAAGAGTTTTCTCATAATATTTATGTTGAATAAGATTTTCATTAGAATAAGTTTCATCAAGAATAGCCTCTTTTTTATCTCTTATAGAATGAATAAGAAGAATAGCTACAATTTTATAAAAGTCTTCAGGAACAAGGGTAACAGAAATACTATTTAGTAATCTTAAAACAAAAATTTTATTAAGTTCTAAAACATCCTCTTGGAAATATTTTCCAATTAAATCTGCAAATAATTTATGATTAATATTTTTATTGATTAAAAATTTTGTTAGATGTATAGAAAAAATTTCCCTAATCATAGGTTCATTTCCTTCTAAAAATATACCTCGACCAGAGATGCTTTCAATTTTTAAACCTTTATTTTCTAAGTACTCTTTTATCTCTTTAAGATCATAATTTAGAGTTCTTCTAGTAGTTTGTATTTTATCTGTATTATCATTTAAATTTACTGTATTTTCAAAAAAAAGCTGTAGTAAAAGATACTCTTTTCTCTCTGTAACTGAAAGTGGTGCAAATTGTAAAATATCTTTAATTTTGTTTATAGCACATGGTTTTAAAAAGAATAAATCTTTAACTTTTTGAATTCCATGTATTTTATAAGTTGCTAAAAAATCGTTAATTATATTGATATTATTGTCAATAGAACGTTTTTTTATATGTAAAATTTTCTCTAAATCAGAATAGCTAAATTTATTTAAGGAAAAGAATAAACTTAGAATATAAAGAGATTTTTTATTTAAAAACATTGATTCTCCTTTCTTGAAATCTATAATATTGTAATATAGTATATTTTACAATAAAAACTATATATATACAAATAAAAAAGGCCGAGTTTTTAAAACTCGGCCTTTTATAAATAAATTATTTTCTTATTTTATCTAATTCTTTTTCAGTTATAAACATTGTATTGTTTTTAGATTTGATATGTAATCCATCATTAACTCTATCTAAAGTAACAACAACTTGTCTATCTACATCAAGAACGATTCCATTTTTCTCAAGATCAGCAACTGACATAACTTTTCCAACTCTTGTCATAGCCTTGAAAATATCTACTTTTTTAACTTTAAAAGTTACGTTTGGAATTTTAGACTCAAAGCTAATTTGATTTCCTTTTTCATAAGCTCTTATCTTTGTCATAGTTCCATTAACAATACCTGCAAAAGCACTTAAGCTTAGTGTAGCAGCTAATATAATCATGTTTAATTTTCTCACTTAAATTTCCTCCTAAAATACATCTGTGTAGAGATGATTATATATGAAAGTGAAAAAAATATCTATTCGAAATTTACTGCCAAAAAAATGTATGAAATTTCAAAATATGTGAAAAATTATACAAACTCAACAAGAAGAGGTACTTTCTCTTTTTATTAAAATTGGATCTAAAGAGTTCTGTATAGTTAATCGACCTCCATTTAAAAGGTAATCGATTGCATTTGTCATCATTAAGTCCACAGGGTGTCTGATACTTGTAATATTTAAAGCTGTAGAGATAATAGTGTCATCAAAACTTAAAATAGATATATCATTAGGAATAGATAACCCTTTTTTTCCAAGCTCTTTAATTAGATTTAAAGCAATAACATCATTTGATGTAATAAAAGCTGTAGGAAAATCTTTTAAGGAGTTTAATTTTGAAGATAGATTATCAAGATTACTATTAGTGGCATCAGTTTCTATAAACCATTCATTTGAAAATGTTAAACTCTTTTCAGAGAAAAACTCTTTTACTCCTAAAAGCTTTATATTTTTTTTATCAGCTCCAATAAAGCCGATTTTTCTATGATTTAAATTATAAAGATGTTCTGTGGCAATTTTTCCACCTTGAAGAAGAGAAGTATAAACGCATGGATAGTTAGGTAAACTACAGTCAACAATTACAAAATTTTCATTTTGCTGTTTTAAAAATTCAAGGTTTTCTTTTGCTACAGGAGCAATGATAATTCCATCTACATTTCGAGCTTGTAGATTTAAAATATGCTCTTTTTCTAAAGTTTTATCCCCTTGAGAGTTGAGGATAATAACTGTGTATCCATTTTCTCTAGCCGCTTTTTCAACATATTTAATCATCTCTAAGTAATAGTAGTTAGAGAGATCAAAAAGTATAACTCCAATTATTTTAGAAGAGCTACTTCTCAAAGTTTTAGCACTAGAGTTTGGTTTAAAACCTTCGTCTAAAATTATTTTTTCAACACGAGCCCGAACTTCAGGGTCTACAGTTGGATTTCCATTGACCACTCTTGAGACAGTGGGTTGAGAAACACCAGCTAATTTTGCTATATCTTTCATAGTTAAAGTTTTTTTCATAGAACCACCTTTCAAAAGTATTAAGAACTCAATTAAAGTATTTTTTTTTAGATTTGTCAAACAATTTTTTTATTAAATATTAATCTTGACAAAAAGAGATTCATGGAATAAACTCATATCAAGAATACGTATTCTTATAAAAATTAAAGTTTTTTACAGAATATATTCGATAAAAAAGATTTAAAATAAGACATAATTTTTAAAAAATAGAGTGGTAAAAATAGGGAGGAGAAAATGAAATTTGTAGAGGAACATATAGAGATAAACGGAGAGAAAACTCTTCTTATATCTGGAGCGATGCATTACTTTAGAACTTTACCTGAGCAGTGGGAGGATAGACTTAAGAAAATAGCGTCAGCAGGTTTTAACTGTGTAGAAACTTATGTACCTTGGAATCTTCACGAACCTAAAGAGGGAGAGTATAACTTTTCAGGTATGTTAGACCTTGAAAGATTTATATCTTTAGCTGATGAAGTGGGACTTTATGTTATTTTAAGACCATCTCCATATATATGTGCAGAATGGGAGTTTGGAGGATTACCCCCATGGCTATTAAAATATGCAGGAATAAGACTTCGTACTATGGACTTAACGTATATTGAGAAAGTTGATAGATATTACGATACTCTAGTTCCTAAGTTTACAAAATATCTTTCTACAAATGGAGGCCCTATAATAGCTGTTCAAATTGAAAATGAGTATGGAAGTTATGGAAATGACCATAAGTATTTAAGTTATCTAGAAGAGGCTTTAATAAAAAGAGGAGTTAATGTGCCACTATTTACTTCAGATGGACCAACTCATTGGATGCTATCTGGAGGAACACTACCACATATTTGGAAAACAATAAATTTTGGTTCAAAGACAGAGGAATCATTTGAACTATTTAAAAAATATCAAAGTAATATGCCTAAGATGGTTATGGAGTTTTGGATTGGATGGTTTGATCACTGGGGACAAGAGCATATAACTAGAAAGGGGGAAGAGGTAGCAGAGGAGTTTAAGTATATGTTGGAAAACAATATCTCTGTAAACTTCTACATGTTCCACGGAGGAACTAACTTTGCCTTTATGAACGGAGCAAATTATCATGATGAGCAACGTTGTACAGTGACAAGTTATGATTATGATGCTCTTTTAACAGAAGCTGGAGATTTAACTAAAAAATACCATTTAGTAAAGGACACTATTGATGGATTAAAAGGAAAAATAAATATTAAAAAACATAAAAATTACAAAGAGTATGAAGTGAAGGATTCAAAAAAAATAGCTTACGGAAAAGTGGATTTTAAAAAGAGTACCTCTCTTTGGAAGAGTTTAAACTTACTTGGAAAACATCATGTTTCCCCGTATGTAAAAACTATGGAGGAGTTAAATCAAGATTATGGTTTTATACTATATAGAACAAAGGTTAAGGGAATTATTGAAAATATGCCGTTAACTTTACAAGAGGTTAGAGATAGAGCTCTTGTATATTTAAATGGGGAGTTTAAAGGAGTTATTGATAGAAATAGTAAACAGGAAATAATATTAAACTGTGAAAAAGAGGAATCTACACTAGAAATTTTAGTTGAGAATATGGGAAGAATTAACTATGGGCCTCTATTAAAAGATAGTAAGGGAATAACAGAGGGAGTTAGACTTGATAGACAGTTTCTATTTAACTGGGAGATTTATACAATTCCACTAGATAATATATCTAGTTTAGAGTTTGAAGATTGTGATAAAGATGTTGAAAATCACCCAAGATTCTTTAAAGGAACTTTTAATGTGGCTGAGATTGGAGATACTTTCTTAGATTTTACAGGATGGGAAAAGGGTGTTGTATATATAAATGGATTTAACTTAGGGAGATACTGGAGTGAAGGACCTCAAAAAAGACTTTATGTTCCATCGCCTCTTTTAAAAGAGGGCGAGAACGAAATTGTTATTTTTGAACTTCATAATAGTGGTGAAGTTATGGAACTTTTTGCAGAAGCTAAACTTTTTTAAGGAGGGTAAAAGATGAAGAGATATTTAAAGGTTTTAGGAGTGGGAACAATGTTATTTATGGCTGCTTGTGGTGATGGGGAAAAGAAAGAAGTAGCTAAAGCAGAGGATAAAAAAGTTGAACTGACTTTTGTAACATACTCTGGAACTGGGGAAGAGTATATGATGGATACAAATAGTCTAGCAGAAGCTTATCAAAAGGTAGCTCCAAATGTAACAATAAAAATGGAGAAAATACCTGCAACTGAGTATGATAACACAATGAAAATAAGAAACTCAGCACAGAAACTGCCTGATATTTTCCCTGTGAGAGTTGTAACTATGGAAAGTTTTAAAAGTGTACTGCTTCCTTTAAATGAAACCGAAGCTGCAAAAGTGAATAAGTTTGCTAAAGATTTTGAAATTGATGGAAACATATATGGATTACCAATGTATGGATTTAATGAATTTGTTTATTATAGAAAAAGTATATTTAATGAGTTAGGGCTTGAGATACCTACAACTTGGGGAGAGTTTGTAGCACTTTCAACAAAGATAAAAGACAATGGTACTTACATCCCTATGGCATTAGGAGCAAAAGATTCTTGGACAACATATCCGTTCAATGAGTTTATGCCATTTTTAGTACCTGGAGGTAATGATATTTTAAGTAAAATGGCTGTGGAAAAAGATCCATTTTCACCAGGAAAACCATTTTATACAGCTTATGATATGTTAGATAAATACTATAATACAAAGCCTTTTGGAGAGGATCCCCTAGGATATGGTTGGGATCAGGAAAAAAGTATGTTTGCTTCTAAAAAGGCGGTTATGTTGGCATCAGGACAATGGTTTTATATGGACTTAGAAAAAGAGATGCCTAAAGAAACATTAGAGGATGTTGGAGTGTTTGTACTCCCAGCTCGTGAAACAAAGGAGGATCCATTTAGATATTTAGTTTCAGCTGAAGTATTCTTATCAATTCCAAAATATAGCAAAAATGCAGATGAGGCTAAAAAGTTCTTAGATTGGTTCTTTACAAGTGAATACTATAAAGAGTATGTAACATATATGAATGTATTGCCAGCTGTAGAGGGAGTGAAAGGTAGAGAGAGCATATTTAACGTAGCTATAGCAAGTATTCCAAATCCAGAGGTTGTACTTCAAAAAGGTGGCGATGAGAAGTTTAGAAAAATAGCTAACTATATCTCTTTTGATGTTAAGAGAATGGGACAAGAGATGATTCAAGGAGTTAATTTTACAGAGTATATGAATGAGTTTAACAAAAGATGGACAGAAGCTCAAGAAAACACAAAGTAGTTATTAGGAGTAAAATATGAAAGATAAAACACAAAGAAGTATATTGTTAGCATGTTTTTTAGCAATACCAACTATATTGCTATTTGTATTTGTTCTTTATCCAGGGTTTAAGCTAGCTCTAATAAGTTTTACTGATTGGGATGGAATAAATCCTAGTTATAACTACGTTGGGTTAAAAAATTATACCCAAGTATTTCAAAGAAAAGATATTTGGCAAAGTTTAAAAAATAACAATTTATATTTTATGTTACATCTTCTTTTTATTCCAATAGAGATGTATTTAGCAATGCTTTTAGATAGATATATCAAAAAAAGTGAGTTTTTTAAAACTATAGTTTTTATGCCGTATATAATAAATGGAGTTGCAATAGCTTATATGTTTTCCTTTTTATATAGTTCTGAGGATGGAGTATTAAATGGACTTTTAGCTCTTGGAAGTATTGGGAAAATTAGATGGTTAAGTGATCCTAAAATTGTAAATTATTCATTAGTTGTAGTTTCTCTTTGGAGATTTACAGGGGTTCATATAATACTTTTCTTAGCTGGACTTCAATCAATAAATAAGGATATGTTAGAGGCTGCATTAATTGATGGAGCCTCAGTATTACAACAATTTGTAAAAATAATAATGCCTAATATGAAGTCTATTCTTAGTATAGTACTGTTTTTAAATGTAAGAGGAGCACTTATGGTTTTTGATATTCCATTTGTTATGACAAGTGGAGGGCCAGGAACAAGTAGTACAACATTTGCTCTTCATACAGTAAAAACAGCTTTTGAGTTTAGCAACTTTGGTTTAGCTTGTGCAATGGCCATAGTTTTAATAGTAGCAATAATAGTTATATCAATAGTTCAAGGTTTAGTTTTAGAGCCTGAAAAGTTTAAAGGTAAGTTAAATAAGGTAAAAGGATTTTTTAAAAAAGAGGAGTCAAAAGTTGAGGTAGTAATGGAAAAGGAGGGGGAGAAGTTTGAAAAAGAAAAAAAGGAGCGAGTTACTGTTTAATGTTCTTAACCACGCAGTTTTTGTAGTTATAACTTTGATAGTTTTAGTTCCCTTGCTTTTAGTGGTGTTATCATCTTTTAAAACTCCAGAACAGATATCACAAGGGTATCACCTATCTTTACCAGCACCATTTTCATTGGATAACTATAAAGAGGTTTTCAAAAATGGAAATGTATTAACAGGGTTTAAAAACTCAATGCTTTTAGTTTTAGGAACAATAACGGTGAATGTTATTTTAAGTAGTATGGTTGCTTACTCTTTAAGTAGGTTTGAGTTTAAGCTTAAAAAGGTATACTTCTTTCTATTTAGTTTTTCAATGTTAATACCTAGCTTTATTGCAGAGATAACAAGATTTGGAATAATTGGAAGACTTGGAATATATGATACTCTTTTAGCACCAATGGTAATCTATATCTCAACAGATATACTTCAAATATATGTGTATAAGCAGTTTATAGATCAGATTCCATACTCTTTAGATGAAAGTGCAAGAATAGATGGATGTTCATATTTTAAAATCTATTGGAAAGTTATATTCCCACTGATTTTACCAGCAACAGCAACGCTTATAATATTAAAGTCTGTAGATGTATTAAATGATATGTTTACACCTTATCTATATATGCCAAGTGCTGCTAATGCAACACTTACAACAATGCTGATGAACTATGTAGGACGTAGTGGTTCATGGGCTAAGCTATCAGCTGCAATAGTAATAGTTATGTTACCAACAGTTATAATGTATCTGATATTTAAGAAAAAGATTTTATCAGGAATAGTAGCGGGAGCTGTTAAAGAGTAAAAGAAAATGGAGAAGTGAAAACTTCTCCATTTTTATTATTTATTTGAATCTTATTTAATACCTGTTGATGCCATTCCTTCAATAAATTTCTTTTGAAATATTATAAACATAATTAGCATAGGTAAAACTCCTAAAATAGCTCCAGCCATAGCTAAAGGATAATCTGTTCCGTGTTGTCCAGATAGAGCAGCAAGACCAGCAGAAAGCGTCATCTTATCAGTAGAAGTATTAACAATAAGAGGCCACATAAGTTGATTCCAACTAGCAAGAGCTGTTATTATAATTAAAGCTACAATACCAGGCTTAACAAGAGGTAACATAATTTTATAATAGATTTGGAAATGATTACATCCATCTATAATTGCAGCTTCTTCTAGTTCTTTAGGAAGAGTCATAAAAAATTGTCTCATTAAAAATGTTCCAAAAGAACTAAATAATCCTGGGATAATAAGACCACTTAAAGTATTTAAAAGTCCTAACTTTTGAATTATCATATACTGTGGTAGTAAAAAAATCTGTCCAGGAACCATTAAAACAGCTAGTAATAATAGAAATATTGTATTTCTAAATGGAAACTCAATTCTAGCAAATGCATATGCTGCCATAGAACAGAATATAATCTGTCCAATTGTTCTAACAACGGTATAAACAATTGTATTATAGTAAAACTTCATGAAAGGCATAGTAGCCATAACATCTTTATAGTTACTCCATTTAAATTCAGAAGGAAATATAACTGGTGGAACCTGTATACTTTCTCCTAAAGTTTTAACAGAGGTTAGAAACATCCAAATAAAGGGTATTAAAGTAAATATAACCCCAGTTATAAGAATAATGTGTAGAAAAACTTTTCCTTTTTTATCCTCCATACTCTCCTCCTAATAGTTAACTAGTTTTTTTTGTAGTTTAAGTTGAATCCAAGTAAAGGCCATAATAATGATAAATAAAACCACAGCAATAGCTGCTGCATAACCTCTTTCAGACATTTGGAAAGCATTTGTATAGAAGAAGTAAACTATAGTCATACTACTTTCAAAGGCTGGGTTAGTTCGATTTACCATCATAAAAACTAAGTCAAATATTTGGAAAGAATTAATAAAAGACATTACAGTAACGAAGAATAAAGATGGACTTAGTAAAGGTAGAGTTATCTTGAAAAAGCAAGTAACAGGGCCAGCACCATCTATTTTTGCAGCTTCATAATACATTTTAGGAATTCCCTGTAAACCAGCAAGAAGTATAACCATGTTGTAACCTATACTTGACCATATAGCAACAACTATAACTGCATATAAAGCTGTTTGAGGGTCTGATAACCAAGCTCTAGGTTCAAATCCAAAGTTACTTAAGAATTGATTTAGAATACCAAACTCTTTATTATACATCCATCTCCAAACCATAGCAATAGCTGTAGGCATTGTAACAGCGGGTAAAAAATATAAAACTCTATAAATTGTAAGTCCCTTAATTTTACTATTTAACATAGTTGCAACTAAAGTAGAACAAGTTACTCCTAAAGGAACAGAGAATAAAACATATACAAAGGTATTTTTTAAAGCTTGATACATTTTAGGATCGTACATTAATTTTTCATAGTTTTTAAAACCAATAAATTTAAATTGTCCAAAAGCACCAAGGTTAGTTAAACTAAAATATAAGTTTTGAAAAAATGGAAATATATAGAAAATTCCGATTCCAAGAACTAAAGGGGCAATCATAAGATATGCCCACATACTATTTTGAAATTTATCCTTTCTCATAATTAAGCTTCCTCTTTTAAAATAGCATTCATTTTTTCATTTATAATTTCACAAGCTTTTTCAGGTGTCAACTCTCCCATCCAAACTTTGTTAAGGTATTCATTCATAACATCCTCCCACTTACCAGTATTTAAGGAAGCAGGATACTCAATTCCATTAGGTAACATATTCGAGTAACCATGTAAGTTTAAATTAGGATATGAATCTGTCCAAATCTCTTGTGACTCAATATAAGCAGGAATAACTATACCACTTTTGGCTTGAGTGTCATGTGAATCCTTAGTAGATAGATATGTAACTAATTTCTTAGCTTCTTCAGGGTGCTTAGTTTGAGAGTAGATAGCATACCCAAGACCGTGAATAATAGCAGCATCTTTAGTTTTTAAAGGTAATTTTACTAAATCAACTTTATCTTTTATAATCTCATTTTTCATATACTGTTTAACCATCCAAGAACCAGAGTATGTCATAGCGACCTTCTGAGATTGGAAAAGGTCAGAAGCTCTAGTATCTGCAATCTCTCCCAGACTAGGAATAACTTTTTCATCAAGAAGTTGTTTTATCTCCTTTACTGCAGCAACAGTATTAGGGTCTGAAAAACCACTAGTTTTCTTATCTGGAGATATTACTCTTCCTCCAAATTGAGATATTATTTCATAATAATCCTCTTGACCAGAAAAACCTAATGCTAAGCCATAGTTTCCAGTTTTATTTTTAATCTCTTTAGCAGTTGTAACCATATCATCCCAAGTCCAGTTATCATTAGGATATTGTAGTTGTAAAGAGTCAAAAATCTCCTTATTATACCAAAGGGCAGTAGTATCAATATCTTTTGGTGCAGCCATAAGTTTATCATCATAAGTATACATTTTAATCATACCCTCAGGAAAAGCTTCGGCATTTATAGCTTTACTATCTACTAGATCTTGAATAGGAAGAATCATGTTAGCTTTAGCATATTTTGTAAAGTTTGGAGCATTGATCCAGAAGATATCTTGAAGTTGCCCACCAGTAGCGGCAGTTTCAAGTTTAGTCCAATATTGAGAAAATGGTGTAATTTCTACTACTACTTTTACACCAGGGTTTTCTTTTTCAAAATTACTAATCATACTTTCTATAACAGGTTTTTGGTTAGCATCCCAAAGAGCAAGCTTTAAAACTTTTTCTTTATTAGTAGTGGATTGTTCATCGCTACCACAACCTGTAAAAGAAGTTAAAAGACCTAAACTTAATAGTGATAAAATAATTTTTTTCATAATACCCCCTTAAAATTTGTATACGTATTCATAATTATTTGATAAAATATACCTCATAGATTGAAATTTGTCAAATTTATTTTAGGCTACTACTTCGTATTTCAATTCCAGGAGAAAGTTGAAGTGTTTTTTTTGTATTTTCTTTATTCAAAATAATTTCAATTCCAGCTTTAACCATAGCTTCTGTAGGTTGAGTAATACTTGTAATATTGAGAAGTTTAGAAACAATAGTGTTATCAAATCCAACCAATGCAATATCTTCAGGAATTTTATAACCAAACTCATTAATCTTTTTCATAAATAAGCAGGCCACCTCATCATTAGATGCAACATATGCGGTACAAGGAAGTTTTTTTTGTTTTAAAATAGCTTCAATATCTTCGTCAGAAAGAGTTACTGTATTGACTTTAATAAAAAAATCAGGCTTAAAATTTAAATTATATTCCTTTAATTTTTTCTTTACACCATCAAGTTTTGGATTATATTTTTTATAATCTCCTCCAATATAGCCTATATTTTTATGGCCTTGATCAATAAGATGCTGACATGCCACTTCTCCACCTTCAACAAGAGAAGTTGTAACATAGTTATGCCCAGGAAAATCCTCATTCAAAGCTACAAATGGCACACTGGTAGTTTCTAAAAAATCAAGATTTTGTTCATCTACAGGAGCTATAAGTATTCCTTCAACATTTCGAGCTAGCATCATTTTTATATGGTCTAATTCAAACTCAGCATTTTTTTCAGAGTTCATAACAAGAAGACTGTATCCTTTTTCTCTAGCAGCTTTTTCAGCGTATTTAATCATATCTAGATAGTAATAGTTAGAGAAACTAAAAACAATAAAACCTAAAATTTTACTCCCTACACCTCTCATAGTTTTAGCGTTTTCATTTGGAATAAATTTGTATTTATCTATAAAATATTGAATTTTTTCTCTTACTTCAGGTTTAACTTTTTCAGGCTGATTAATAGCTCTTGATACTGTAGCTTGAGAGACACCAACTAAATTAGCTAGCTCTGTCATAGTCATCCTTTTATTTTTCATATGTCCTCCCTATAAATTTAAACTATATATAAAAAATAATACTCTATAAAATTATTATAAGCAAATTTTTATGAAAAAAATTTGACATTTTAAAAATCATGTACTATACTCACATTAAAAATAAAATGTATACGTATTCAAAAATAGGAGGGTGTTTTATGTTAAGAGTCGGTGTAATAGGAGCAGGAAATAGGGGAAAGGACGTTTATGCTAATTTTATTTTAAAAAATAGTGATGAAGCAGAGATTGTTGCTGTAGCAGAACCAAATCCTATAAAAAGAGATCAAATGATAAAAACTCACGGGATTCTACCTGAGTATGTATTTAATTCTTGGGAGGAGTTTTTAGAAAAAGACAGATTTTGTGATGCTGTAATTTTAGCAACAGGTGATGATATGCACTTTGAACCTATGGAGCTTGCTATGAAAAAAGGTTATGATATTCTTCTAGAAAAACCAATGTCAAACAGGGTTGAGGAATGTATTCATATAGTTAAAATGGCTGAAAAGTATGGAGTTAAAGTTATGGTTTGTCATGTACTTAGATATACACCCTTTTTTAGTAAGTTAAAAGAATTAATAGATAGTGGAATAATAGGAGAAGTTGTTGATATACAACACAATGAAAATATAGGAAATTTCCATTTTGCACATAGTTTTGTCAGAGGTAACTGGAGAAATTCTGATGAAACAAGTCCTCTTATTTTACAAAAAAGTTGTCATGACTTAGATATTCTATCTTGGCTTTTAAATGGTAATCCTTGTAAAAAAATAGCTTCTTTTGGAAATTTAAAATACTTTAGAAAAGAGAATGCTCCAGAAGGATCGGCAGATAGATGTTTGGAGTGTAAATATATAGATAGTTGCATATATTCACCAAAAAAAATATATTATAATAATATTGGAGCTTGGCCAACTTTAGTTGCTAGTGAAATACAGACAGAGGAAGCTTTAACAAAATCTTTAGAGCACAATCAATATGGAAGATGTGTTTATAAATGCGATAACAATGTTGTAGATAATATGGTTTCTATAATTGAGTTTGAAAATGGAGTAAATGTAACTTTTAATCTATGTGCTTTTACAGATGAGGTTTGTAGAACAATAAAAATTATGGGAACTAAAGGTGAAATAAGAGGAAATGATGCAAAAAATCATATAGAAGTTTATGAATTTGGAAAAGGAGAAGGGCGTTTTGCAAATGGAAAGAAAACTGAGATTATTCCAGATGTACTAGAAGGTGGACATGGAGGAGGAGATACAGGACTTATGAATGATTTCGTAAATCTTTGTTTAGGAAGACAAGAGGACTCTAGAACTAATCCAAGAACATCTTTAGAAAGTCACATAATGGCTTTTGCAGCAGAGGATTCGAGAGTTAATGGAAATGTTGTTTACATGGATGAATATTTAAATAGATTTAATTAAAAATAGGGGATTGACCAATTTGGTTAATCCCCTTAATTTTACTCTTCTTCGAGATTTTCAAATATCTCAATAATTGTAGGCAGATCTTTTCTATATAAGATTTTGAATGTAAACTCTTTATAAGTATAAACTAAAGTTTCATCATTTTTTATATTATATATTTTAACTAAAAGTTTCGAGTTAAAATGATAGTTAGAAATATATGATGTATCTCCTTTAAGTTTTTTATAAATCTCCATAAGTTCACTATGAAGCTCAAAAAGATTTTTAAAAGTTTTAGTTAAAGTAAAAATAGGTTTAATTTCATTGGTTTCACTATTTTTATAATCTTTTATAATTTTAATTCCTAAAATTTTAGCACTTTTATAATCTCCAACCTTATCCTTTTCATACTCAATATCTAACTCTCCAGTAGTTGTAAGATCTTTAAAAATAGGTTTTAAAAGATTTTTTTCAATATCATAGAATCTATCGTAAGTTTCTTGAATCTCTAATATATCCCGTAAATTGTCCATAGAGATGTTTAAAATACTTTTCTCACTATTTAAAATGCCCTGATAAAATCTATATGAGTATCTTTCTTTAAATTTAAGTATTTTTTTTATTTTTTCATCTAAAATATGTGATGAAAATTCAAAAATCACGTAATCCCTTTCAAAAAAATAACTATTTAGAACATTGAACCTTTTTTTTAAATTTAGATTTGAATCAGTAATAGTTATATTTTTAGAAAAAAACTTAAATAAAAGTTTTTCTAATTCAATAACTTTTGGCTCCTCTTTAACTTCAAATATTTTATAAAGTGTTTCTAAATGAACAGTAACTGAGCTACTGCTGATATCAACTGATCTTAAAAAATCTCTCTCTTTCTTACTCAGTTTTTTAGAAAATTCAATAAAAATATTTTTATTTCCCACTCTGAACTCCTTTTTTCTAATTTTTTTAAATTTTTTTTAATATGAAAAATATTTTTTTAAAACGATATATTAGAATAGATTATATCGTCATATGTAATCATAGCTTATAAAAAGGTTAAAATCAAGATTTTATATATAAAAAAGGAATGATATTAACGAAATACGCACTAAAAAAATGTGATTTGACCAATGAAAAGAATTGGTATAAAGTTAAACTATGAAATGATACGGGAGGTTTTTTATGGATATTGAAGCAGTAGCAATGGCCATAGTTGGAAATGCTGGAGAGAGTAGAGCTCTATCTTACGAGGCTTTAAGAGCAGCGAAGAAAGGTGAGTTTGAAAATGCTAAAAAATTATTAGATGAAGCAAAAGAAAGGATGTATGCAGCTCATAGTGTACAGACTGAACTTATATGTAATGAAGCAGATGGAAAAGGTGTAGAGATAAATCTACTTATGATTCATGCACAAGATCATCTTATGAATGCAATATTAGCTAGGGAGTTAGTAGAAGAGCTAATTGAAGTCCATAGAGAGTTGAAAGAGTTAAAAGGAGAATAAGAGTATGAGAAAAAAATGGGGTATGATAGCAACTTGGAGAATGGCTTCTGAAGGAGTAACTTTAGGTTCAGAGATGTTAAAAAACGGTGGAAAATGTCAAGATGCATTGGAAGAAGCAGTTAAATTTGTAGAGGATTATCCATTTTATAAATCTGTAGGTTATGGAGGACTTCCAAATGAAGAGTGTGAAGTTGAGTTAGATGCGGCATTTATGGATGGAAAAACTCTTTCTATAGGAGCGGTAGCTTCAATAAAGGATTTTAAAAATCCAATATCTATAGCAAGAAAACTTAGTGCAGACAGATACAATATATTTTTAGTAGGAGCTGGAGCAGAATCGTATGCTCATAAAAATGGCTTTGTAAGACAAAATATGTTAACAGAGAGAGCTAAAAAGACTTGGGAGTTAAGAGTTAAAGAGATACAAGAGAAAAATCTTTCTCCATACGACGGTCATGATACTGTTTGCATGATAGCTTTAGATAAAGATGAGGATATGGCTGTAGCAACTTCAACAAGTGGACTTTTTATGAAGAAAAAGGGAAGAGTTGGAGATTCACCAGTTTCAGGTTCAGGTTTTTATGTTGATAATGAAATTGGTGGAGCAGCAGCAACAGGTCTTGGGGAAGATATAATGAAAGGTTGTCTTTCTTATGAAGTAGTCCAGAGAATGAAAAAAGGGGAGCATCCAATGGAAGCTGCTCAAAAAGCTGTGGATGAGTTTTCTGAAACTTTAAGAAAAAGAAGAGGGAAAGCTGGAGAGATATCCATTGTAGCTATGAATAATAAAGGTGAATGGGGAATAGGAACAAATGTTGAGTTTACATTCTGTGTTGGAACAGAAACAGAAAAACCTCAAGTTTATATATCAACTCCTCAAGAAAATGGAGAGATAAAGATAGAAATAGCATCTGAAGAGTATATGAGAGCATATAAAGAGAGAATTCAAAGGGGGATTTAAATGTCAAAAGTAGTTGAGATTTTAGAAGAAAAGCTAGTTCCTGTAGCAGCTTGGATTGGAAGAAATAAACATATTAATGGTATAAGAAGAGCGTTCGTTTTAATGATGCCTCTTTTAATGATTGGATCTATATTTTTAATGATATCAGCATTTCCATTACCAGCTTATCAAAAGTTTATGTTAGAAACATTTGGAGCAAATTGGAAAAATGTAATAGATATTCCTGTAAGTGCAACGTTTTCATTAGTTGGAGTTTATGTAGCATTTTTAGTTGCTCAACAACTGGCTAATCAATTTCAACTTGATAGTGTAGCTGTTGGACTTTTATCACTAGCATCATTTTTAATTTTAACACCATTATCTGAAGTTGAAGGTATGGGTTCTGTTTTAAGTTTTAACTGGCTTGGAAGTAAAGGGATGTTTATAGCTATGGTAATTGGTATAGTTACAGCTAATATCTTTAGATTCTTTGTAAACAAAAAGATTCTTATTAAAATGCCTGATGGGGTACCACCTGAAGTTATAAAATCATTTGAAGCATTAATTCCAGGAACAGTTATACTATCTTTAGCATTACTATTAAGAATAGGTATGATGAACACTGAGTATGGAACAATCCATGACTTTGTATATAAAGTTTTAGCAATGCCATTAAGAGCTTTAGGAACATCATTCTTTGGATCATTATTAACAGTATTCTCAATTTCAATATTATGGTCAGTTGGTATAAATAGTGGATCTATGGTAAATGGATTTGTAAGACCTTTCTGGTTAGAGAATCAAGTTGAAAATATCAATGCTTTAAAAGAGGGATTACCATTACCTCACGTTATTACAGAGCAATTCTTTGATATGATTTGGATGGGTGGAGCTGGAGCAACACTATCACTACTTTTAGCAATAGGTCTTTTTGCAAAGAGTAAACATATAAAAAGTGTTGGAGCAATTAGTGCTGTACCAGGGATATTTAATATAAATGAGCCAATTCTATTTGGAATGCCAATAATATTAAACCCAATTATGTTAATACCATTTAATATAATTCCTTTAGTATTTGTTACAACTCAATATTTAGCAATGACAATTGGTCTTGTAAGTAAGCCTTTAGGAGTAGCTTTCCCATGGCCAACACCAGCAATAATTAGTGGATTTTTAACAGTGGGAGATATGTCAGGAGCGATTATTCAAATAGTTAACTTAATATTAGGAGCTTTAATATATCTACCATTCTTAAGAATACTAGATAAAGCAAGTAAATACGAAGAGGATGCAGTAGAGGCATTTGAAAAGGAGACAAAATAATGAAAAAAATATTACTACTTTGTTCAGCAGGGATGTCAACAAGTATAGTTGTTAAAAAGATGTTAGAATCAGCAGAAAAAAGAGAAATACCTGTAGAGATAAAAGCTGTTGGACTAGAGATGTTCCAAGAGAACTTAGATAAATATGATATATTTTTACTAGGACCTCAAGTTAAATTTAGAAAAGATGAGCTTAATAAAATAGCTCAAGAGGTTGGAAAAAAAGTTGAAGTTATAAATATGATGGATTATGGAATGATGAAAGGGGATAAAATTTTAGATTTTGCTCTTTCATTAATTGGGGAGTAGTTTGAATACTAGAAAAACTCTAGAATACTATATAGATGAACACTTTCAAGCGACTTTAAAAGATATCCAAAAAATTGTTAAAATTAAAACTGTAAAAGAGGAGAGCACCATTGGTGCTCCCTTTGGTTTAGGGTTAAAAAAAGGCTTGGAAGAAACATTAAAAATAGCAAAAGATCTAGGGTTTAAAACTGTAAATTTAGATAACTATATTGGTTATGCTGAGTTTGGAGAGGGAGAAGAGTATATAGGAGTTTTAGGTCACATAGATGTGGTACCAGAGGGAGAACATTCAAAGTGGAGTGTGCCACCATTTAGTGGAGAGATAGTGGGGAAAAATATGATCTCAAGAGGTGCTTTAGATAACAAAGGACCAATTATTTCAGCACTACATTCAATGAAAGCTTTGAAAGAGTGTGTTCCAAGTTTTAATCATAGAGTTAGAATAATATTTGGAACAAATGAAGAGAGTGGGGATGAGGACATTAAATATTATCTGTCTAAAGAAAAACCACCAAAATATGCGTTTACTCCAGATGGGCAGTTTCCAGTTGTATTTTCAGAAAAAGGAATCTACACATTCTCTTTTAAAGATAGCTTCATAAAGGAAAATACTTCAATACTAGATATAGTGGGAGGAACAAGATCAAATGTAGTTCCTGAAGAGGCTAAAGTATTTTTAAAAAAAGATTTATCTGAAAAAATTCTGAAAGAGTTAGAAAAATTTAAAGACATTCCATGTAAAGTTGAAGTTTTAGAAAAAGGAAGCTATTTAGAAGTTATATGTAAAGGAATACCAGCCCATGCAAGTTCTCCACAAAGAGGCGTGAATCCAATAACGTGGTTATTTAGATTCCTAAATAGAGTTATATCTGAGGAAGATTCGTTAAAGAGATTTGTTAATTTTATGGATAAAGTTGTTGGTATAGAAACTGATGGAAGTGGATTAAATATAGAAACTAAAAATGAAGAAACAGGAGATTTAACTTTAAGTTGCGGTATTGTAAAGATAATGGCAGAAAAAAATTCTTCAATATATGTTAAATTTAATATTAGATACCCAGTGACTACTAATGAAAAACAATTAGATATTATGCTTAATAAAATAGGAAAAGAGAATGGGATAGAGTTTGTAAAAGAAAATCACAATCCACCGCTATATTTTCCTAAAGAACATCCACTAGTTGAAAAACTTCAAAAAATCTTTAAAGATGTAACAGATAGAGATGATAAACCTGTAGCTTTAGGAGGGGGAACATATGCAAAACTTATGCCAAATACAGTTGCATTTGGGCCAAACTTTAAAGAGTTCAGAGGGAATCCTCATGGTTTTGATGAAAAAATGGATATAGATATGCTAAAGCAAGGAATGTTAATGTACGCATTAGGAGTTTTAGAATTAGCATAAAAAAACTACCTCTTTTGAGGTAGTTTTTTATTTAGAAAAATTAAAATGATAGTTTATAAAAAGTAGGATTATTAATAGGCGACTGAACAAAGCCTTTAACTTCCTCTCTGATACCAGCACTTGCAGGCATAAAGTAGATTGGTAAAACAGGAACCTCTTCATTCATAATATTTTGAGCTTGAGCATATAGTTCAGATCTTTTAGTGGGATCTAATTCAACCTTAGCTTTATCTAAAAGAGCATCAAAAGTAGGATTATCAAAGAAACTTCTATTTCCAGAAGACCCTTTCATACTACTATGAAGAACAGAACCAATACCATAGTCAGCATCTCCAGATGAGTTTGACCATCCAAGCATGAACAGATCACTTTTTCCTGTTCCAGTTGTAGTTAAAAATGCAGCCCACTCTAAAATTTCAATTTTTATATCAATTCCAATATCTTTTAATTGAGCTTGTATAATTTCAGCCATTTGTTTTCTAAGTTCGTTGTTACTTGTAACTAAAGTTAGACTTAAATCTTTATAACCAGATTCTTCTAAAAGTTTTTTAGCTTCTTCAGGGTTATAATCAAAGGGGGTAGTTTCTTTAGAATATCCAACTACTCCAGGACCTAAGATACTATTGGCTTTTTCTACAGCACCACTTAAAACAGACTCAATGATGATATCTCTATTAATTCCCATTGCAATAGCTTTTCTAACATTTTTATCTTGAAGAGCACCCTTAGCTGTATTGATACCTAAGTATCCAACTCCAAGAGAACTAATCTCTTCAACTCTAATATCTTTTCTATCTGCAAGAATTTTTCTACCAATAGAATCAATATCTCCTGTAATATGGTGCTCCCCAGTTTCAATAGCAATAACTCTACTATTTTCTTCTGGGATTGCTTTGACTTCAACTATTTCAATAGCAGGTTTACCTCTAAAATACTCATCATTTCTTTTTAATATCATATATGATCCAGGTTTCCACTCAGCTAAAGAATATGCTCCAGTTCCCATAGGAGCATGGTTTACATCTTTTGTATTTTCATAATAATTTTTATTTAAAATAGAAGCTGTTATGTGTGTCAAATGGTGTATTAATGAACCTGATGGAGCAGATGTTTTAACAATAGCTGTATACTTATCAGGAGTTTCAACACTATCAATAGCTGAGTAAAGAGTTCCAACTTTAGATGATTTTTTAGCATTTTCTAAAGTGTATTTTACATCTTCAGAAGTTAATTCCTCTCCGTTTTGGAATTTAACCCCTTTTCTTAAATTAAACTTTAATTCAGTGGGAGATAGTTGTTCCCAACTTTCAGCTAATCCAGGAACTATATTTAAATTTTCATCAGTTTCAATAAGTCTATCAAAAATATTTGAAATTATTCTTCTAGAATAGACATCAGTAGCTTCATGTGGGTGAAGGGTTACAGATTCACTACTTTGAGTATAAACTAATTTATTATTTTTAGGTACTGCCACTTGTTTTTCAGAGTCTTTTTCTTTTCCACAACTAATAAAAAGTGTAACTATTAGTAATAATTTAAATATTTTTTTCATAAAGCCCCCTTTAGTATTTAATTATTTAAATAAGAGTATCAAAAAAAATTAACTATGTCAAATTTTATTTTCAAAACATCTAAAAAATGAAAAAAAATTATCAAAAAAGAGTTTTGTATTAGAATGTTACTATATATTTCAAAGAATATGAATGAAAAAGAAAAAATGGAACGTTTAAATTTAAAGAAAAATATGGTATTATTTTTTCATAAGTCAAGACACTTAAAAATTTTTACAGCTTAGGGGTGAGCTTAATTTTACTTTTTTTACCGTTAAATAGTTAAGGGGGCAGACTAAATGGATGAAAGAGATGTAATGTTAGCAAAAGATGGTGATGATGAAGCAATGGAAAAGGTTTTCTTAAGATATAAAAATGATATTTTAAGAAATAGTAAAAACTTTTTCATAAAAGGTGGAGATATTGATGATTTACTTCAAGAGGGGTATATAGGTCTTATGAAGGCAGTAAAATCATTTGACGAAACAAGAGAGGTATGTTTTAGTACTTTTGCAAATCTATGTATAAAACGACAGATTATAACAGCAGTAAAATCATCAAATTCAAATAGAAACCAAAAGTTAAATACATCGATAATTGGAGATAAGGATATTAATTTAGATGATTTAATTCAATATGCAAAACCATCTGTGAACTTTTATTCTCCAGAGGATATTCTTATAGGGAAAGAACTAGTAGAGATGTTAGGAGAATTTTTGAATAGTAGTTTAACACCTTTAGAGAAAAAGGTATTTTTCTATACTTGTAAACAATATAAATATAATGAGATTGCAGAGATGTTAAAAGAACCTTCTAAGAAAATAGATAATGCAATTCAAAGGGTAAGAAAAAAAATTCTAGGATATTTATCTGAGTATACTAGAGATTAATATAATAATAATGGGTGAAAGATGAAAACTTTCATCCTTTTTATTTACTAAATTTTTATCGGAGCTATGGTATAATATGAGAAAAACTAGGAGTAAATATGAGTGCGTTAGAGAAAAAAATAGTATTAACAATCTATAAAATAGGACCTACATTTATATCAAAATTAGCTAATCGGATACTTGAAAATCAAAATGAAGTGAGAGAGTGTATAAGAGTATTAATTAAAGATAAGATATTAGAACGAGTTGAAAATATAATGGTTGAGTATAAAACTAAGGAAGCTAATGTAGTTGTTAAACATAGAAACCATACTTATTATAAATTGACAAAACTTGGAGAGAAAAAGGCAAAAGAGTTAGAAGAAGAGCATGAATTTGAGGTAAGAGAAGCCTTTAAAACATACAATAAAGCTTTACAAAATAGATTAGATAATGTGGTAGAAAATACTGAGAATAAAACATACTGTGTAATAGACTTTCCTTATTCACAGGAGATAAATGTAAAAAATATTTTAAATGAAAAATTTGAAAATCTTGAAAAAGAGTATGGTCATACAATAACTTTAAGAGGAGAGATAACAGAGGTAGAAAAAGAGCGGTTATTAGAACTACTTAATATTATTATAATTTAGATAGAAGGAGAAAAAGTGGAAGAGTTAATAAAACAAGCTAGTGAGTTTTTTATGAGTTTAGGTTATTTTGGAATTTTTATAATGATGTTTTTAGAATCTTCATTTATCCCTTTTCCTTCAGAAGTCGCTCTGCTTCCAGCAGGATATCTAATAGGAACTAAAGAGATGAGTTTTATACCAGTACTATTAGCAGGAACTTTAGGAAGTTTAGGTGGAGCGGGTTTAAACTATTTTCTTGGAAGAACTTTAGGAAGAAGTCTTCTTTTAAAATATGGAAAATACCTTTTTTTAGATGAAAGTAGATTGGTTCAAATGGAAAGCCTATTTGATAAAAAGGGAGAACTGATAGTGTTTTTAGGAAGATTTATACCAGTAGTTAGACAGTATATATCTTTTCCTCCTGGAATCTTAGAGATGAATGTCTATAAGTTTAGCATTTTTACAGGACTTGGAGCGGGAATATATGTTGCTTTTATGGTAAGTGTAGGAACTTTATATAAAGACTATGAGCATATTATAAATACATATATAGTTAGATATAAATATTTAGTAATATTATTAACACTGGTTTATATAGGTTACAAAATTTTAAAAATGAGAAAAAATAAAAAAGACTAACAAAAAGTTAGTCTTTTTTTACTAGAAGAAGTATTTAGCTCCAATACTTGCAATAAATAGAGGATCATCATTAACAACAGGAGAATCAGTAACTTCGCTAGAAAACTTTTCTACTCCTAAAATTCCTATGAAAGATACCTTTTCGTTGTATTTGTATTCAGCTGATAAGTTAGCTCCAATTGAATATGCAGTGTCAGCTTTGTATTCTTTAGTTAATTTGTCATTACTTGATCTAATAACTTCGTCTGATGTTACACCAAAGTAGTAATTTGCATAATCTCCAGAGAATCCTTTAACATGAATTCCAGGAACTAAAGTGAATTTATCATTGATGTTGTAAGGTCTAAAAGCACTTAATTTTGCTTCAGAACCGTGTTCACCAAACTGAACAGAAGCTCCTGTCCTAATTCCAGCAATTCCTGTATTAAGATCAGCTCTTAATCCAACCATAGCTTGGAAATCTCTATCATCAATATTAGTATATCCATCTCCCATATCTTTAGCTTTAACAGCGAAACCAGCTAAAGGGTCAAGAAATACAGATAAAGACAGATCTTCGCCTTTAAAGAAGAAGTATCCAGGAGTAATTCCTTTGATATAGAAGTTGCCATAGTTAACATCTAAAAGCGGTACAGGATAAGCTTTGTCTTCAGCTCCTTTGTAGATACTGTTAGAAACTCCAACCCCAGCTCCTACGCCATATCTATTCTCTGCCAAAGCCATAGTAGATAAAGTCATGGCTAAAATTCCAAAAATAATTTTTTTCATAATGTTCCTCCCAATATATAGATTTATAACGGAACAATTATATCATAGAATATATAGTTTTAAAACTAAGTACAATATAGAAATCTAATGTTAAAAAAAGTGCACTTTTTTTCAAAGAACTGAGGTTTCAACTATATAGTTACTTTATAGTCTTCCTCTTTAATTAAAACTAACTTATTTATAAAAATAAAATTACAAATATACCCAAAAACAATTGGTAGAATAATGAATAAAGTAACTACGAGAAGTATATTTTTTAAATTCCAAGATAGATGATTTAAAGCATTAATTGGTCCAATTAAACCACTAATTCCAAAACCAGCACTAAAAGCAGTTCCTTTAATATTAAATAGAGCTCCTAAAACTCCTAATGTAAAAGCGTTGATAACAATGGGAATGATAATAAGTGGATTTTTAACAAAGTTAGCCATTTGTATTTTAGCAGAACCTAAAACAGGCACCAAAGTTATACCAATAGGATTGACCTTAAGTCCAGCAAGAGCAAGACCAAAGGCTGCAGCACAAACTCCGAGGTTTGCAGCACCAGCAGCGATCCCACCAAGATTGACAGCAAGAGCTATTCCAACAGTAGAAAATGGTGAAATAATAAGAATGGAAAATATAATAGCTATAACTCCTCCAGTTAAAAGAGGTTGCATTTTAACAACTTCTTCAACAGCAAGACCTATGGCTCCATTGACTTTACTAACATAAGGTAAAAGGTTTAAACCAATCCACCCAACAGCAGTTGAAATTAGTATAGGAAGAGTGACCATACTTAACCCCTTCACTTTATCTCTAAAAAGATAGATAGCTAAAGATGCAATAAAGGCTGTAACACCTGCATTAACAACATCCCCTGTTCCACTTAGAACTATATTCCCATCTACAAAAGATACAACACCTGATCCAATAAAAGTAGCCACAGAAACACATATACTCTCTAGAGGAGTGAAGCTTAATTGGTATGAAACTCCCGTTCCAATTGCAAAAGGAAGTAGACTTGTAGATATTCTTGTTAAATTTAATATACCTGCTAAATTTAGACTTTTTGCAATCTCACCAAGAATTGCTGAAGGAATAAGAGTAGCAACAATCCCTAAACTCATACCATTTAATATTTTAAACAATAGCTCTTTTATTTTCATTTTTTCACCTTCCCATACTGTCTATTGAATTTGTCTCAATTCTATCAAAAGCTTCTTTTAAAATTTCTAAACTATTAGAACAAGCTATTCTAATAGCTTTATCATCGCCAAAAGGTTTTCCTGGAATAACTTTAACTTTTAGTTCTTCAAAAAGGTAATCTGAATATTGAATAGAGTTCAGATTTGTTTCACTGATATCTATAAAAATATATATTCCTCCCTGTGGAGCAAAAGCTTTTAGACCAGTGATGTTATTGATTCTATTTAAACTGTACTCCACTCTTTCTTTATACAGAGGGACAACACTATTTTTCACATGTTCTCTATTTTTTAAAGCTGCAAGAGCTGCTCTTTGAGATATGGCCGAAGCACTATAGACGATAATCTCGTTTATTTTTCTAATTGTATCTACAATAGCCTGAGGTGCAATATTGTAACCAACTCTCCAACCAGTCATAGCAAAATTTTTAGAAAAGCTACAAACAGAAATAGTTCGTTCTTTCATCCCATCCAAAGTATAAATTGGAATAAAACTATTAGAGTAATCATAAAAATCGTAGATATCGTCAGCATATACAAGTAGATTGTATTTTCTAGCCAATTCACTGACAATCTCTAAACTCTGTAAAGAATAGCAAACTCCTGTTGGATTAGAAGGGGTATTTATAATAATCCCTTTAGTTTTATTTGTAATAGCTTTTTCTAAATCCTCTTTAACAATTTGATAGTTACTTTTAATACTTGTATGAACAATAACTGGGTTTCCTTTAGCCTCCTTTATTTGATCCACATAAACAGGAAAAAATGGTGCAATTACGATAACCTCATCCCCCTCGTTCAATGTAGCTTGTAATGCTAAATACATTCCATGACAAGCTCCTGATAAAACAATAACTTCATCAAGATCAACATTGTAGTTATTAAACTCAGTTTTATGATATTTAATAATCTCCTCCCGAAGTTCTAAATCTCCTAAAGGATCAGTATAGTGAGTATGGCCATTTAGTGCATCTTGAAAAGCTGAATTTATAATAATTTTATCAGTGTGAATATCTAAATCTCCAATTCCTAAATTTATAATTTTATTTTTTTCTGATTCATCAATAGATTTAAAAGTTGTTTCCTCTTTATTTTGAAATCTTTTAGCTAAAAAGTTTGATCCATCCATTTTATACCCCCTATAAATTTCCTTCTAAAATAGTTATAAACTCCTCTCTAGTAAACTTAATTGGTATTTCGCTATCAGCAATAGAGTTTAAAATTTTATCAATAATCTCCTCTTTTTTCTCAAGGTATTCATTTTTAACAACTATCTCTTTAAGGGTAGTTGGAAGATTAATCTCCTTATAAAACTTTAAAAGAGTATTAAGTTCTTCGTGACTGCCTTCAAGTTGAAGCTGAATTAATATACCCAAAGCTACTACTTCTCCATGTAAATGTTCCTCCTCCACTCTTTTAATTTTAGTTAAAGCATCAAAAATAGCATGAGCTAAAGCTCCGTTATATTTAAAATCAATAAGATTTGAAACAATACCAGTTGTTACAAGAATAACTCCAGCAACTTCTTTAAAATCATTATCCACTGTTGATGTAGAAAGAGCATGCTTTCCATAATTTAACATTGTTTCTTTACAAAGATGACTTAATTTTTCTCCCATAGTAGTATTAAAATTCAATCTCTTTCCACGAGCTTTTAAATTCATTTCGTAATATTTAGCTAGCGTATCTCCGATTCCAGCCCATAAGTATTTTTTAGGGGCAGCAATTAAAGTATCTAAATTTATAAAGGTTTTATGGGGTGGTCTATTTAAAAAATACAGTTCCTGAAATACATGATTTTCTTCATACATTACTGAAATATATGAAACTGCAGCACATGTAGAAGCAATGGTAGGGATTGTAAAAAGTGGTAGATTTAATTTATCCATCATAACTTTTGAAGCATCAATAGATTTACCGCCACCTATACCAATTATTAAATCATAAGTATTATTTTTTAAATTACCTAAAATGGAGTTAATGATAGTGTGACAACACTCATTTCCATAATGAACTAGATGAAACTTTTTATCTTCTAAAGTTTTAAAAAATTCATTTTTAATTGATAAAAGGGATTTTTCCCCATGAATAACTAAAATATTATTATAGCTTTGAATCTCTTTACCTAAAACATTCCAAATGTTACTATCCATATAAACTTCTGTTAAAATAGATTTTTCCATAAAATTTCCTCCCAGTTCATAAATTTAGATAAAATAAAAAAGCTTCTGGTTTCCCAAAAGCTTTAAACAATAAATCTTTAAAAAGTTAGTTGGGATATAAGCCTATATTTTTTTAATACAAATAGGCTCATATCTATAATTTCTAGATATAAACCTTAGTTTTAAAATAATACATAAACCAAAACATAGCCCTAACTTTTCTTAAAGACATTTTTAATCTCCTCCAATTTTTTTTATTTGCATAAATATAACATAAAAAAATAGGGTTGTAAATCTTTTTTTGAAAATATTTTTTTAAAAAAAATAAAATAAAAAAATATTGACAAAACTATAAAAAATTATTATCATTTTTAAAACATTTATAGTTGGGGGTATTTTATGAAAAGAACATTACTGCTATTAATTATTGTTTCAAATTTTGTTTTTGGAAAGGATGTGTTTAAAATTGGGGCTACTCCAATACCTGCTGGGGAGATTTTAAATGAGGTAAAGGAGGATTTAGCAAAAGAGGGGCTAAACATTGAAATTATTGAATTTACAGACTACATTATGCCAAACTTAGCTTTAGCAGATGGATCTTTAGATGCAAATTTTTTTCAACATAAACCGTATTTAGCTAATTTCACGAAAGAGAAAAATCTAGATTTAGTTCCTCTAGAGGATATATATGTGCCACCTTTAGGAGCTTATTCAAAAAAATATAAAAGTGTGGATGATTTAAAAATTGGAGATAAAATAGCCATTCCAAATGATCCAACAAATGCTGGAAGAGCACTAATTTTACTGCACAACAATGGAGTTATAAAACTATCCAATCCTAAAGACCTTATGGCCACAGAGTTTGATATAGTTGAAAATCCTAAAAAATTAAAGGTTGTTTCTCTACAAGCTGCTCAGTTACCAAGATCTTTAGATGATGTGGACTTAGCAGTGATAAATTGTAATTATGCTTTAGATGCTGGGTTATCACCTCAAGAGGATTCTTTAGTTGTTGAAGGAAAAGAGAGTGCTTATGGAAATGTTGTGGCAGTAAGAAAAGGTTATGAAAATAGTAAAGAAATTGAAACTTTAATGAAGGTTCTAAGGAGTGACAAAGTTAGAAATTTTATATTGGAGAAGTATAAAGGAGGAATAATCCCTCTATTCTAAACTATTTTGGAGGTCTTTATGAAAAATATATTAAAAGGAATTTTTATAGTATTAATCGCATTTATTGTTTTTAGTTGTGGAGAGAAAGAGGAGAAAATTCAAGAGAAAAAGGAGAGAGTTTTTGTAATTGGAACTAATGCAGAATATCCACCATTTGAATATTTAGAGAATGGAAAAATAGTGGGATTAGATCCAGATATTATAGAAGCTATATTTCAAAAGCTTGGGTATCAATATAAGTGGGCTAATATGGAGTTTGGAGGGTTAATATCAGCCTTACAAACTGGAAAAATAGATATGGTTATAGCTGGAATGAGTATTACTCCTGAAAGAGCTAAGATGGTTCAATTTACATCTCCTTATCTTACTTCAAAGGTGGCATTTGTAACAAATAAAAAGAAACCTATAAAAGGGATGGATGATTTGGAGAATAAAAAGTATGGAGCAGAATTAGGAACGACAAAAGAAAATACAGCTAAAAATATTTTAGGATCAACGGTGGTTCCTTTTCAAAATAATACATCAGCTCTATTGGCTTTAAAAAATGGTCAAATTGATGGAATTGTTTTAGATGAAAGTGTAGCAGAGGAGTATGTTAAAAATAACTCAGATTTACTATTAGTTGGTATTTTAGAAGGAGAACCCAAAGCTATAGCTCTTGGAAAAAATGATAAAGATTATGATAAAATAAATGAAGCTTTAGTTCAGTTAGTAAATGATGGAACTATTGAAAAATTAAAAGAAAAATATAAGGTTAAGTAAGTAAAAAAGGTGGTTTTATTTTATAAGACCACCTTTTTTAATTACTCTTTACAAAATTTATTGACTCCTAAACAGAAAGCCTTTTCTTCAAGAATATTTTGAACTTTTGAATTACAATAAAAATCTATAACAAAAACATTATGATTTATCTTTTCATCACTAATAACAAGGTCATATTCATCAAAATTTCTTAATATATTTTTTTTATGAAAAAAAGAAGCCTCTAAATCAAACTTTATATCTGGAGCTAACCGAGTTAAACTTTTTTTGAATAGAGTATAGTGGTTTGCATTTATTTCATTAAAAAGAAATAAAACATTTTTTATATTGTTGAAATTATCCTCTATTAGAGCTCTTTTTAGAGCAAAAACAATAGAAAATTTATCTGCTAAAAAGAATTCATAAGAGTATTTTTTTGAAATAAAATCCAATTTATTTAAGAGTACTTTTTCATTTTCATTAAAATATGTATTTTTAAAATCAACGATATTATTTTTAAACTTAAATAAGGCAAGGTAGATATTATGAAAAAGCATATCTTCCAGCTCTGAATTTAAGTTAGATATTTTAAATTCATTTTTTAAAATATGTAAAAATTTCAAGGTTTTTACTTTATTATCTTTGTCTAAGAAATAATAATCTAAAATCAGGGTAGTTAAAAAGAAAGTCAATTCATCCCTATATTTAGGATT
The DNA here is from genome assembly GCF_051653945.1 of Cetobacterium sp. Taxonomy (GTDB): domain Bacteria; phylum Fusobacteriota; class Fusobacteriia; order Fusobacteriales; family Fusobacteriaceae; genus Cetobacterium_A. The sequence continues at coordinate 35,996 of NZ_JBOFXD010000098.1, forward strand.
AAAATCTCTACCATATTTATTAATTAATGATTTTATATGATTAAACTCTTTAGTTTTAAGATAACTTTCATTTCTAAATAGAGATTCTTCAAAAATTTCAGAGCAAACTTCTAAAGAGTACAAGAAAGAAAGTAAAAAATAATTAACAGATATATTAGAAAATTTAAGTATAGGATAAATTTGAGATAGTCTAGTTTTAGTATCAAATTTTTTAATATCCATTAGAAGAGATTTTAATGGAGGAACTAAAATATCCTCTTCAATAAAAAGTTTCATAAGTTTTCGATGAAAGTTTTTTTTATCAATAAAGCTGAGTTCAGTTATTAAAAGTCCTCTTCCATGAAGATATTCGTATCGAGTCCCATTTTTTGAAAACTCATCTTTAACACTTTGAAAGCATCGAAGAATAGTGCTTCTAGACAAATCTAAAATCTCTTTTTCTTTTTCTAAATTTAAAAATCCATGGGCAATAAATTTAATATAAAGATAGTCCACCCTTTCCTCTACAGTTAAAACATTAAAATTGTTAAAGAGTACTTCCCATTGCTTTTTAGTAAGTGTTAAATAAAAAATATCCTCTTTTTTTTCAATTTTAGGTAGATCAATAGACTCTAAAAAGTCATTAATTTGAGAAATTGTTTTTAGAATAGCATTTTTTTCAACCTTTAAATACAGATGCATATCTTCTATAGACATCTCAGTTTGAGATAAAATTTTTAAAACATTAGCAGCTGTTGTATTCATTTAATCACCTCCGACATTTATAGTTTAACATATATTTTAAAGGAACAGAACATAAAAAAGAACACTTGAAAAGTGTTCTTGAATATTTAAATAGTGTTTAATTTCTTTAGTCCACTTGTTAAAGCATGGTCTTCTAAAATAGTATGAATATTTATAGTATTATAATACTCAACAACTTTTACATTGGGTACAATATTGCTATCGCTAATAATTATATCATAATTTTTATGACTTTCTACAACATCTTTTTTATGAAAAAAAGTTGCCTCAATATCAAAAGTTATATGTGGATAAAATTTTTTTAAAGATTTTTTAAATACGATTTGATCAACTGCAACAACTTCATTGAAAAGTAGAAGAACATTTTTTATATTTGAAAAATTTTCATCCATGAGGATTCTTCTAATAACATATACAATCATAAATTTATCAACTAAATAGAGATTGTATGAGAAGTCGTTTAAAATTTCGTCGAGTTTATTTAAAATTATTTTATGTGGTTTATTAAAAGAAACATTAATAATTTTTACAATTTTATTATTATATTTAAAAAATGAAAGGTATAATTTATTAAATAACATTTTTTCAAGATCTTTGTTTGAGATTTTTATTTGAAATTTATTTTTGATGGAATCAGTTAAAGTTCTACAAATATCCGTAATAGATGTTTCTAAAATCCCTTTTTCACAAGAAAGAGATGTTAAAAAATGACAAAGTTGATTTTTAAACTCTTCATCAAAATCACTACCAAATGTATTAATATTTTTTTGAAGTTCTTTAAATTTATCTAAAGTTAAATTTGAATTATCTACAAAATTAAATCCACCAAAAATGTGTATACAAACTTCTAAAGAGCATATAAAAGAGAGCAAAAAATAATTTATAGAGATATTAGAATTTTTAAGTATAGGATAAAGTTGAGATAATCTTTTTTTTGTATCAAAAAGTTTAATAGAATCTAAAAGCTTTTTTCTAACTGGAACAAGAATATCTTCTTCAATAAAAAATTTCATTAGTTTTTTATAAAATAGATTTTTATCATTTTTAGAAAGGGTTTTTAAAATTAGTCCTTTTCCATGACAATATTCATAAGTAGTCCCATTTTTTAAAAATTCATCTTTGACGACTTGAAAAGATCTTAGAATAGTACTTCTTGAAATGCCTAAGATTTCTTTTTCTCTTTCCAAATTTAAAAAACCAGTTGAAATAAATTTAATAAATAAATAATCTATTTTTTCATCAGTAGTCAGAACTGTAAAATTTTCAAATAAAATTTTTAATTCTTCTGAAGTTAATTTTAAAAAATAGAAATTATCATCTTTGGAAATAACAGGTAAATCTATTGAAACTAAAAAATCATTAAGTTGTGAAATTGTTTTAATAATAGAACTTTTTTCAACATTAAAATACAGTTGCATATCTTCTATAGACATCTCAGTTTGAGATAATACTTTTAAAATATTAGTAGCTGTTGTATTCATTTTATACCACCCCCGATTGTAATAGTTTATCATATATAGATACGAATTAAAATAGAAGTGAACGAAAAAAGAAAAAAAATATGATTATATATCAGTTTTGCTTTTAGAAAAAGAAAAAATGGAATATTTAATTTGTAAATTATATATGATAATATAAGAACATATAAGAGATTAATTAAAATTCAAAAGGTATTATAAACACGGAGGGGAATAAAGAAATGACAAAAGGTACTGTAAAATGGTTTAACAAAGAGAAAGGATTTGGATTTGTAACTTGTGAGGAAGGAAAAGATTATTTCGTACATTTTTCTGGAATTGTAGGAGATGGATTTAGATTTTTAGAAGAGGGACAAAATGTTTCTTTCAGAGTTGAAAGTGGAGATAAAGGACCTTTAGCAAAAGAAGTTCAAGCGAACTAATACCTAGTCCTAAAATATATAAGGGACGGAGATATCCGTCTTTTTTATTGTTTTTGTATAGAGCATTTTGTAAAAAAAACATTGCATAAAACGGTAAAAATAGGATATAATTAGGATAGAAAATTATATGGCAAACTATGAGAAATCATAGGACGCAAAGCTATAGGGCCTGTAAAATGGTAGCCAGTTGCACTTATCTTTTAACTTAAGGGATAGGTGTTTTTTTTTTTAAGAATAAATTTAAAAAGGAAAAAGAGGTAATATCTATAATAATATGTATAGATAAAATCTATTAGGGGTGTTATTTTATGTATAAAACAGAAATAAAAAAAGAGTTAGGAAAATATCATATTAATTCTACACATGAAAAGATTTTAAGAACAATAAATGAGAATCCTGGAATAACTATGTGTGAATTGACTAAAGGATTAGATTTATCAAAAGGATCTATTTCTATTTGTATAAAAAGATTAGAAGAGGAAAGTTTGGTTCAAAAATATGGAGTATTTGATAATAAAAAAGTTTTTAGACTTCATCCAACAAAAATAGGAAAAGATTTATGTAGTAAAATTAAATTAATACAAATATTAAAAGTATAACCTCTGTGAAATTCTTTCAACAGAGGTTATACTTATATTGGTAAAGGGTAATACTTAATAAAAGGATAGTTAGAGTTTAGATTTAAATTTTCAAAAGTAATTACTAAGGACACTTCTTCATGTAGAAGATAAGTATCTAACTCATAATATTTAATAAAGTGAGATATGTGAATATTTTCTTTTAAAAGAAAAAGATTTTTAATAACAGGATGTAAAAATCTAGGAAGATCTCTAAAAACAACTATTGTATTTGTAATTTCTGAAGATGTATTTTTATTTGAATTCCAAAGATAAAGAAAGATAATATTTGAAAACTGAATATTAAAATAAATTTTTCTTAATTCAAGAAAAAGTTGATAACACTCATCTTTTGCTTTACTATCTAAATTTAAACTAAGAAATGAAAGATCATACATTGATAAAAAAGAACTCTCTTTACTTGCAATATGTATTCTATGATTAAATCTTTCAAAATAACCGTTTTGAAAATGATTTATAGACATAAATTTAGAAAAGAGCTTAATGAGTATATGAGACTCTTTATCTAGAGGTATATTTCTTTCTTTTAAAGCTCCAGCACAAAATTTTAAAGTTAGAATAAAAACATTGATATCTTTTAAAGGAAACTTTCCTAAAGTAGAAGTTTTAAAAAAGGTATATGCTTTTTCCATGTGCTTTAAGGAGAAAACATCAGAAAAATATTTTTTAAATTCATCTAAAGATAACATAGAGATATCTTCAGAACAATTCTCATCTAAATATATTCGATATACACTACCTAAAATTTTTTTATTATTAGCAAAAATATCCAAGTCGAAAGCGTAAAGAAAATAATCAATTTCATGAGTAGTTTTTTCAGATACTTTTTGTTGAAAAAAATTTAAATAATCTTCGGACATTAAAAGTGGTAATTCTTCAAATTCAACTAAAAATTTAAAAAGATATGAAAGAAAACAACTTTTAATATCAGCTACATCTCCTGAAATACTGACACCTTTACTAGGAATACTACAGATATTTAAATTATAAAACTCTAAGGATTTTTTAGCAGATACTAAATCATCACTTAGTGTTCTTCTAGATATATTAAAAATAGAGGACAATGTGTTTAGATTTAAATTTAGATTTAAATCATAATGTTTAAGTAAAACTAGGATAATATAAAATATTCGGTCCTCTTTAGCAAAAGTCTGGTGTTGTTTTAAAATTTTGAAAAGAGATTCGTTATTTGTAATCTCATCAACCATATTTTGTAATAAAATATTTTGTTGTTTATCTTCTATAAATTGATAAATTTGTTTTATATATAAAATAACATTTTGTTTATTCATTCTTAAGAAGTGACAAATAAAATCTATATTTTTATCAGGAATAAAGTTTAATAATTTATATATTCTGATATGATTAGTATTGATATTTATTTTCATTTTTTATTCCCTTCGTCAATTAAATACTATTAATATAGTATATCATCTATATATAAAAAATTAAATAAAAAGCATGAAATTTTTTATTTATAAGAAAATTTTTCAATAGTTTTATCAAAAATATGATTGTAAATAGCCAAGAGAATTTGTATAGAATTAAAACTATTAACTACAATTATTTTTGAATTTAAATTAGGTTCGTCACTTAAAATTAAATCATATTTATTTTCATAATTTTCTGGATTTAATTTATAGAAAAAAGTTGGTTCTATATGGAAATTAAACTTTTTATTATGACTATATAAAGAATCTTTTAAATAATCATCATCTAAAATAATAACCTCATTAAAAAGTAATAAAATATTTTTAAATGAAGTTTTATTATGTTCAATAATAACTTTTTCAATTATTTGAGTAATTGAAATTTTATCACAAAAAAATAGATTAAGATTATATTTTTTTAAAATACTTTCTAAAATATTTAGTAAAATATTTTCTTTGCTATCTATGGTAACATTTTTAACTTTAAAAATATGATTTTCGTATTTAAAAATAGAAAAACAAATTTTTTTTAATAACATTTTTTCTAAAAGTGGATTTAAATCGTTTAAATTTAATTTTTCTTTTATTTCTTTAATAGTTTTAAAAGCTTTGCTTAAAGTATTAGGTTCAAAATTGATTTCATCTCTTTTTAAAGATATTATAAAATAAAATATTTGTTGTTGATATTCAATATCATAATCTTTTAAATTGAATTTAATAATTTTTTCAATGTCAGAAAAGCTACTATAATCATAGTCTTTTTTTAAATCAAATCCTCCAAAAATTTTTATACAAATATATAGTGAGCATAAAAATGATATAATAAAATGAGTTGTTGGTAGATTTAGATCTTTAAAAATAGTATATAAATTATTGAGTAATTTATTGATATTATAATCTTTAATTAAATCTATTATAAAAATAGAGTGATTTAAAGAAAAATCACATTTTATAAAAAATTTTATCAGTTTTTTAGAAAAAATATTTTTATCTGTTTGAGCTAAAAATGTTAACTTCAATCCTTTTCCAATGATATATTCATATTGAGATCCATTCGTTTCAAGTGTTTTTTTTATATTATTAAAATATCTAATAATAGAACTTCTAGATATATTTAGGATTTTTTTTTCAGATTCTAAGTTAATGAAGCCATTATGTATAAATTTAAGATAAAGATAATCTATAATCTCATCACTAGTAATAAAATCGGTTCTTCTAAAAAGATTTTCCCATTCAGATTTAGAAAGTTTTAAAGAATAAATTGTTTCAGTTAAACTAATTAATGGAAGATTTTTATCCTTTAGAAAAGAGTTGATAGAGTTGATATTCTTGTAGATAGATTTTTTCTCTAAATTTAAATAGAGAGAAAGCTCCTCTAAAGAAAAGTCTCCTTGAGAGAAAAGTGTTAAAATATTAATATTTGTTGTATTGATTTGAACCACCCCCATTTAACTTATATCATAAAAAAAAGATAAAGAAAATATGAAGAATTTTAAAAAATAACATAAAAGGGTTATAAAATTTTTCTACAAATAAAAAGATAGTTATAAAAATTATAACTTTTTTTCTTCATGTAAAAAGCCTCCAAATAAAAAGTTTTCATAAGGATTTAAAAATAAATATAGTATAATATATAAAAGGAAAAAAATAATATGGAGGAAATTATGATCTTAGGAATAGTATTTATAATTTTATTGGTTATTTTAATTGGTTATGTTATAGGAGTATATAATAAGTTAGTTAGAGAAAGAAACTTTGTAGATGAGGCTTTTTCAACAATTGATGCGTACTTAAAAAAAAGATATGATTTAATACCAAATTTAGTAGAAACTGTAAAAGGGTATAAAAATTATGAAGGTAGTACATTGGAAGCTGTAGTAGCAGCAAGAAATAAATATATGACTGCTACAACTCCAGAAGAAAAAATAGAAAATGAAAATATGATAACAGGTGCTTTGGGAAAACTATTTGCTCTAACAGAAAATTATCCTGAACTAAAAGCAAATGAAAACTTTATGAAGTTACAAAGTGAATTAGTGGCAATAGAGGAGGATATTTTACAAGCAAGAAAATATTATAATGGCAGTGTTAGAGTTTATAATACAATGTGTGAAACATTTCCAAGTGTTATAGTGGCTAATAACTTTGGATTTAAGAAATATCCATTCTTTAAAGTTGAAAACGAAGAGGAAAGACAGAATGTTAAAGTTCAGTTTTAGCTTATTTTTTCTTTTAGTTACATCTATTTTTGCAGATGCGGGATATATAATTGATAACTACAAGATAAATATAAAAATAGATGATAAAAATATCTATAGTGTTGATGAAAATATAAGAGTGGATTTTTTACAGCCAAGACGAGGAATATATAGAGTAATTCCAGAGGAGTTTAATGGGAAAGAGATAAAAGTTACAAATATACAGACAAATGTTCAAACTTCTGCAAAAGATGAGGGAAATTATATCTACTTGAGATTAGGAGATCCAAATAGATATTTAACAGGAATAAAAGATTACGTAGTAAAATATATCTATAATATAGGTTGGGATAGAAACTCTAGTTATGATGAGGTCTACTATAATTTAATTGGAAATGATTGGGATACAACTATAAAAAAAGTTGAATTTTCTATAGAGTTACCTAAAAATTTTGATAGTAATAAAGTAAATTTTACTTTAGGAAAATACGGAAGTACAGATACTAATGGAATTAAATGGAGTGTGAACGGAAATATAATAAGTGGTTATACAACAGTTGTTTTAAATCCAAAAGAGAGTGTAACAATAGCTTTACCACTCCCAGAGGGTTATTTTGATTTCCAAGATCAAAAAATAACTTATTATATATTTAAAGGTGTCTTATATCTAATATACCTTCTTATTCCAGGAATGGCATTTGGTCTTTTAAAAAAATATAAAGATAGAGATAGTGTTGTTCAAAGTGTGGAATTTTATCCTCCAGATAATCTAACACCAACAGAAATTGGGTATTATATAGATGGAATTATTCATTCTAAAGATTTAACAAGTTTAATTTTTTATTGGGCAAATAAAGGTTATTTAAAAATTAATGAGTTAAAAAAAGGTGGATTATTTACAAAGGATGAATTTGAAATAGAGTTCTTAAAAGATAACATAGAAACAGAGAAAGAGTTCGAAAAATATATGTACAATGCTTTAGCTGCATATAAAAATTCATCAAACAGATTAAATATTAAAGATTTAAGAAATAAATTTTATAAACATATTGATAAAGCTGCAGAAATTTTAGAGATAGATTTGATTATGAGTAAAAAAACTCTATACAGCTCTAAAAGTTTAAGAGCTGGAGGTAGTGTTAGAACATCTATTTTATTTATAATAGCTGCTAGTTTCGGATACTTTTATTACTTTGGTACAGGTGCAGGATTAGATACTACTATAACTATTATATTAGGTGGAGTATCAGTATTAGTAACCTTAGCTATAAGTGGAAAAATAAAGAGCAGAACACAATATGGAAATGAAATTTTAGGAAAAGTACTTGGCTTTAAAAGATTTTTAGAAACAGCAGAAAAAAGAAAATTAGAGATGTTATTAGAAGAAAATCCAAGTTATTTTTATAATATACTTCCTTATACAATAGTATTAGGAGTCAGTAGTATTTGGGCAGATAAATTTAAGGACCTTGTAGTTGAGCCTCCTCAGTGGTATGGCGGTTCTAATATGGGGAATGCTTTTGTACTAGGTGCTTTTATGGGAAGCTTTAATAACTCTTTATCTGCATTTAACGATACAATGTTGTCAGCTCCAAAAGCTCCAAGTAATTTTGGTGGAGGTAGTTCATCTATGGGTGGAGGTTCATCAGGAGGTGGAGCTGGTGGAGGCGGAGGCGGAAGCTGGTAAATAAAAAATCTCAATAAAAATACAGGCCTCTAATAAAAGCCTGTATTTTTTATAATTGGAATATTTTATGGAGCTGGTTTAGTTTCAGGAGTTTTTATAGGAGCCTGAGGTGTATCAGTTGCAGGTGGAACAACCTCTTGAACTTGTTCTTCAATAGTTTCTTCAACCGCTTCAACTCCAGGTTTCGTTGCAGCATTTTCAGCAGCTTTAATCTCTGCTGGAGTAACAGGAGTAATTTGCTCTTCAATAGTTTCTTCGATAGCTTCAACTGGTCGATTAGCATTATCTGCTGTTTGAGAATCAGTTGGTTGAGCAAGATCAGTAGTTTGTACAGGTGGGTTAGGGTCATTTGGAGTTGTGTCTTGTTTCTCTCCACAAGCTACCATTGCTAAAGATAGAGCTAACATAGCCAATAATTTTTTCATATAAATCTCTCCTTTTAAAATAAGTTATTTTTTTCAATCTATTATACTAATAGTTAAAAGGGGTTCCTTCAAAAAAATTAAAAAAAAAAAGTTGACCGACGATTCAAAGGGTATTTACTTTTTGAAAAAATGTGCTATACTAAAAATGAACAAAAGATAAATAAGTGTAAAAAAACGGAGGTGTTCCAATGAAGCTGTCTAGCTATCTATCGGAAAAAGTAATTATTCCAAACATAAAAGGAAATAACATTAACGAATTGGTAGAAAATCTTTTAGATCGACTTGTTGAAAATAACAAATCATTGAAGAATGAAAAAGGTGTTATGAAAAAGGCTGTTTTAAAAAGAGAGGAAGAAGCATCAACATATTTAGGGTATGGAGTTGCAGTACCACACGCAAGATTAGAGCATTATGATGATATTTTAGTAGCAATCGGATTTCCAGAAAAACCTGTTATGGTAAAAACTCTTGATAATAGAGAGGAAGAGTTAAAGATAGTTGTTCTTGTAATAGCTGATGTTTTAAAAGGTAAAAAAATATTGAAAATAATGTCAGGTATATCTAAATTAGCTATAAAAAATAAAGTTATTTTAGATAGAATAATTGAAGAAAAAAATCCAGTTGAAACTATAAAAATATTAGAAGCTGCTAATATTGAAGTGGATCATAATATTACAGCAGAGGATTTAATGACTAATGTACCAAAACCAGTAAAAGAAACTAATACATTAGAGGACATTGCAAAAGTAATAATAATGGAAAAAGTTAGTGGAATTCCTGTAGTAGATAAGAATGATAACTTTTTGGGAGAGATAACAGAAAGAGAGTTGATTGCATTTGGAATGCCTAAATACACAACTATTTTAAATGACTTAAACTTTATGACTGTGGGAGAGCCTTTTGAAAACTATCTAATAAATGAAAAAACAACAACAATTGAAGAGCTTTACAGAAGAGAGGGTGTTGTAACAGTAGATAAAGAGGCTTCATTAATGGAGGTATCATATTTATTTATGAACCGTGGTGTCACGAGAATATATGTTGTTGAAAGTGGAAAGTATCTTGGAATTATTTTAAGATCAGATATTATAAGAAAAATATTACATATATAAGAAGGAAGTGAAGGTTTATGTTAAGCTTAATATTAGGGCTTGGTATTTTTATAGCAGTGTTCTATTGTATCATAACAGAAAAGGTACCTGGTGCATGGGCAACAATGCTAGGTGGACTAGCTATGTCAATGGTAGGTATTTTTAATGAGGAACAAGCACTACACGCTGTAGCAAGTAGATTAGAGATTTTATTTTTATTAATTGGTATGATGATAATGGTTCATCTGATATCTGAAACAGGAGTGTTCCAGTGGTTTGCTATTACATTAGCAAAATTTGTTAGAGGAGAGCCATTTTTACTTATAGTTTTCCTAGCCATTGTAACAGCAGTTTGTTCAGCATTTTTAGATAATGTAACGACAATTTTACTAATGGCACCAATATCAATATTACTAGCAGGAGAATTAAAATTAAATCCATTTCCATTTGTAATAACAGAGATAATGGCAGCAAATATTGGTGGAACAGCAACACTAATTGGAGATCCAACTCAATTGATCATAGGTCATGAAAGTGGATTAGGATTTAACGATTTTTTATTTAATACGTCACCAGTTTCAATAATATCAATGGTAATATTACTAGTAAATGTTTATTTTATCTACGGAAAAGAGTTCCATGTTTCAACAGAGTTAAAAGCTAGAATTATGGAGATGAATCCAAGCAGAACTTTGAAAGATAAAAAGTTATTAAAAGAAGCAGGAGTAATATTTACATTAGTTATATTGGGATTTGTATTAAATAACTTTATAAATAAAGGTCTTGCAATAATCTCTTTAAGTGGAGCATTTTTACTTGTAACAATAGCAAAAAGAAAACCAGCAGATATATTTAAGCATGTAGAGTGGGATACTCTGTTCTTCTTTATCGGATTATTTATGATGGTATTAGGAATTGAAAAAATAAATGTAATAGACATGGTAAGTGACAAAATGATTGCACTGACTAAAGGAAACTTTGAGTTTGCAACAATGTCTATTATGACTTTATCGGCATTATTTACATCAATAATTGGAAATGTTGCTAATGCTGCAACAGTTTCAAAGATTATAGATGTTATGGCTCCTACATTTAAAGGAGTTCATACAGATGCACTTTGGTGGGCATTATCTTTTGGTTCATGTTTAGGTGGAAATATCTCTATTCTTGGTTCTGCAACAAACGTTGTGGCGGTTGGTGTAGCAGGAAAATCAGGATGTAAAATAGATTTTGTGAAATTCTTAAAGTTTGGTGCATTAATAGCTATTCAAACGTTAGTAGTAGCAGGAATCTATCTAAAATTAAGATATATGTAAAAAATAGGATAAATTAAAATACCCTCTAGTAAAAGAAGTAACAAAGGTATATAATAACTGAGCAAGTTATTTTGTTACAATTTACGGAGGGATTTTTTTATGAAAAATAATATGAGTTCAAAGAGTGGTGGTGCTGTTTTAGGTGCCGCTTTTTTAATGGCGATGTCTGCAGTAGGACCAGGCTTTTTAACTCAAGCATCAATTTTTACAGAGCAGTTTAAGGCTAATTTTGCATTTTCTATTTTAGTTTCTATAGTTATAACTTTAATAGTTCAATTGAATATTTCTAGAATTATTGGAGTTTCTGGATTAAGAGGTCAAGATTTAGCAAATAAAATTGTTCCAGGGTTAGGTTATTTAATAGCGATATTAATTGTTTTGGGAGGATTTGCTTTTAATATAGGAAATGTAGGAGGAGCAGCCTTAGGTTTAAATGTATTATTTGGAATTGATCTTACATACTCAGCATTAATAGCTGGAGGAGTAGGGGCATTAATTTTTATTTCAAAAGATGCGGGTAGGATTATAGATAAATTTACTAAAATACTAGGTGTTTTAATGATTTTAGTAATATCTTACGTAGCTTTAGAGAGTAAACCACCAATTTCAGAGGCAGCCTACAGTGCGGTATTTCCAGATTCCTATGGAGATCTGAGTTTCTCATTGTTGACTTTACTTGGAGGAACTATTGGCGGGTATATAATCTTTGCAGGAGGACACAAGCTATTAGATGCAAATATTAAAGGAAAAGAAAATTTAAATAATATAAATAAAAGTTTATTAATAGGAGTAAGTATAGCTTCAATAATAAGAATAGCATTATTTCTAGCTGTTCTAGGAGTAGTTTCAACAGGAGCTACATTAAATCCAGAGAACCCACCAGCTTCAGCTTTTATGCAAGGAGCAGGAATTATAGGCTATAAAATATTTGGAGTTGTAATATTAGCATCATCACTAGGAACGATAGTGGGTGCTGCATATACATCAATCTCATTTTTAAAAACTCTTTTTCCTGTTGTTTTTCAACATGAAAAGGGATTTATAATAGGATTTATTCTGCTTTCTACATTAGTTATGGCAAGTATAGGAAAGCCAGTTTCGCTATTGTTATTAGCAGGAGCTTTAAATGGGTTGATTTTACCAATAACTTTAGGAATTACGTTACTTGCCTCTAGAAAAAAAGAGATAGTAGGGGATTATAAACACTCGGTTATACTTACAATTTTTGGAATAGCTATAGTAGTTATTATGGGATATGAAGGAGTAATATCTCTTGGAAGTATAGCAGCTATATTGTAAAAAAGAAGTTGGTTTATCAACTTCTTTTTTTATGCATACAAATATTAGCTTTGAGTTTGAAAAATTTTAAAACTTCCACGATTTTCAATATATGTTCCAAAGACAATATAATTTTCATCTCTATAAAAAAAAGTATCTCCCTCTTTAAACTCTTTGATATCTTTTAAAAATTTAAAATTTAAGGAGTAATAGAAGTTATAACCAATCATTATGTTGTAGATTGTTTTAGTAAAAGTTGTAACATCTTTATATAAAGATATTTTCTCTTTAATAAGTGTATGGTTATTCAATTGTAAAATCTCTTCAATGTTTTCACCTTTTCTTTTTAAATAATTTATAAATTCATCATCTGAAAGAGTAAGGTTATTTTCTTTTAAGAAAAGTATGGCTCTTTTACATTGAATAAATCCAATTTCATTAATAGATGAGTTAATACTTTCCCAAATTTTTTTATAGTCTTCAATATTATTTTTTATAAGTTGGATTAAATAGTTAGTTTCAGCACTTTTTTCAATAAGGGAGTTATTTTTTAAAATAAATTCAATAGCAGTAACTTTATTATTTTTAGACTCTCCTTTTTTTATTTTATTGTAAATAAGAGTGTAGTTAGAGTATGAGTTTATATTTTCTACTAAGGGCTTTAATAGTGCTTTTTCAAAATCAAAAAAACGGTCATAAGCCTCATTTTTGACATTAAAAATATTTTTTAACTCTTCAATACTTAAGACTAAATTTATATTTTCTGAACTATTTTTTAAAACTAAGTTAAAAAAATTATGTGAAGATTTTTGTCTGAAGAAGAAAAAAGTTTTTAAAGATAAGGAGGTTTCGATACTATTTTTTTTAAAAGCATTAACTATCATAGGTGGGACAGTTATATAAAAAATATCATCAATTTTATTAAAGTAGCTAACATATGGAAATTGAGAGAAGTTATTTTTATCATATTCGTCTATAAATGAGTATGATATATGTTTAGTCATAAGTCCATTAAGAGCTTCTAAAATATCTTGAGAGTTTAATTTTTTAAACTCTTTCGGTTCTAAGGTAATAGTTTCTCTTAAATCATTTTCTATTTTATTTAGGATGTTTAAAAAAATGGTATTTTCGACTTTAGAAGTTCTTGTATTAAAGATAATATTTTGATTGGAAATTTTTAAATTCAATATATAACCTCCATAAAAATTTTTTTTTAATTTTTTTAATATATTTTATCATAAAACTAGACGAAACAAAAATGAAAAAATAGATAATAAAAAAATAAAAATTGAAGAATAGACGAAACAAAAGTATAAAAATAGTAAATTTGACAAGAAATATATAAGTAATGTATAGTGAGAACATAAGACAAAGAAAATAAAGGGAGTGAAGAAAATGTTAGAAAAAAAGTATATTAAACTAAAACTAACAGGAAAAACAAAAGATGAGATACTACAAGAGCTTGTAGATGTTTTAGATAATGGTGGGGCGTTAGAAAATAAAGAGGAGTTTTTAAAAGTTGTAAAAGCTAGAGAGGCTGCATCATCAACAGGGTTAGAAGAAGGAATTGCTATCCCTCATGGAAAAACAAAGGCAGTAAAAAAACCAGCTGTAGCTTTTGGAAGATCAGAAGGAGTGGATTTTAACTCTTTAGATGGAGAACCATCAAAATTATTCTTTATGATAGCAGCTCCAGAAGATGCAACAGATTCTCATATAGAAACATTATCAAAATTGACAAACAAACTTTTAGATGATGAAGTAAGAGAGAAGTTAGAAAATGCTAAAACAGAGGATGAAATTTTAAACATATTAAATGAAGAGAAAAAAGAAACTATAGAATCTTCTGAAAAAAGAGAGGGTTATGTAGTTGCTGTAACAGCTTGTCCAGTAGGAATAGCTCATACATATATGGCAGCTGATTCTTTAGTAAATAAAGGGAAAGAGTTAGGTGTAGAGATAAAAGTTGAAACAAATGGAAGTGTTGGAGTTAAAAATGAACTGACAGATGAAGATATTAAAAGAGCAACTGGTGTTATAGTTGCAGCAGATAAAACAATAGATATGGATAGATTTGCAGGGAAAAAAGTTATTCAAGTTCCAGTAAAGCAAGCTATAAGAGCTCCAAAAGAGTTAATAGAAAAGACACTAAATGGAGAGGGAGAGATTTATAAATCAACTTCTAATGGAAAAAAAGAAACTCCAAAAAATGAGAAAACTGGAATTTATAAGCATTTGATGAATGGTGTTTCTCATATGTTACCATTGGTTGTATGTGGAGGAGTTTTAATAGCTCTTTCAATAGCCCTATCAGGAATAAAAGCTGGGTCAGGAGCAGATGTAACAAATCCATTCTTTAAATCTATGTTAGATTTAGGGGCTACGGCATTTGGACTTATGATTCCAATACTTTCAGGATATATAGCTATGAGTATAGCAGATAGACCAGGACTTGCTCCAGGACTTGTTGGTGGTGCCTTAGCAAATACAGTTGGAGCAGGATTCTTAGGTGGTATGGTTGCAGGTTTTGCTGCAGGATATATAGCTAAGTGGGTTAAGTCATGGAATGTTCCAGAGGGACTAAGACCAATAATGCCAATATTTGTAATACCTTTAGTTTCTACATCTTTAGTTGGTGTTGTAATGTATTTTATAGGAGCACCTATTAGTGGATTTATGAATATGCTAACAGATGTATTAAAAGGAATGGAAGCTGGGTCAGTATTTTTAGCACTTATTTTAGGGTGTATGATTTCATTTGATATGGGAGGACCAATAAATAAGGTTGCA
Source organism: Cetobacterium sp. (assembly GCF_051653945.1). Taxonomy (GTDB): domain Bacteria; phylum Fusobacteriota; class Fusobacteriia; order Fusobacteriales; family Fusobacteriaceae; genus Cetobacterium_A. Next base: position 51,493 of record NZ_JBOFXD010000098.1, read on the forward strand.
TTCCTATTTGGTTCAGCAATGATTACTCAAGGTGTTCCATCAGTTATGGGACCAATAGCAGTTGCAATATGTATTCCACCAATCGGTATGGGAATAGCTACAATGATGGCTCCTAAAAACTATGAGGTTGGAGAGAGAGAAGCTGGAAAGGCTGCCTTTGCAATGGGATTAATTGGAATTACAGAGGGAGCAATACCATTTGCAGCAGCAGATCCATTTAGAGTTATACCATCTATAATGGTTGGAAGTGGAGTTGGAGCAGTTATTGCAGCAATAGGAAAAGTTGCTGATCATGCACCTCATGGAGGACCAATTGTATTACCAGTTGTAGACAATAAATTAATGTTTATTATTGCCATTGTAGTTGGATCGTTAGTGAGTGCAATAATGGTAAATATTTTAAAGAAGTTTAAAAAACAGTAGTAAAAAGAAGTAGTTAAAAAGCTATTAATATATTGATGAAATAAAACTCCCATGATACTATTTAATAAAAAGTACGTGGGAGTTTTTTTATGAGAAAAAGGGTGTTAAAAAGTATAATTCAAGTTATACCAGTGTTTATAATTGGAGGAATATTGTCAGTTATATCACTATATACAGATAATCAATTTTTAAAGGATTTAAGTGGATATAGTTTTTTAATGGCATCACCTCTATTAGCTGCATATATAGCAAAAGAGATAGCAGGTAGCGTAGGATTTATACCAGGAATTATATTGGGATATCTATCTGGAGCAATTGGTCTTGGTATGTTTGGTGGGATACTAGTTGGAGTTGTTTTAGGGTATTTTATAAATACTTTAAAAAAAATAGAGATATCAATAGAGGTTTCTTCAATAATGTATTTAGTTATAATTCCTATACTCTCTACCTTAGTTGTAGGATTGGGGTTTTACTATATATTTCAAGGACCAATGAAGTTCATACTAGATGAACTTGGAATCTACTTAAATAGTTTAGATGACAAAAATAATGTTTTTTTAAATTTTGTTTTGGGAGGGTTTATAGGGGTTGATTTAGGAGGACCAATAAATAAAGTTGCATATGTTTATGCTGTAAACACGATTGAGTATGGAAGAGGAGATATAATGGGACCAATAGCTGTTGCTATTTCAACACCTCCTTTAGCCTTAGGGTTATCACAATTTATATTGAAAAATAGATTTTCTAAAACTGAGAGAGAAGCGGGAGTAATATCTATACTTTTAGGTTTTTTAGGGATTACAGAGGGAGCACTTCTATTTTTAACAAGGGATATTGCCGTACTACCAACAACAGTTATAGGTGCTGCAATAGGTGCTGGAGCAGCTTCAGTTTTAGGTGTAAAATCAACAGTTCCACATGGTGGAATTATAATACTGCCATTGATAGAAAATAAGATAGGTTTTTTAATAGCACTATTTATAGGTGTTACATCAACAATATTTATGTTATCTTTTTTAAAGAAAGGGGAAAGTAATGGATAGAAGTGTAGAGAACATACATCTTATTATGATAAAAGATGAATTAAAGTTTGATGAGAAAAAATTACCAGAAGGATATGAGTTTGTAATGTATGAATCTGGAATAATGAATAAATGGGTTGATATTCAATTATCTTCAGGGCACATATTAGATAGGTCCGAAGGAGAAATCTACTTTAAAGAAGTTTTTTTGCAAAATGAAGATTTTTTAAAAGAGGTTATGGTTTTTATAAAAGATAGTGAAGGAGGTTTAGTAGGTACAGGAGCTATTTGGGAGGGGAAGTATTTTACAGAAGATAGAAATAAAAAATATCGCCTACATTGGATTGCTGTAGACCCAAAACACGGTGGAAAAGGGTTAGCAAAAGCTCTGGTATCGAAGTTACTTTCTATATTTAAAGATAAAGAAATGGGAGAGGGGTTGTATCTTTCCACACAAACATGTAGCTATGTAGCTATAAAAATATACTTAGATTTTGGATTTGAACCCTATGATTTAGAAAACAATAGAAAAGGCTGGAATATAGTTTCTGATAAAATTAATATTAGTTTAGATTCTAAAAAATAAAACTTTAAAAATGTTAGATTTAAATCTAACATTTTTTTTTGCAAAAAAATTGAAATAATGTGTATGAAGCTAAAAAAAGAGTGATTATTAGAAATGGGTATAAAGGGGTATAAAAGAAATGAACATATAAAAAAGTTAATAAAAATTTTGGAGGGGTATATGAAGATAATAAAAAAACTATTTTATGGAGTAGCGTACTTATCACTTTTTTCAAAATTATTAGCATTTAACATAGGGATAGCTCCAACAGGATTTTATACATCTTTAGATAAGAATGAAACTCATGAGATTATGGTAACAAATAACACAGTTCATCCAATGAAAATAGAAATTGATATAGAAAAAGACCCTGGTTGGGAGAAATATGATATGGGGGATATGATGAGAATTTATCCTAAAAATTTAACATTGAAGCCAAATGGAAGTAGAAGTGTTCGTTTTGCAGTAAGAGGAGCGAAAGATTTAGCTGACGGAGAATATAAAGCAAAATTAATTTTTAGAGAGTTACCAGGAACATCAAAAGGAAATATAGAAAAGGTTCAGACAGAAGGTGGAGAGGATATTGGAATAGAGTTTGAGCTTTTAACAGAGATTCACATAGCAGCCTATGGATTGAAAGGTGAAAGAAAGATTGGAGCTCAATTGACAAATACAGAGATAAAAAAAGAAAGTAATGGAAATAGAAAACTAGTTGCAAATTTTAATTTAAGTGGAAACAGTGCATTAGCAGTTGTAGGAGATATAGAGTATCTAGATAGTAATAAGAAGAGAATAAAAAAAGACGAGGTTAAATTAGGGATAACGACAAGAGAGCCAAAAACAAAGATAGAATCAGAGTTAGCAAATATACCTAATGGAAGCAAATTCATTAAGGTAGATTTTAGAGATAAAAGTGGAATCAAACTTGGTAGTAAAGAACTACCACTATAAAGAGCAACTCAACTAAATTGAGTATATAAAAAAACAGTGGAGGTATTAAAATGAAAAAATTATTATCAGTTTTATTTATTTTAGGTTCAGTAGCTGCTTTAGCAAATGAAAGTGTATCAACTCTTCCTGCAGACGTAGACCCTGCATTCTGTTTTAACAATCCTTGTAGTGCTGAGGATAAATTTAATGTAAATGTAAAAGTTCCTGAGCAACTAGTAATAAAAGTAGATGACATCAATTTTGGGTTATGGTGTGGAACAAAAACTGTACATAAA
>NZ_JBOFXD010000099.1:0-6794 GCF_051653945.1 Cetobacterium sp.
CTTAATGACAGCTTTATCTGAAAGAGAATTAATTAAAAAAATGATTAAACTAAATAAAAGATTATTTGCTCTAGAGAACAAGTAATAAAAAGTGAAAACAAAAAACCCCTTGAAATTTTCAAGGGGTTTTAATTTTATAGGAAAATTATAGAAGAAATTTAATATTACTCTAACTTGAAGGCTTACCCAAATATTTAATTAGACTAATTTAAATTAAAGCTACTATAGTTTAGCTTGCCATTTATTGGTCCAAACATTTTCATTTGGAGTTCCTTTAAATTTAGATTTTCCTTCCATTTTATCAATAAGTTGAATTATTGATTCATGTGTATCTTTGTATGCATTGATATATGTTTTTACCATTGTAACATCATGCAAATGAGTTGTAAAGTTTAAGGAAGCAAATATAGTTGGTACTTCATGAACAAACCAAGGAACTTCATTTGCCATTGCAGCTTTCCATCTTATTCTATAGTTATTTTCAGCACCATATCCAACAATATTACCAATAACAAGTGCTAAGTCTGTTTCTTCACGATATTGTAAAGTTTTTCCTTTTATACGATCAAATCCATTATTAATAGTAACTATATACCCACGATTTTCTAATTCTGATTTAATTAAATCTTGTGTACTTGAATTACTTTCATAAATTCCACCTTTTTCACCTTCTAACATATATAAACGAACTCTTTTATGATTAATTGGGTTTATAGGTAGATTATTTTGAGTATCTTTAACAAGGGTTATTCCCTTATCTGCAGCCTCTATACTCATTTTAATATGTTCTTCACAACCAATTATTTCTAACTCCTTTTTGTCTTTTAATAACTGATTATTACTTTGTTTTATATGCAAATTTAACTTAGCTTTCAACCCTAAAATTCTTTCTAAGGCATCTTGAAGACGTTCTTCTGTGATGACTCCATTTTTATACCCATTTAGCATAAATTGGAAATCTTCATCAATATTATTAAAGAATAAAAACATATCACATCCTGCCGCAATTGATTTAGGAACATAATCTTCACGACGCATTGCAGAAGTCATACCTAGCATATGAGAAGCATCAGTGATTACTAAGCCATTAAAATTTAATTTGGTTTTTAAGAGATCTTCTATTAATTCAGGAGCTAAAGTTGCAGGCAAAATATCTTTATCTTCAAGTTCAGGCATTAAAAATTTTTGATATTCAGGGAGTGCAATATGTCCAGCCATAATCATCTCAACACCGTTATCAATATGGTTACGATACACACGTCCAAATGATTCTTCCCATTCTTTTACAGATAGTTCGTTTACTCCTAGAACTAAGTGTTGGTCACGCTCTTCTGTACCATCTCCTGGCCAATGTTTAATGCAAGTTATAATTTCACTGTGATTTAAACCCTGAATATATGCATTTGTGTACTTGATAACGTCATCAGCATTTGTACCATAAGCTCGTGTATTTACAATAGTATTTCTCCAGTTTTTTAAAATATCAACACAAGGGTCAAAATTAACATTAACACCGAGAGAAGTAGATTCACGACCAGATACATATCCAGCCTGATATGAAACTTTTGTATCTCTGGAAGCCTCAGCCTGTGCACCAGAAGCTATATATGTTCCATCAGAACACGCACCGTTTCCACCAGCATCACAGTTAGCGGCAACAAGAAGCGGAATTTTTGCATCTTTTTGTAACTGATTAATTAATCCTTGAACCTCTTCTGAGTTAGCCCCATGATAACGAGCACCACCTATATGGAATTTATCTAAAATTTCTTTATTTGTATATTTGTTTCCACTAAAATGATCATTTCCAAAGAAAAATAGATTAAAGAATAATTGTCCTATTTTTTCTTCTGTAGTCATATTTTTAATTGTTTCTTTAACCCAATTTATTTGAATTTCGTCTAAATTATATGGTTTTTGCTTTAAGTTAACTTTTGCCATTTTTCCTCCCATTTTATTTAAGATTTAATAATCTTTTGAAATTATTGTTTATATTATTTTGATATTCTCCTAAATATAAATTATTTACAAATCTATTTAGAGCATTCGAAGTTAATTCATTCCATGACTCTTCCTCTTTTCCAAATAAAATAGGGAAAAAGAAAACATTATTTATCAGAGCGGCCTCTAAATCTCCAGGAGCATCTCCTATCATTAAAATATTATCATTGTTATAGCCGTAATCTTTTAGTTTTTTTATACAAATTGCTTTAGTCCCTGCTTCTTGACCAAAAACTATATCCACGTGATTTAAAAGTTCATGACGACTCCACTCACTATATATAGCTTGGCTATTAGCAGAGCTAACAACAGCTATATTTGCAACTTTATGAAGTTCTTCTAAATGTTTTTTAACATTTGGGAATGGAGAATCTTTTCCTACAAGTTCTTCAATTCCATTATTTACACTTTGACTCCATTCTAATGTTTTAATTAAATCGTTTGTTTTATTTTTTTCAATTTCTAGTTCAAGAGAAGAGTTAGATAGTTCTTTAGTTGTTTCTGTCCATCTTATAAGATTTGAGATATCTTCTATTTTTTCACCTCTTTTAATAGCATCTTGTAATCCTAAAACCAATCCTTTAAAACGATTAATTCCTCGAGTATTTGAATATAAATTTATCTGGTTCCATTTATCTAAAAATGTTTTGGAATCATTTATATTAAAAAATTTTGCTGCAAGTGGTCCGAAATAATTTAAATGTTTTATATCCATAGTGTTCATAGCACATCCATCAGAGTCAATACATATTAAAAATTTTTTTTTATATTTTATATCTATTTTCATATTTTTAACCGCCTTAATTATAGTTTAATACATATTTTTAAATATTTTATATTTTCATTTTAAAATGTCAGTTATAATATCACCACCTAAAAGTATTTTTTTAGAACTTAAAAACTTATTTTAGTTCAATAAATTATATTATATAAATAAAAAATTAAATAATTTAAAATTTGATTTTTTCTATGTTTTTTTTTGACATAAAAAAAATCGATAGAAAATTAGATAATTTTTCTATCGATTATTTTTTGTTTTAAGGGTCTTAAGTAAGCTTAATTTTTAGATAAAATATAATGATGTTTCATTTGAAACATTAAGTTTTTTATTACTATTTTTAAATTCACAAGGTGTTAAACCAGTACTTTTTTTAAAAAATTTAGAAAAACTATTAACATCTGAATAACCTAATTTATAAGCTATTTCAGAAGTTTTATATTTTTTATTTAGTATATAATTACAAGCAATATTTATTTTCAAATTTTTAATATAGTCTTTAAAATTCAATCCAACTTCTTTTTTAAATAATCGAGAGAAATATTCAGAATTTAGTCCAATGAATTCAGAAACACTAGATAAAGATAAGATATCTTTTATATTTATATCAATATAAAGTAATGCTGTTTTTATTTTAGGGTTAAAATTATTATATTTTTGATGATGAAAAAGACAAAGTAAAGAATATTCTTTAATTATTTGCTCTTGTACTTGTTTGATTTCACTTAAAGTAGAGCATTGTTCTATAATTGAGAAAAATTTAGATGATAAGTTGTGAATTAATGTGGGAGGAATATCTAATTCTTCAACAGCTTTTCTTATGATTCCACTAGAAATAAATAAACCGTTTTTTAAAGAGCGAAAAACATTACTAGGTATACGTTGTGGGAGTTCAGACATTTCCATAATAAGATTATCATATTTTATAGCATTTTTATAATCTCCTAATTTTATATATTTAATTTTTTCATTTTCAAAATGATATCTCTTGTTAGTTAATTCAATATCTTCGGATATTGAATTAAATTTTTGTGGTTCAATTTCTTCTATAAATATATTTTCTCTTAAGAAATTAGAGTTGTTTTCTAATTCAATAAAATTAGAGTTAATGAGATTATAAATAATAGTTGTTAAAATTTCTGTAGAGATTGTTTTTATTTTTTTTAAATTCATATAAAAATCATATTCATTTGAATTATATTTTTTTAACTTATAAAGTTCCTGTTGTTTTTCATAATAAAAATCATTCATTAAAAAAGGTCCGACTACAAAAAAAATATTAGAGTTACTAAGTTTAGCACAAACATAATGAAGGTTATAATTAGAGATTTTTTCAAAAATTAAAGTTTTATGATTTTCATCTAATAAATAACTTTTAATTTGATTTATATTGTTAGAAGTTAAATTTAATCTATCCATTATATGAAAACTATTATGATTGAAAATATTTTTTTTATTTTCAAAAGTTAAAACATTTGTATTTGTAAGAATTGCCAAAACATTGCATAAAGTAGCTAATTTATTCATATCATCCTCCTTAATTTGAAAATGAAACTTTATTATATTCTTTTTTCTAACTTAAAATTAAATAATTTCCACTTTAATAAAAAATATCATAAAAAATATTAAAAGTCAAAAAAAAACCTATAAAATATCAAATTTAATAATTTTTAAAATGTTTTTATATAATATAATTAATAATAAATAGAGGTCATAAAGTTTGGAAGGTGAACAAATGAAGGTAACAGGTTTTATAGATGAGATAGATCAGACATTTATAGAAGAGCTAGAGGTTGCAAAATCTTTATCTATGAATTACATTGAATTGAGATCAATTAATGGAAAAAATATATCTGAAATACCATTAAATGAAATTACGAACATAAAAAATGAATTAGATAAAAAAGGATTGAAGGTTTCTTCGATAGGATCTCCTATAGGAAAAATTAGAATTGAAGATGATTTTATAAGTCATCTAAAAAAATATGATCATATTTTAAAGATATGTGAAATTTTAGATGTTAAGTACATAAGAATATTTAGTTTTTTTATGTTAAAAGACGAAAAAGAATACTATGAAAATGAAGTTTATTCTAGATTAAATATATTTTTAGAAAAAATAAAAGATAAAAATATAATTTTGTTACATGAAAATGAAAAGGATATTTATGGAGATGATATTGAAAGCTGCTTAAAACTTGTAAAAAACATAAATAATCCTCAATTTAAATTAATTTTTGATATGGCTAATTTTGTTCAAGTAGGAGAAAATGCATTAAAAGCCTATGAAACTTTAAAAGAGTATATTGAATATTTCCATTTAAAAGATGCTAAAATGCTTTCTAACGAAAATGTTTTAGTGGGAACAGGGGATGGAGATATAGAGAAAATTTTACTGAAACTGCATAAAAAAAATTATAATGGTTTTTTATCTTTAGAACCTCATTTGACAAACTTTAGCACATTACAACAATTGGAATTGGATGATATTAGAGAAAGAAAAATTCAGTATCAAAGTGGAGAAGAAGCATTCAGATTAACGTATAAAGCATTAAGAAATATGATTGAAACTCTAGGAGGAATAATATGTTAAGAATAGGATTAGTTGGAATTGGATTTATGGGAAGAGTGCATATGTTATCTTTTACGGATAAACCAATGATTCCAAATGCACATGTAAAAAATGGGAAATTAGTTGCAGTATGTGATATCGATTCTAAAAAATTAGAACAAGCAAAAGAAGAAATTCCAAGTTTAGAAACTTTTTCTGATTATAAAGAAATGTTAGCATCTGGAAAAGTAGATGCTGTAATAATAGCAACACCACACTATTTACATCCATTAATGGGTATAGAAGCTATAAAACATAAAATTCCAGTATTAATTGAAAAACCTGTAGGTGTATTTACAAAAAATGTATTTGAATTAAATGAAATTGCAAATCAAAATCCAGACGTTATATTTGGGTTATTATTCAATCAAAGAACGAATCCTTTCTTTGTAAAAGCGAAAGAAATAATTGATAGTGATGGAATTGGTACATTGAAAAGAATGAACTGGATAATTACAAATTGGTATAGACCTCAAAAATATTATGATAATGGAAGTTGGAGAGGAACTTGGGCTGGTGAAGGTGGAGGAGTTCTAATGAATCAAGCACCCCACCAAATAGACTTATGGCAATGGCTATGTGGTATGCCAACAAAAGTTAGAGCCTATTGTAAGTTTGGTAAAAATAGAAATATAGAAGTTGAAACAGATGTAACAGCTTATGTGGAGTATCCTGAAGGAGGAAGTGGAGTATTTATAACATCAACGCATGATGCTCCGGGAACAAATAGATTAGAGTTAATAGGAAATAATGGAAAAATAGTTATTGAAAATGAAATTTTATCATATAAAAAATTATTGGTTCCAGAAAATGAATTAAATAAAACAGCTACAGCCAATTTAATGGATCCTAAAAATGCACCTCAATTTGAAGAAACAATATATACAAAAGAAGAGTTAGGAAATATTCCTTGGGGAGTAGAGCATGCGATTACTATTGAAAATTGGATTAATACAATTGAAGGAAAAGAAGAATTAATTGCTCCAGGAGTTGAAGGGATAAAAGCATTAGAATTGATTAATTCAATGTTATTATCAACATTTTTAGATAAGGAAATTGAGTTACCAATAGACCCAGAAAAATATTATGATGAATTAATGAAAAAATGTGAAAATTCAGAATTTAAAGATACTTGGAGAGTGTAACTTATGAAGAAATTAAATGTTGGAATAGTCGGTTGTGGAGTAATTAGCTCTGTTCATATACCTTTAATTTTGAAGAAGCATAATTTAGTAGCTGTTTGTGATATAGACCAAAAAAAGGCAAAAAATATAGCGATTGAAAATGAATGTTCTTATTATAAAGATTATTCTGAGATGTTAAAAAAGGAGGAGTTAGATGTAGTTCATATTCTAACTCCTCACAATATAAGGTACGATGTTATAAATGAAGCTGTAAAAAATA
>NZ_JBOFXD010000100.1:0-5849 GCF_051653945.1 Cetobacterium sp.
ATTTCAATAGTTCCATAACCTGCTATTTTCTCATTAGTTAGTCTTTTAGTAGAAAGATACTCAAACCTTAAAGGTTCAAGTATCTTTATTTCTACTTTTGCAAAACTTAATATATTTGTTATCAAAAATAAACTTAAAATCAAATTTTTCATATTTTTATCCTTTCTTTATATATTCTTTTACTAATTCTAATGGATATTCAAACTCCATTACTTGCTTATACAAAAATGAAACTTCATATTGTTTAAATGCTACAACCACACTTTCATCTTTAAAATAGATATTATTTGGATTTAAAGTTACTTTAGTATCTATATAAATTTGTTTCTCTAAAGGTAATTTTAAATTATCATCAATATCTTTTTGGACTAATGATTGTAATTTTTCTAATCCTTCTTTTGTCAAAATATCTTCCACTTTTATATTTCCTCCATCTTTCTGAAGAATATTTTTATTAAGTTTTTGATAAACAGATCCATTTCTATCTACTATAGTTTCCTTCTCTAAAGAACTTTCAATTCCCAAAATACTTTTGTAATTTAAAGTTCTCTTATATACATCATCTTCATTATCAGCTTTAACCATAATTGTATTTAAAATAACCAATAAATATATTAATTTCTTCACGTTTACTCTCCTTTTGAATTTTTTTTATTTAATTTTATCCACTAATTTTTTTATGTTAGTTTTTTTTAAAAATTTCTTATTAGAAAGTATATATAAAATATGTTTGTATATTTTTTCATTTGAAGAGTCAACTTTTATTAACTCCTTTGTTAAGTCTAGAAATTTATTTGTTCCCATTTTAAAATTTATTTTCATAATTGCTTTCCTTTTAAACCCTTATATCTTCTAAACAATCTACTTCGCTAGTATATTTAATTCCATTTTCAGCAATTAACTCTTCCACTTCTTTCCAAGTTCTACAACTATAATATTTTGGCATAGAGAATAAACTCTTAAAAAAGTTTCTGTATCTAAAAACAACCACATATTTAATATCCATTCTAGCCTCCTATTTTATTTTCATTTCTAAAACCAATGACCCTGAATATTCTCCTAGTTCTTGATTTTCAGGTACATCTAATTTACCTTGAATTTTTACTAAGTATCTTCTATTTGCTTGTTGTCTAACAAGTGCTTGAAGATTTCTAGCTCTTAATGTAGTTCCATTCTTATTGTATAACTCTGGACTATCTGTATTTAGTTTAAATTTAATATCTGTTACGTCTTTTATCATTTCAATTTTAACGTCCGTTTCAGCCGTTCTATTCTTTGCTCCTGCGATTATAGTACCAAAGTCTAAGACACCTTGACTTATTACGTTAAATGGTGCGTCAGGAGCTTTTAAAGTGAATGTATGATCCATAATCTGATTTGTTCCTCTAACTATTTGAACTCTTACATTTACATTTTTATTTACTGTCCAGTTATTTAAAGCTAAATTTAGTTTTCCACCTTCTACTTGAACACCAACTTCTCCATTTGTTAGTTTTATATTTTGTTTTGCAAGTGTTCCTGAAGCTCCTATTTCATAGTAATTATCAGCAAACACCGCTCTTCGACTTCTTCTTACTGTAAAATTATCAGAAATATATATTTTATCTCCTTGATTCATATAAGGGATTCCTGCTCCATTTGTTCCTTCTAAGTTTACTCCTTGATGTCTTTCTAAAACTAAAAATTCAGGCATTGATAAATTAATTCCTTTAAATTTAGCAAAACTTCTAATTTGGTATGTATTATCAAATTTTAAGCTAGTATCTCCTTCTACTTTTGTTGGTGATTTAATATTCATTACATGTTTACTGATTTCATTTGCACCTCTTATAATTCTAATAGTTATATCTCTTCTTGGTTCTAATACTCCCCATCCAGTCAATGCAAGTCTTAATTTTCCACCTTCTACTTTGTATTTAAAAGCTAAAGAGTCTATATTTTGAGCTTTTTCAACTAAATTACCTGAAGTTCCTATCTGACTTTGAACTCCATTAATTTCTAATATATCTCCTTGTTGCATTGTTGCAAGTCCATGTTGATTTGAACTTTCTAAAAGAACATCCCTTATAGAGTTTTCTAATGCTAATGGAACTGGTGAATTAAGATTTACTGAATTAAAAGCTATGTATGTATCAATTGGGTAATATTCTTTTAGAGTAATTCTTGATGAACCCTCTAATCTCTTAGGAGCTTGAATATTAAATACATGGTTTGTTACTTCTCTTGCACCTCTAAAAACTTTTATCGTTGCTGTTCTTAAAGGTTCTACAACTCCCCAACTATTTAAACCTAATCTTAATTTTCCACCTTCAACTTTATACTTTAATCCTAAATTTCCAATATTTACTACTCTTTCGCCAAGATTTCCTGAAGCTCCTACAGTTGTTTGAACTCCATTTATATCTAAAACATCACCATTTTCCATAGTAATTATTCCTGCTCCTGATGTTGAAAAAGTCATTCCAGGAACAGAATTTTCTAAAACTAATGCGTTACTATCTGCATAAGATGTTGAGCTAAAATTAGCATAACTTTTTTGATAGTTGTCATTAAAACTTAAATTTGTAGTTCCTTCAAGTGGACTTACAATATATTTGAATACTTGATTCACACTTTTAACAACAGAAATATCTGCTCTACCACCATTTATATGAGCTGTATATCCACCTAAATCTAAAGACCATCTTAATTTTACAATCACTGGTCTATTAAATTTATTAGTATAATAAACTCTATAAGGAACATTCGCATTATGGGTATTATCTCCACCTAAATATGTCCACCATGTAAAAGTTTTTGTTTCTATTAAAGTTCCATTTGCGTCTATTACATCAACAAAAGTTCTTCCATATGCTGTTCTATTATTACCTCTATGCGATCCATGTGTATTATTTGTTGCTCCGAACCCTATTTCAACTTCTTTTGTTAATTCACTTATATGTTCTCCTGTAATAAGTTGATTTGCGTTCCATAAATATTCTCTTCTAAACTCAAAAATCACTTCATTTGAACGAGCTGACATCTTCATAACTTTATCAACTACTGAATATAATTCAGGTTTATATTCTTTTACTGAAGATACTTTTTTTATAAATTTTAAGTTATTTGTTGAATCAAGCACTATAATGTATAATTTTGAATTTAAAGCCATTCCTTCAGTTGATACATCAATATCAGGATAATTATATTCGTAGTCATATTTGCTCTTAGAAAGCATTAATTTACTAGGATTTTTAATATCCTTTAATGTATCTGTTATAACAATCCTATCTGACATATTTAATTCATTTATTGTTAAATAGATTTTTTTATCTTCTTTATTGAAAAGACCTTCTATTTCTTGGGTTTTAACCTTTGTTACTGAAATATTCATTTCAGCTCCATTAGGTTTTTTCTTTAAAATTTCTGCTGTTGTTATAGCCTTTTCAGGGTTATCATAAATATATGTATGTGGAACTTCTGAAAAAGAAATGATGTTTAATATCAACATCATTATCATTACAATCTTTTTTATCATTACTGTTTCACCTCTACTGTCATATACACTTTCTTTTCATGTGTACCCTCTTTAGATATATTAGCTCCTTCTATAACAACCATATTGTCGTCTATGATTCGTTTATTAAGGAATTTTGGGGAGTAGATATATGTATCTACTTTCCCATCACCATCTATATCAATTTTATCTTGGCTATATTTGACCCTATAATGGTCTTTTAAATCAGGTTCTTTATTAAGTTCTAATGAAAAAGGCACTTCTATCTTTTCATCATCCACTACCATAGCCTTTATATCTACATCAGAAATAATCTCCAATGGAACTACTACATTTAGCTTAGATTCCATCATTACAGTAGTATTAGAAAGCAATTTTCTAATACTACCATCTTTTTCTGTTTTATCTTCAGTAGGCAACTTAGGTACATCCATATCAGTATTTCCAGTATTTGGAACTACTGGAATACTAGGTATTACATTTGAAAAACTTAATATATTAATTAGCATAAAAAAGCCTAGTAATTTTTTCATATTTTATTTTCTCCTTCCCCTTTCAACATTGAAATTCCATGTTCTTTTATGTTAAATACATAATAATTGTTGTCTGTTTTATCTACATAAGTTAGCTTTACAATTTCATCATTAATACCATCTATTTGATGATCTATTCCCATGTAAACAACTTCAATCAAGTATTTCTTAGGTAAAAGTCCTGATATTTCAAATATTCCTTGTTCATCTGGAATAGCTCTATCTATTACTTTTCCATTTATATCTTTTACAGTTATAAGAAGTTCTTCATACAATCTCATTTTATCAATTGAATTAAGTTCTAAAATATCCTCTACATTGATAAATCCTGTTAAAGTTAGCATTGGCTTTACAGGAATATGAGCTACTATAGTAGCTGTATTTTTTCCTTGTACCTGAACTTTGTTATTTCCTAATAGGAAATTAGGTTTTTTAATTTTTGGCTCTAAATCATAAGTTACATAATTTGGAACTCCATAGAACACAGCTTCTCCATTTTCATTGGTATTTATCTTTTGTTCTCCTATTTGAACCTCAACATTTTTAATAAGTTCCTCTCCCTCGTCATAAATGTCATTATCATTTTTATCTACAAATGTAACAACTTTAAGAGGGGAACTATCCATATTTTTAATTTTTGCTTTCGGATTTCTTAGATCAGTAATGTGATCTATTCCGAATTTATGTTCTTGGTTTCCTTTTTTATCAATAAACATTTCATAGTCAAACCAGTTGTTGTAGTTAGTTGAGAATCTAAATGTAAATTTATCTTTTTCTTTTTCCGTATATCTAGCTTCTAAATTGTAATCAAATAGTCTATTACCATTTGAAAATACACTAAATGCAACTTCATAATCTTTCCCATCATTTTTCCATGTATTTTCAAGTTTTAAAGTAGCGGTTCTAAGACCAGTATAGTAGGTATTAAAACTATACTTTCCTTTATCTTCTGTATGGTATTCATATTCACCAGTTAATAACAAATCTTTATATGCTTTTGAATACTCTATGCTGTATTTATTAATTTTTTCTTTATAATCTATTCCATAGATTCCATCCCTTTTAGTTGCTTCTTCTCTTTCATATTCTAGGTCTAAAGCCTTTATAGGAGTGTATCTTACATAGAATTTTGTCTTGTATTTATCTTCGTAAAACTCGCCTTTACTTTCATGTTCAAGTCTTAATCTAACTTTTTTAATATCAATTTGACCTAAAAAGTCATAGGAATAATCATCTTTGGTATTTTTTTCATTTACTTTGTATTCAAACTCATTAAATACCTTATCTCCACCTACTCTAAATGTGTATGGTAGTGAGTAAATATAATTAGAGTAAACAGCTTCTAATCTTCCTTTATCAAGGTACTCATATTCATCATTTATTAGTTCAGGCTCTCTTAAATATCCCATTCCTAATGTCAAATGATCTGTAAGACCATAATAGACTTTTGAATCAATTTTATTTCTTTTTGATTCGTGATCTTCTCTAATATTAATATCGTATTCAACTTCACCTTTATTTTGCTGATTGTAGTTACTTGTTGTACTAATATCTTTTATTAAGATTTTTCCATCTGGAGTATAAATTTTTAATTGGTAATTTCTATCTTCTTTTATTTCATCATTTTTAAACTCTACAACTCCATTAGTTGCATTTTGAATGTCTATAATGATACCTAAATAAAGAAGTTCAACTCTACTTCCTAATGGTACATTTTCTTTAATAATATAGTTTTTAGAACCAGTTATTATATATCCCTTATCCTTTTTAAAAGATATATCCCACTCTCTAGCTCCATCATCCATGTACTTATAATTTCC
>NZ_JBOFXD010000101.1:0-27235 GCF_051653945.1 Cetobacterium sp.
AAGGGCAACTAAAAACTGTGCTTACAAATGATAGAATCTTTGGAGTTAACTTAGAGGAAGTTGGTCTTTCAGAATTAATAGAAAATTATTTTGTTGAAATGTTATCTGGGGAGGATGCAGTTAGAAATACTTTACATAAGTATTTAGAAGCAAAATAAGAATCTTAATTAAAGGGAGATAGAAAGATGAGAATAATGAAAAAGGTTTTTATGGGAACTATGGCAATTGTCATGGGAGCTCTTTTTACATCTTGTAATAAAGGAAATGGGAAAGAAATCATCAGAGTATCACACAATCAAGCAGCAGATCACCCTACTAACATAGGGCTGCTTGCTTTTGAGAAGTACGTTGAGGAAAATCTAGGTGATAAGTATGATGTTCAAATATTTCCAAATGAGCTTTTAGGTTCTCAGGTAAATACAGTTGAGTTGACTCAAACAGGGGCTATTAATTTTACTGTTGCAAGTAACGCAATATTAGAGAGTTTTGAAGATATATATCAAATTTTTAACTTACCATATCTATTTACAAGTCCAGAGCACTACCATGCAGTTATGGATGATAAAGAGATTATAGATCCAATATTTAAATCTACAAAAAAATCTGGATTTGAAGCAGTAGCTTGGTTAGACGCTGGAACTAGAAACTTCTATACAGTTAAAAAACCAATACTTACTCCAGACGATTTAAAAGGATTAAAAATTAGAGTTCAACAAAGTGCTTCTAATATTAGAATGATGCAATTATTTGGTGGATCAGCTACTCCAATGGGGTTTGGAGAGGTTTATACAGCTCTGCAACAAAATGTTATAGATGGAGCAGAAAATAACGAGTTAGCTGTAACAAGTAACAAACATGGAGAAGTTGCTAAGTATTACTCTTACAACATGCACCAAATGGTACCTGATATAGTTATCGGAAATGAGAGATTCTTAACTAATCTTTCACCAGAAGAAAGAGAGATCTTTGATAAAGGATTCCAAATAATCTCAAGAGTTCAAAGAGATGCTTGGGGAGATTCTGTAGAGAAATCTATTAAACAAGCTAAAGAGGAGATGAACGTACAGTTCTTCTATCCAGAAGTGTTACCGTTCCAAGATAGAGTTTTACCACTACACCAAGAGGTAATGACATCAAATCCTAAATTAGTTCCAATATATGAGAAGATTCAAGAAGTTGGAAAATCTATGACAGGAGGAAAAGAGAATGAATAACATAAGAAAAGGTTTGGATAAAGTTTTACTAGGAACTTGTGTGGCACTGTTTGCATTCATGACTTTAATGGGAACTTATCAAATTTCATCAAGATATATATTTAAAGCACCAAGTACAGTTTCTGAGGAGTTAATCTCTTACTCATTTGCTTGGATGGCAATGTTAGCTGCAGCATATATCTTTGGAAAGAGAGACCATATGAAGATGGTTTTCTTTGTGGAGAAACTTACAAATAAAACTCAAAGTCTACTAGGAGTTTTAAGTGAGCTTGTAATATTTCTATTTTCACTTGGAGTTTTAGTGAGAGGTGGATCAGCAATTACAGCTCTAACTATGACACAAACTACTCCTGCTCTTAGAATATCTATGGGGTATATATATGCAGTACTTCCAATATCAGGAGTTATAATCTGTATATACTCTTTACTAAATATTAAAGATATTTTAGAGAAATTAAAGGAGGAGATGTAAAAATGGTTTTAACAACAGCTCTAATTATGTTTAGTGTGCTGATAGTTACACTAATTTTAGGATTCCCAATAGCTATAAGTATAGGAATATCATCTATACTAGCTATATTACCATCTTTAGCTTTTGATAATACACTTATCACAGGAGCTCAAAGAATATTTTCTGGAATATCAAACTTTACACTTATAGCTATACCATTCTTTATCTTAGCTGGAAACATAATGAATCAAGGTGGAATAGCTAAGAAATTGGTATCTTTTGCTCAGTCTTTAACTGGAAGAGTACCTGGATCACTTATGCAAACAAACATTCTAGCAAATATGATGTTTGGAGCTATCTCTGGATCATCAGTTGCAGCTTGTGCTGCTATGGGTGGAATACTTTTACCTATGGAACAAGAGGAGGGGTATGACCCAATATTAGGTGCTACAGTAAATATCTCAACAGCACCAACAGGGCTACTAATACCACCATCAAACTCACTAATTGTTTACTCACTTGTAAGTGGAGGAACATCAGTTGCAGCTCTATTTATGGCTGGATATATTCCAGGGGTACTTTGGGGATTAGGTTGTATGATCTTAACTTTCTTCTTAGCTAAGAAAAGAGGGATGAAAGGAAAGGCAGCAGCGAAGTTTTCAGTTGTGTTTGCTACATTTGTAGATGCTATACCATCATTAGCACTTATAGTTATCGTTATTGGTGGAATCATTAAAGGTATATTTACGCCAACAGAGGGGTCTGTTGTAGCAGTTGTATATAGTTTATTACTATCTGTGTTCTTCTATAGAAGTATAACTGTAAAGCAGTTAGTTAAAATATTTGAAGAGAGTGCAAAGATGACAGGAATAATTGTTTTCCTAATTGGAGTTTCAACAATTATGTCATGGGTAATGGCTTTCACAGGTGTACCTCAAGCTATTTCTAATATGATTTTAGGAATCTCTGACAATAAATATCTAATTCTTTTACTAATGAATGTACTTTTACTATTTATTGGAACATTTATGGATGTTACGCCAGCGATACTTATATTTACACCAATATTCCTGCCAATAGTTAAGACTTTTGGAATGACTCCAGTTCAATTTGGAATCATCATAGTGTTTAACTTATGTATTGGAAACATTACACCACCAGTTGGAAATACACTGTTTGTTGGAGTAAAAGTTGCTAAACTTAAAATGGAAGATGTTATGAAGGAGATGGTAAAGTACTATGCAGTTATAATAGCAGTATTATTACTAGTAGTTTATGTACCTCAACTTTCAACAGCACTACCAAGATTAATGGGGTTAATTAAGTAGATTAAAATAAAAAGATTTTTGTCAATAGTAAGGACAATGTCATCTACAGGTGATATTGTCCTTTTAGTATTGTAAAAAAAATGATAAAAATCATGTTCAAATTGAAAAAAATAACCATAAAGAGATTTTTATGTTTATAATATTGACATTTTTTAAGTAAAATGCTAATATAATCAAGTGTTTCAAAATTAAAGACTTATTTAAGACATTTTAGGAGGGATTATGAACGGGCATATGATTTATGCATCACACCCAATTATATGGGGAACAGCTATTTTTGGTATTATTATTGTATTACTTCAATCGGGGTTAATCATTAAAAAATCAATATCAACAGCTAAGGAGTTAGGGATATCTAACGATAAAATAACTAAGGGAATAAAAGTTAGTGCAATGGCAAGTATTGGACCAGCACTGGGAGTAGTAGGAAGTTTACTAGCACTTTTAGTAACAATGGGATCACCAGTATCAACATTGAGACTGAGTTTAATAGGAAGTTCAAACTTTGAGGCAATGGCAGCAAACTTTGGAGCTCAAGCAATGGGATCTGAGCTTTCAACAAATATGTTACCAGTTGTATTTACAAATGCACTTTGGACTATGGCATTAGGATCAATGGGATGGATTGTTTTTGTTTTCCTATTTGCACATAAGATGGATAAAGTTAATGGGTTATTAACTAATGGAAGAAAGGCTCTTTTACCAGCAGTTGGACTAGGAGCTATGTTAGGATCTTTCGCATTCTTTAACGTTGGAAACTTAATGAAGTTTAATACAAATCCTGATGTAACAATTGCAGCTATATCTGGAATGATAATTATGGTAGTTTGTTTAAAAATAGGAGAGAAGATGGCTTGGTTAAAAGAGTGGGCACTTACTTTTGCTATGTTTGGTGGAGCAGCTATCGGGCTTTTAGCAGCATAAATTGGGAGGAAAAAATATGGGAATTTACAATAGATATATAGATGATGTTACAAAAATTGGAAGAAGCACAATGGTTTTAGGATTTTTAGCTTCTCTTTTACCAGCACTTATTATGACTTTTTACTTTGGATTTAATCCAGGGTTAGCAGCTATAATGGCTGGAGCTATATCACAGGCTTCTGTTTCTGGAGCTTTCTACTTTAGTGAGCCAATCAGTTACTACCCAATTGTAGGTAGAGCTGGATTATACATGGGGTTCTTATCAGGAAATCTTGTAAATATGAGAATACCTGCTGCTATCTCTGCTCAGGAAGCTTCTGAATGTCCTGCAGGAACTGAAGAGGGTTCTATAATGGGAACTATTGGAATAGGAGTTTCTATCTGGATTGGTATTGTATTCTTAATACTGTCAGTTTTAGCTGGACAAGCTCTATTAAGTCAATTACCACCGAGCTTTATGGCATTACTAACTCTAGTTATACCAGGTCTTTTTGGAGGAGTTTTTGCACAGTTTGCAATAAAGTCACCAAAAGTTGCAGTTTTTGCTTTAGCAGTATCATTTGCTATGACAAAGTTAGTTAACTTTATTCCTGGAAAGCCAGCGTTTTTAATAACATTAGTATCAGTTTTCTCAAGTATACTATTTGCTAAAAAACTTATGGAAAAGAAGGTAGGATAATGAAAAAAGAGAGAGTTATAAATAGTTTTATAGATATGGTAAAAATATACTCTCCATCATTAAATGAGAAAGAGTACAGTGAGTACCTAGTAAAACAATTAGAGAGATTGGGACTTGAAGTATATTTAGATTTAGGATTTAAAAAGTACGGTGGAAATGCCCCTACAATTTTTGCTAAATTAAAGGGAAATGTTTCTGGAGAGGGAGTTACATTAGCAGCTCATATGGACGTAGTAGAGCCATGTGCAAATATAAATCCAACAATAGATGGGGATTTTATAAAAACTGATGAAACTACAACTTTAGGTGGAGATGATAAAGCTGGTATCGCAGCTATATTAGAGGTTTTAGAAAACCTAATAGAGAGTGAAGCAAAACATGAAGATGTATTTGTTCTTTTAACTCCATGTGAAGAGAATGGAATGCTAGGAGCTAAAAATATAGATTGGGATTTAGTTCCAACTCATATGGTTCCAGCAAAGAATATGATTGTTATAGATAACTCTGGTAGAGCTGGACTAATAGCTCATACGGCTCCAAGTAAGTATGATTTTAAAATCACTTTTAAAGGTAGAAAAGCTCACGCTGGAATTGAACCTGAAAAGGGAATAAATGCTATAACTCTAGCTGGAATAGCTATCTCTAATATGAATATAGGAAGAATTGATACTCTTACGACTTCAAACTTAGGGACAATTCATTCAGAGTTTCCAAGTAATGTTGTAGCTGACCTTTGTGTTGTTACAGGAGAGGTTAGAGGTCACTCTTTAGAGTCTATATTTGAGACTTTAAACTCTTATGAGAAGGCTTGTGAGAACAGTGTTGAAAAGTTAGGTGGAGAGTTTGTATTTGAAAAGGTATGTGTTTTCCCAACTTTAAAGCCAACAGATGATCTTGCATTTGCAAAGGAGTTTGCAAAGGTATATGAGAGCATGGGAATAGCTACTGAGCTTCAAGTTATAGGTGGAGGATCAGATAGTAACATATTTGCAGAGAGGGGATATAACTCAATAATCATTG
The DNA here is from genome assembly GCF_051653945.1 of Cetobacterium sp. Classification (GTDB taxonomy): domain Bacteria; phylum Fusobacteriota; class Fusobacteriia; order Fusobacteriales; family Fusobacteriaceae; genus Cetobacterium_A. Next base: position 5,617 of record NZ_JBOFXD010000101.1, read on the forward strand.
GAGCTGGAATGCAAGGAGTTCACACTGTAAATGAGAAGTTAGACACAAGAGAGTTGTTTAAAACTATCGAGGCGTTAAACAGTTATATTGTAAGATAAGTTGAATTTAAATAAAAAAGAGCTAGTTTACCCACTAGCTCTTTTTCATACAAAAATCAAATGTTGTATTTGACATACACACTTTTAATGTGTATAATAAATATGAGGTGAATAGACATGTCATATAACTCAAAAGACCTCATTCAACTATTAAAAAGTAATGGTTGGATTTTAGATAGAATTAATGGTTCACATCATATTTTTTATAAAGGAAGCGTAACTGTAATAGTTCCACATCCTAGAAAAGATATGAAAAAAGGTACATATCTTTCTATCTTGAAGGCTGCGGGATTAAAATAATCCCGCTAACTTTGTATATTAATATAACTTAGAGGTGATGAAATGAAAAAAGATAGATATATTTATCCAGCAATTTTTCAACAAGAGGAAGAAGGGTTTAATGTTTCTTTTCCAGACTTACCTGGAGCATTTACATGTGGAGATAGCTTGGAAGAAGCTTTATTTATGGCTAAAGATTGTTTAGGGTTGTATTTGTATTCTTTAGAATCTAGAGAACAAGATATTCCTAATCCTAGTAAGCCTCAAAGTATAAAGGTAGATTCAACAGAGTTTGTTCAGTTGATTGAAGTTTTCATGACTCCTATTAGAGATGATGAAAATAATAAATGTGTTAGAAGAAATGTAACTTTACCAAAATGGCTTAATGATTTAGCAAAAAAAAATAAGATAAATGTTTCAGCTATTTTAGAAAGTAGTTTAAAAAATAAATTGGGATTGTAAAAAAGCTATCTCACATAAATTTATGTGAGATAGCTTTTTAGTTTATCTATTCCAATCAGCTAAAAACTTAGCGATTCCAGCATCTGTAAGTGGGTGCTCTAACATTTTACAAAGTACAGGGTATGGAATTGTACCAATGTGAGCTCCAGCTTTGGCAGCCTCTTTAGAGTGGTAAGTGTTTCTAATACTAGCGGCTATAATTTCACTACTGATATTGTGAATTTTAAAAATCTCAGCAATCTCTTTTATTAGTTCAATACCATTTACTCCAGTGTCATCAAGTCTTCCAAGGAAAGGACTAACATAAGTAGCTCCAGCTCTTGCAGCTAAAAGAGCTTGGTTAGCTGTAAAAATCAGAGTTACATTTGTTTTAATTCCTCTATTTACAAGATGTCTACAAGCCTCTAGTCCATCCTTTGTAATAGGAAGTTTTATAACTATATTGCTATGGATTTTTACAAGCTCTAAAGCTTCAGCAATCATCTCATCAGCTTTTAAAGACATAACCTCAGCACTGATAGGCCCATCTACAATCTCACAAATTTCAGTTACAACCTCTTTAAAATCTCTTCCCTCTTTAGCGATTAGAGATGGATTTGTAGTAACTCCAGAGATACACCCCATCTTTGCAGCTTCTCTAATTTCATTAACATTAGCAGTGTCGATAAAAATTTTCATAACTTTCCTCCCAAAGCAAGTGAGTTTGCTTTTTCTATGATTTTTTCAGCTGTTAAACCATACTCTTTTTGTAGGAAGTCTTGAGTTCCAACTTGTCCAAATCGATCTTCAACACCAACTTTTCTCATAGGGACTGGATAGTTTTCCACAAGGACATCAGCAACAGCACTTCCAAGACCACCTGTGACATTGTGATTTTCAGCTGTTATAATCTTTCCTGTTTTTTTAGCATATTCAATAATCAGGTCTTTATCTATAGGTTTTACAGTAAACATGTCAATAACAGCGGCACTGATCCCTTGTTTTTCAAGCTCTTCAGCAGCTTTTAAAGCTTCTGCAACCATTATTCCATTAGATATTATCGTAAAGTCTTTACCATCTTTTAAGACTTTTCCTTTTCCAATTTCAAATTTTTCCTTTTCATCATATATTTTATAAGCATTTTTTCTAATTGTTGTTATATAGTGGATTCCATAGATATCTTTTATCTCACGAATTAAATATTTTAACATAGTAGAATCAGTAGCTGTAATAACTGTAGCCCCAGGAATCTCTCTCATAAGAGCTATATCTTCAAAAGATGTATGAGTTCCACCATTGTATTGCGATGTGATTCCTGTGTCTGAACCTAATATTTTTATATTTGTTCTAGCAAAACCTCCAGATAAAAATATCTGATCATAACATCTTCTAGTAGCAAAAGGGCTAAATGTATGAATAAAAGGGATTTTTCCAAGAAGAGATAATCCACTTGCAGTTCCAACCATATTAGCTTCCATAATTCCACAATTAACAAAGTTATTTGGATAATCCACACCAATAGATGTTGTAGTGATAGCTTCAGAAAGGTCAGCTTCTAAAACATAGACATTTTTATCCTCTTCAATAAGTTCCTTTAGTGTTTCACTATATGCTTTTCTCATCTCTGTAGTTTCTAATATAAGATTACTCATTTTTAGCCTCCTCATCACCATTTTCAAAGTTTTGAATCTCCCAAAGAAGAACTCCCTTCATCTCATCGTTGAATCTAACGTGGTGATTTGCTTTTAAATCTTCAAAGTACTTAACACCTTGACCTTTAATAGTATCTAAAACAATAGCTTTAGGTTTTCCAAAGTTATCACTTTTTAAAGCTGTTTCAATCTCTCCAACAGAGTCGCCTTTAACTTGCATAGAGTGGAATCCAAAACTTCTAAATTTTTCTAAGATACTAAAAGTTTCGCAGATTTCTTCAGTTGTTCCATCCAGTTGCTTTTTATTGTTATCCACAAAAAGAGTGAAGTTAGTAAGCTTAAAGTGAGCAGCAAACTGAATAGCTTCCCAGCACTGCCCCTCATTTAATTCACCATCTCCAACAATACAGTAAACCTGTCTTTCACTACCATCTCTTAAAAGACCTAAAGCTATTCCAACAGCAGCAGAGATACCCTGTCCTAAAGAACCAGTTGTCATATCAATTCCTGGAGTTAAATTTCTATCAGGGTGACTAGGTAAAGTTGTTCCATTATCATTTAGTGTCATTAGAGTTTCTAATGGGAAAAAACCTTTTAATGCAAGAGTAGAGTAAAGACTAGGGCCTGCATGGCCTTTAGATAAAACAAAGAAATCTCTATCTAAATTTTTAGGGTCTTGGGGATTAATCTTCATATTTGAATACAGTACTGCAAGAGTTTCTACAATGGACATAGCTCCACCAATATGTCCAAAACCTCTATTTAGAAGCATTTTTAGTGTCTCTTTTCGAATATCTTTAGCAAACTTCTCCATTTGAATAATATCACTCATAAAAACCTCCTATTTAAACTTTTTCAAAAATTTACAGGTATATACAATATACTTCTATAAATTTTAGAAATAACCTACAATTAAATTAAAAAATTTTAAGGAGTGAGATTTATAAATAAAAAAGAGTTGTATGTTTAGACAATAATCCTGAAAGACAAGAGGTTAGTAAATACGACTCTGAAGGGTGATTTTTAAACTATACAAACTCAGAAGCAATAGTGGCAGATACACTAAAAAAACTTTTTCCATATGACTATATATTTGCAAAGAAAGTCTAACAGGGTATTAAAATTGTGAATCTAGCATAAAATACTAGCTTCTTTTTTTCAAAATATGTTAAGATATTATAAAAAATATAGATTGCGTGAGTTTACTAAAAAGCTATTGTACTTTGTTATTCAATCTAACATGTTATAATAGGTAAAAAAAGTTTAGGAGGAAAAAATGTACGGTCTATCAGAAGCTGATTTTTTTAAAATTATTGATATTTTTAAAAAGTATAAAGAAAAAATAGAATGGGTAAAAATTTTTGGTTCTAGATCTAGAGAAGATTATAGAGAAACTTCAGATATAGACTTAGCTGTATTCCTAAGAGTAAATAATATTATTGATGATATCCGAAATGATTTTTTTGAATCAGATTTAAAATATACAGTAGATGTAATTGAATATACTAAGAATATTGGAGAAAATATAAAAAAAAATATAGAAACTGATGGAATCTTAATATATAAAACTAATGAAAAAGGTGGGATTTTGATGAATGAAAATAAATTGAAATATAAACTTGACGATTTTCAAAAAGCTTTAAAAAAATTAGAGGTAGCTTTAGAAAAAGATGCTCATTCAGATGAATTATATTTAGATGGAACTATACAAAGATTTGAGTTTGTGTATGAATTAAGTTGGAAACTTATGAAAAGTTATTTGGAATATCAGGGTATAGAAGTAGTGAGTCCAAGAGAAACTTTCAGAGAAGGATTTAAAGATGGAATAATACACGATGCAACAGAGTGGATTAATCTTATGATAAATAGAAATAGAACTTCTCATACTTATAATGAAGAAACAGCATGGGATATATATGATAAAATAAAAAATGAATATATAAATTTATTTAAAGATTTTCAAAAAGAAATGATAAAAAAAATTTCTTAAAAGAGGAAGTTTTCACAAACTTCCTCTTTTATAGTTTAAAAAATTTCTTAACTTTTTCTATAAAGCTAGTTTTAATTTTTCTATTTTTATCTTTTAGTTTTTCATCAAACTCTTTAAGTAGATTCTTTTGTTCCTCATCTAAATCAACAGGAACTTCAATTGTTATCTCAGCGTAGTGAGTCCCTTTTTTCTTAGTTTTAGGATTAAAAATTCCATACTCTCTTAAAGCAAAACGTTTTCCACTTTGAGTTCCAGCAGGTATTTTGATTTTCTTATTTCCACTTAAAGTTGGAACTTCTACTTCTCCTCCTAAAGCTGCAGTATAGTAACTAACTGGAACTTTACAGATAACATCATATCCATCTCTTATGAAAAGATCGTCAGGTTTAATTTTTATATGTATGTAAAGGTCCCCATGTGGTCCTCCACTTGTACTAGCGTTACCAAATTTAGCTAATTTTAATTTTTGACCATCAGCTATACCAGCAGGTATTTTGAATTTTTTTTCCACCTCTTCAGGTGCACCGTTTTTTCCAGTACGAGCGTAACGAATAGTTTTTTCTCCACCTTTAGCAGATTCTTCCAAAGAGATTTCAATCTCCATAGACAAATCTCCACCAGGTTGAGGGCCTCTTTTTCGAGCACCTCTACCACCAAAGAAAGAACCAAAGATATCTCCTAAATCTTCGTCACCTCCACCACCAAACTCATTGAAGTTAAAGTTAAAATTACCAAAGTTAAAGTCTTGATAATTTTGTCCACCACCATATTGACCATAACCTTGAGAACTACTAGGTCCACCTTGTTCAAAAGCAGCGTGACCAAAGTTATCATATTGAGTTCTTTTTTCTGGATCAGATAGTATTTGATAAGCTTCATTAACCTCTTTAAACTTTGTTTCAGCTGTAGCTTTTTCAGCTTCACTTGAAGAACTAAATTTGTCAGGATGATATTTTCGAGCTTGTTTTCTATAAGCCTTTTTTATCTCAGCCTCACTGGCATTTTTATTAACTTCTAAAATCTTATAAAAATCCTCTTTTAGAGCCATTCTAGCCTCCTTTTATAGTTAAACTATAATTAAACTATCTATATGATTGTATGTTTTAATTTACTAACTTAAGAAAGAGATTCCTTTAGAATTATTAAATAAAAAAAAATATAAAAAATAAAAGAAAAATCTATTTTTTGTAGAAGAAAGGTTACAGAGAGTAAAAAATAAAACTAACATATATTTAAGGGAAAGGTGAATTACTATGTCTAAAAAAATAACAGTAGAAAAATTTGAATCGTTTATTTTAGAGTGTGTAAATAAAATGGAAACTGGGGAAAAAGTAATATTTACTAAAAAAGAGATGCCTTTAGCTAAGGATCACACAATAACTTTAACAAAAGTAGATGATGATAGATATACAGTTATAGAAAGAGGTATTGAAGATTTGGAGTTCTCAAATATTGACTTTAACAAGGTTCTTAAAGAGTTAATGAAATTAAAAGAAAAAGAGTTTGGAGATTGCGAACACTTCTATGCTCATAAAGCATAACGGAAAATAGGGCTAGATAACTTACTTATCTAGTCTTTTTTTTACAAAAAGTGTTAAAATATTTTTTTAAATGACATTTTTTTTCATTAAAATAGAGTACTATAAAAGTAAGACTATTTTACTAAAATCAAAAAATTTCAAAAAGTCTATATCTTCTCGCATTTACTTTAAACATATTTATTTAAGACTTAAATTAAACAATATTACAAAAAAATTTCGAATATAAAGATGTCCCCCGATGTCCTTTATTAAAGAGAAATATGATTTGATAATCAGTAAAATTAGAGATTTTTAATAAAAAAGTAGATAGCGAGAGGATATCCCATTTATTGACTTTAAATAGGAGGATAGAAAATTAATGTCTAGCGAGGTAGAGGTTATAAAAAATAGTTTTTATGAACTATTTAGAGTTAATTATAAGGATATTAAAGGAAAAAGAGGATATTTTAAAGATTTAGAAAACTTGAGTGGTACAGTTATTAGAATCTGTACAAAGGGAAAAGGGCTATATTATTATAATTCAGAGGAGTATGTGTTTTTTGAAGAGGGAGACCTAATAATTTGTAATGAGTTTTATTTTAATAGTATTTTAGTTTTAACAAGAGAGTGTAAACTAGATATTTTTAGAATAAAGGATTACTCTTTGTTAGAAACGTTAAATAACAAAATAAAAAAGAGAGAATATCGACGAATTAAAATTTATAATCTAAAAAAAGTACTTTTTGAAATTGAAAAAGCTCTAAAGATAGAGGATAAAGAGTTAACTTTTTTTAAGTTATTATTAGATGTGATTTTTTATTTAGGTGAAAGAAAAAATAATATTGGATTTAATTATTTAAATGATAAAAATTTTATGGATATACTTCAATATATAGACTCCAATATTGATAGAAGAGTAACTGTTAGTGATGTAGAAAAAGAGTTTAAAATATATAACAAAATATTAAAAGAGCAGTTTAAAAAATATTTAGGAGTTTTTCCCTCGGAGTATATATTAAATCAAAAATTGACTAAAGCAGCAATACTATTAAAAACTACAGATTATAAAATTGGGTACATATCTGATATTTTATCTTTTTCATCTCCAAGTGCATTTACTCTAATTTTTAAAAGAAAGTTTAAGGATTCCCCATTGAATTATAGAAAAAAATAAAGTGTGTGTCTTGGGATTAGAAGGCATACACTTTTTATTTTGTACAAGATAGATTTCTTATAGAAAAAAGATGATATTTAAAGAAAACGGTATATTTACTAAAAATATCATAGCAAGTATATTAAAGACAAAAGAGTTTAATAGATATAGAAAAAAGATTATAAGAGGGAGAAGAAAAAATGGGGGATATATTAAAAAAACGTATAGAATATTTAACAGGGAAAATTGCACCAGAGGAAACTCTGAAAAAGCTGGAGCAAGAGTGTAAAGATATATTAAAAGAATATAAAGATAATAAAACTTTAATTGAAGAGGATGAAAAAAGAGTTCTAGTGGAAAGAGTTAGAGATAGCTATAAAAAAATATTATCTTTAGGGGTAGCTTATAATACAGAGAACTCAGTTTATTTTAAAGATGAGCTCTTATTTACAATAGCTAATGAAGTATTAAAAAATAACTATAAGAATTATTATAATTTAGAGTCTGTAGAGCATACAAATTGGTGGCAGTGGGAGATTGGGTACCCATTACTATTAAATGATATATTGATTCTTTTTTTAGAGAGATTGGAAAAAGATTTAATAGATAAGGTAATAGATGTAACGAGATATTTTTTACCAGATGAGAGATGTTTAGGAAACAATCCAGTGGCAATGCATCCGAGTGGGTTGCCTTTGAGAGCAGCAACTGGAGGGAATTTAATTGATACTTGTAAAATTGTGTTTTTAAGAGGTGCTCTTTTAAATAGTTTAGAGATATGTCAAAGAGCTGTTGAATCTATATCCGAAACTTTAGAGATAATATCTGAAAAAGATGTAGAAACAATAAGTAATAGAGATGGGTTTTATGCAGATGGATCTTTTATACAGCACGGGTTTATACCATATGCAGGAACTTATGGAAATGTTTTACTGTCAGGAATTGCTGAAATAATATACTTAGTGGATAAAAAACTTAGAGATAAAATAGATACTAAAAAAATATGTGCGAGAGTTTATTCATCTTTTGAACCACTATTTTTTAGAGGAGCTATAACAGATATAGTTAACGGTAGAGCTATAACAAGAGATGGGAACGATCACCAAATTGGACACGAGGTTATAAACTCGTTACTACTATTAGCTTATGGAGTGGATGAAGAAAATAGAGTAAAACTTTTAGAAATAGCAAAAAGAGAGCTATCTTTAGATGAATATTACCTATATACAGAAAAAGAGAAAAGAGCTGTATTCTATAATTTATCAGAGGAAGTTTTAAAAAATTCAAAGATTAAAGTCAAGAACTACTCCAGTGAGGTAAAGTGTTTTAATGAGATGAATAGAGTTTTCTATAGAAATAAAGAGTTTGCTATAGGAGTTGCTATGCATTCAAAAAAAATTGGTAACTTTGAAACATTTAATGGAGAAAATACTAAAGGATGGTTTACAGGGGATGGAGCGGTATATATATATTCAAAGGGAGATGAGTATATAGATTATTGGAAAGGGGTAGATTTTTACTATATTCCAGGGACAACAGAGATAAAAATGGATATGGAAAATATAAAAGGGGTGGAGAGTTCTGTGGAGAATATGCCAAAGAACAGCATAGCCAGAGGACATGGAAATGAGGATTCAGGAGTTGCCTATATGGATTTTATCAACTGGAATGGAAAGTTAAGCAGTAAGAAAAACTATATTTTTAAAAAGACGGGTATGGTTTATTTGGAGAACTATATAACAGGAGAGGGAGAGGTTTATTCAACTATAGCTAATATGAGGATCTCTAATATGAAAAATAAAAAGATACTTATTGATGGGGAGCCTATGAAAGGTACTTTTATAACTGGGGAGTTTAAAGAGATATCTTTAGGTAATCTAAGATACAAATTTTATAAAAGTGAAAAAATAAATTTGGAAATATATGGTAAAGAGGAAAACAAGTTTATAAAAATTTGGATAGATTTAGGAGTTAATCCTGTCAATTATACTGTTGCATGGGAAGTTATAATCGTAGTATAATAAATAAAAAGGTTTTATAAAAGGGGCAATATGTTAAAAAAAGAACGTGAAAATATTTTTTTGAACAAAAAAATTTGGGGATTTTTATTTTTTGCTTCAATACTTATATTTTTATTTGGGGTAAAGGAATATAAAGGTTATAAGGAAGAGGAACATTTAAGAGTTGAAAGACTTTTAAATAAAATAAATTTAAAAGTGGAATTATTTATGTCATCTATTGGAGATTTAGAAAATAGTGAACCTATAAAGGAGTACTATAATTCAAAGGAAATTTCATATTATAATTTGATAAAGGTATTACAAGAGATTCAAAAGAAAAACAATATCTATGGAAAGAGCGGTTATACTTTAAGTTTAGGAAAAGAAAACTCAGATATTATAATTACTGGAGATGGGACTAGAAATAAACTTAGATATCTAAAAAGTATTGGTGCAGAAGAAAAAGATCAGGAGAGTTCAAATTTGATCTTAATACCTCAAGAAAAAGAGATGAGTTTTATTTTAAAAAATAAAATTTTTAATTTAGAAGAGGGAATTTTTTGGATTGTAACTTTAGATAGAGAGTTATTTTTTTCGGAACTATATGACAGTGAAGATGGAAAGTGGGAGATACTAAAAGATAATAAAATTTATTCTTTAGATAAAGATATTGTAACTAAAAGAAGAGGTAAAGAGGGATATGTTTTAAGAAGCAGTGGATTAAATTTTAAGTTTTTGTATACACCAAATAACGCTATTTTTTATCAAATACTATTTTTAAAATCTTTTGTAATATTTGTAGCATTAGCTTTATTATCTATTTTAATAGATTATTCTATTAAATTGTATAAAGAGCGAAAAGAATTGATTGGAGAGATAAATACACTAGCAGTTGTAGATAGAAGAAAGAATTTGAGAGATTTTGTTTTAGGAATAAGAAAAATACACGAGGTAGGAGAGTTAACTAGAAAAGTAAAATCTCTTCAAGGAAGAAAATTAAAGATTGTTTTAGTTGAGATATTTGATAGTGATGACGAAGGATTGGATTTTAAAAATTTTATTTTAGCCAGAGAATATCTAAAAGAGAGTTTATCTTCAAATGGAATTTATGAACATATAGATATAGATTATAAAAGTATAGCTTTTATAATACCAGAGGAAAGTGACTCTGTTATTGAGGATGCTTTTCACTTCATGTTAGAAAATATAGGACAAAAATATAGTGTAGAGTTAATAGCTGCAGTATCAAACGAGTTTGTATCTGTAGAGAGCTTTCCACAAGAGTATATAACTTGTAAGAAAATTTTAGACGCTAAGTTTATGGCTAAAGGGAGAAAGGTTCTATTCTCAGAAAACATAAAAAGTGGAAAACTAATACTTACATATCCTATTGAAACAGAGGCAAAATTAGTTTCAAAACTATTAAATGGAAACTTACAAGGGGCTAAAAAAATAGTAGATGAGATATTTGTAGATAGAATAAACCCAGAAGCAATGGATAAAAAGGATATTAAAGAGTTCACAGGACTACTTTATAATACTTTAAATAGAGTTGTTGTTCAGTTAAAAGAGTTTGAAAGTTCATTGCATTGTGAGAAATTAGATATTGAAAGTATTACAAAAACAGGAAGTTTAGAGAAAATTAGAAGTATTTTTAATGAACTTATAACTGAAATCTGTAAACAAAAGAAAACTAGTGAACAAGATGAAAATGAAGCCATTAGAGAAAAAATAAAAACCTATATAGATAAAAATTATCAATTAGACTTTTCTTTAGATAATTTAGCAGATTATTTAGGATTATCATTTAAATATACGAGTATTTTATTTAAAAAAGTTATGGGAGATAACTTTAAAAATTATATAAATGTTTATAGAATAGAAAAAGCAAAAGAGATATTAAAAGAGAAAAAAGATATAAAAATAAAAGATTTAGCAGAAGAGTTAGGTTATAACAGCTCTAATACATTTATAAGAATTTTCAAGAAATATGAGGGGATATCGCCAACACAATTTAATCCAGAAGAGCTTTTAGAAAAATAAAGCTAAAATGGAATATAAAAAAGAGATAGAAAAAGGAAGATGCAAAAAAGAAGATTTACAACCCAAAAAAATACTCGTATAATCCATTTGAATTATAACTGAAAGTTTAAATTTTAAACTTGATAAGAGGGGAGATAAAAATGGAGATATTAAAAAAGACGAGAGAGAAATATTCAAAAGAGTTTAGGTTATCAAAAGAGGATCTATTTTTTGCAATGCACGAAGCTATGAAAAAAGTGGATGAAAACTCAAAGGTATTTATAGATACATACCCAAGAGCAGCTAGTGTAAATAATATATATCCTGGAACAAAAAATGCAGAGGATTTTGATGATTGGACAGTAGGATTTTGGACAGGAATGTTATGGCTATCTTATGAGATGACTGAAAATGAAAAATATAGAAAAATAGCTGAGTATCAATTAAGAGGCTATAAAACAAGAATAGAGAATAAAATACATGTTAATCATCATGATATTGGATTTTTATACTCTCTTTCAGCAGTTGCTCAAGAAAGAGTTACAGGAAGTACGTTAGCTAAAGAGGTTGGAATAAAGGCTGCTGAACACTTAATAACAAGATTCCAAGAAAAAGGACAGTTCATCCAAGCTTGGGGAGATTTAGGGAAACCAGAGGATTATAGACTTATAATAGATTGTAATATGAATATACCGCTACTATTTTGGGCCACAGAGATGACTGGAGATAAAAAGTTTGCTGAAATAGGTGCAAAACATCTAGCTACAGCTTCAAGTGTTGTTGTTAGAGAGGATTCATCAACACACCATACATATTATTTCAATCATGAGACAGGAGAGCCTACAAGAGGAGTCACTGCACAAGGGTACTCAGATACTTCAGCGTGGGCAAGAGGACAAGCTTGGGGAGTTTATGGATTCCCATTAGCTTATGGCTACACAAAGGATAAAAGATACATGGACCTTTATAAAAGAGTTACAAATTACTTTATAAACAATCTACCAGAGGATGACGTATGTTACTGGGATTTAGTATTTACAGATGGTTCTGGACAACCAAGAGATACATCAGCTGCAGCTATAGCGGTATGTGGAATCTTAGAGATGGATCAATATTTAGATAAAAATGATCCAGATAGAGAGATCTATTTAAATGCAGCTCATAAAATGATGAAATCACTGATGAAAAATTACAGTACAAAAGATTTAGATTATTCAAATGGACTTTTAACAGATGCAGTTTACTCAATTCCTCATGGATCAGGAGTTAAAGAGTGTAACATTTGGGGAGATTACTATTATTTAGAGGCTTTAACAAGAATATTTAAACCAGAGTGGAAAAAATACTGGTAGAATGAAAAAAGCAGAGATAAAACTCTGCTTTTTTCATTTTATATATTTTCTGAAACTACAATAACTGTATATTTATTAGGAAATTTTCGTCCATGATGAATTACACTAAAGTTGTTATTAGATTTTTTATCTATTTCAGAAAGAGTTTTAATAATTTTATATGCACTGACAATAACAAATATTTTATTAGGTCCAAAAATAGCTGCACAACTTGCAAAATCATTTGAAAAAACTAACTCACCATTTTCTGTGATGAAATCACATTGGGTAATAAAGTTATCAGCTAAAACAGCTTCTCGGTCTTTTTTATAATCAAATATTACACATCCTTTTTCCTTTAGTGGAGAAGATAGCTCTAGAAGATTTAAAAAAGGTGTTTCATCAAGAACTAAAGATTCAGATGGTGATATTTTAGATGTTAAAAAATCTTTAACATTATCCAAATGATCTATAAAAATAGCATCATATTCCTTAGAAAGTAGTACTTTTGTAATGTTTTCAGCTTTTTTATTATAAAACCATTTTATATTTTGATCCACTAGTAACCCACCTCTTCGTTTATGATTATAATAGTTATTGGATTTCCAACTCTTTTACCAGATTTAATTACAGATGTAAAGTTACAAATTCTTTGCTTTGTTTGACAATCTTCACAAACTCCAGAGATATTGCATGGTGTTTTGTGGTTAATTCTCTTGGAGTTTAAAGGTCCAACAAACTCTTTAATTCTATTCATTCCCTCTTGCCAAGTATCAACAAGCTTACTTATTCCACAAACAACAATAACATTTTTAGGACCCCAAAGTAAACTAGCAACTCTATTACCACCAGAATCCGTTTGGATGAGTTCTCCATTTTTGCTAATAGCATTTGTACTAGTTAGAAAATAGTCTGCTAAAAGTCCTTCTCTCATACATTGAAGCGTACTAGGCCAATCAGGCTGATTATATCTATCAAAGAGATGGTATTCACCATCTCTAAAGGTATCTATAATATCAAGTTGGTTAATTGTAACTGAGCCACCTAAAGCTATAGAAGATTGAAGAGGAATTAAATTAAGAATAATCTCTTTTGCTTCTTTAAGATTTTTAGCATAGATAGGATTATAATTTTTTTCACTTAAAGTATTCATTAAATCTTTAATTGTATTTTTATTCATTTTAATTCTCCTTAGGTACTAACGTAAAGTTTTCAGTAGCTCCATCTTTTAAATTAGATACAGTAATGGTGGTGATATTATTATTTACTACTGTGTTGATATTATTATTTATATTTTCTAATTTAAATTTACCTTTTATACTGAAAATAATCTCAGAATTTTTATGAGTAGGATCACTTACTGATATAAAAAGTTTATTTTTAGTATCTATAGCTAAGATTGATGCTGGAGTTTTACTAGAAAAAATTCCAACTTCTTTATCAGAAGAACCATCCCAAAAGTTAATAGCAGTGATGTTTTTAAAGTTTATTCCATGGGCAGAGCTATTTTGACTTAAAATATTGATGTCCTTAGTATTAAAGTTTTCAATATTTTTTAAATTAGTTTCAGGAATTATAGCATATAAATAACTACTATCCTCAGGGTTAGATCCGTGATTAATAAATGATTTAATGAAATTTTTAGAGATTTCAGTGTTGTCTTTATCCCAATTTCCCACTCTTTTTTCTGTAGTGGTTTTAAGAGTGTTACTATCAAGAATAATAAATCCAGTGTATAAGTCAGAAAGTGGATTTTTTAAAGTTAAATTGTTATCAGTATTTTTTATAATTTCATCGTTAGATTTAATAGACTTATTTTCAACAGTTGTGTGAATTTCACCATCTTTACTTGAAATGTTTGATCCCATAGATACTATAAAATCAGGAGTTATAAACCATGATTTTTTAGCAGTTGTTAAATCATTCCAAGATGAAAAATCCATTCCAATTATAGAATAAGTATTGTTTGTTGTTCCTCCAACGAAATCTTTTTGAACCATAGTTTTAGGATGTCTTCGTTCTCCAATACTATTTTCTCTTTGAGTTATACTTTCAGTTGTACCAGGAAGATGATAAGGATCAACTACAGGCCAGTATTCAAAATATTCATTTGTATTAGGGGTATAGATATAATACATTCCATCAGCAGCATGCCACCCTTTTGTATTCTCTTCTAAGATGCTTTCGAAGTTACCAACTCTAGAAGAGTGTAAACTTAGTACAAAAGAGTAGTTAGGAGTTCTATTAACAACTCTATCCATATTTCCAAAAATCTTAATTCCAGAAGGAGTTGAAATTTTTATATTTTTATCATTTAATATATTTTCAATAACTTTTTTTTCTACAGGATTTTTAATTCTACTTAAAATAAGAGATGTATCTCCTGTTTCAATATTTCTTTTAACAATCTCTTGTAGCTTAACCTTGTAATCTTCAGGAGCACCTTGAGAAATCATAGCAATAGCAACAAGATTACCAACTCCTCTTGTTAAATCATTAGAGTTTTTTCTAGTAACAGCCCGACCACTTATTGAGTCAGATATTCTACCGTTGAAGAAAAGGTGGTTATAGCCATCTATAATAGAGTTATAAATATTGTTAAATCGAGGATCTTTAATTTCTAAGTCTGTACTAGCAATTAAATTTTGTATAGTACCTAAACCACTTAATAAAACTTCTCCATATGTACCACCATAAGGGATAGTTCCATGTTGTATAAAAGAACCATCTCTATAGAAACCATCTCCAGTTGTAACATATTCAGCAACCTCTCCAAGATTGCTTAAAGCATTGACAACTTCATCTTTATTTTGAGTTAAAATACCTCTCATAAAAACAATGTAACAAGTATCAATTCTGTTTCCACCAGTGGATAATCTTTTATTTGGAGATGTAGATGTTTTAGCTCCTTCACTATATCCAGACCACTCAGCGTATGGTTGGAAGTATCTACTGCCATTTAAGAAGATTTCAACTTGCTCTTTAGAAAGCTCTGGATACATATAAGCAACTATACGATTTAATTCTTTTGGAATTCCAATCTCCCACTGCCACCAGTTTCCTAATTCAGGAAGATTTTCTTTGTAGGCGTTTTCTCTTAACCAATTTAAAGAGGTGATTATTGTATTTTTAACATCTTTATTTTGGTATAAAGATGAGTTTTTATCTGTATAAGCTTTGATTATATCAGTTAGATTTCTATATGTAGATAAAATATGTGGACCACTTTTCATATCTGGAAATTGCTCCCAAAGATATGTTCTATCAAGGTTATTGTTTAAAGTATTTAAAAGTTTTTGGGCTTTTTCATCATTGCTATTAGTATTGGTAAGTTCTGAAAACCTTTCTCTAATAATTGAATATGTATCAGTTGAAGTGGTATTTCCAAAGGAAATACCGCCTAAAAATAACAGTAAAAGAGATAAAAATATTTTTTTCATAAAGCCTCCTAAATATCAAGTATGTAGATAAATCCAACTTTTCCTAAAATTCTATTAATTCTAGAAACTGATTTGTCTGAATCTTTTGTTCTTTTAAAACTATTCATAGCAACTTCAGCATAAGTAGAGAAATAATCGGTAATTTTATATCCTACAGTAGCTGTGTACCTTGTTTCCTCATTATACTGAGCGACAATACCTTGTCTATTTTCAACTCTTTCACCATTAGTTAAAGAGAATCTTCCTTGTAATTGAAGGAATGAACCGTCTACGAAGTTATATCTAACTACAGGTCTAAATTGTGTACTGTGAGCAGTTTTGTTATTATTTCCCATATATTTTTTATCTAGTCTATAGATATTAGATGTTAAAATCCAATTTTTATTAAGAATAAATCTAAATCCATAGATGTTTTCAGCCCAGTAGTTGTGAGTAAACGGATAGTTGTCTCTAGAATCACTGATTTCATCCATTGCAAGTAGAGAAGAACCAAGGAAAGCAATGTTTTTATTAATAGTGTAGTTGATTGCAGGAGCAATTCTATAAGAATCAGTGACATTTCTCCAAGGATTTCCTTTAGAATCAGTTTGTTTTCTTACTTGGTTTCTCCATCCAATATAACCGTGAATTTTTAAATTATCTGTAACCTGAACTCCTTTCCAGTTAATTTGAGGGTTGATTCTTCTATTTGTATCCTTTCCCTCTTTTTCTTTTCTTCCACCAAACCAATCTTCTGTTTTATAGAATGTATCCATTAAATAAACAAAATCTCCTTTTTTATCGTTAACACTTAATATTAATCTAGGAGAAAAAGAGGTAGAACCACCAGTACCAGCTGTATTGTCATCATAATCCTCTGTTTCTAACATAAAGTTAGAAGAAACTCTAAAACGCTTTTCTTTATCAAGAGTATTGAAGTAATCAAATCCTTCAAGCATAGGTTTGTCTAAAGAGTAAGTAAAATTAGCTCCATATAAATCAGCGTCATAATCTTTTGAAAGAAGTTTGTTGTAGCTCGCACCAATATCTAAATTTTCAGTTAAGTTAATATCGGCATTTACTCCAATGTTAACAATATCATCTCTATCTAAAGTATCAACTTTTGTTCTAGTACCATTATTCCATAAAACTTTTTTATCTTTGATATTTCCAAATTCTTTTTCATAATTTGTAGAAAGTTTTAATGTTGCTTTTTTATCTTGTAAAAGAAAAGATTTTTCACCAGATACACCAACTGTAGGTCTAACTGAGTCATAGTATTCAGTGTTATTTTTTGTACTATATGCTCCATTGCTATATGTTCCCTGATATATTTTAGCCCAATCAATTCCACCGTTTAAATAAAGATTCATATATTTATTTGGAATTGGATAACTTAAATGACTTCCCAAAGATAAACTCATAGATGGTGATGTAGATGAGTTATTTTGTATGTGTATAGAATCATGAGAATGATTATAAGATAAAATAGAAGTTATAGCAATTTTATTTGGAAACTCATAAAAATGATACCCTCCAGCAAAGAATATATCTCTATTAATTCTAATAGGTTGATCAAATTTTATTTTATTATCTCCTCCTCCGATAAAAAATGCGATTTTTTCATTAGATTTTAATCTTTTTTCAAAATTAGCTAGATAGAGGTTAGAATCTCCACTTCCGCCAAAATCCCCTTTATAATTTTCAGAAAGATGTAAGTAATCTAATGAATTAAAGTATCTATTTTTTTCTGAAGGATCAATATCCTTTTCTAAAGATGATCGAATGAATCTTCTAATATTATAGTTTTCTTCAAGGTTAACTTCAGGAAGGTGTGCTATGCTTTCTCCTAAGTTTTGACTTCCTTGTGAAATTGTTCCCACTAAAAGTGTTAATAAAATAAAATTAGTAAAAAAAATTTTTCTCATAAAATATACTCTCCCGTTTAATATACTTTTGAAACCAGTTTAAACCATATATTACATTCTTGAATAAAATATGTAAATATTCTGTTTTTAATGTTCTTTTTTCTTTGTGTATTTTTTTATATAGGACATTTTTTTGGATGTGTTTTTTTATTTGTAGTGGATGAAAAAGAAAATGGAATATTGCTAAGATTAACATTATAAAATATACTCATATAAAATTAGGATATGTTTTTAGTAAAGAAAAATTTGATTTTAAGTGCTTTAGATTTTAATAAAACATATGACGAATTTCTAAATAGATTAAATAAAATTGAGCTACAAGAGGCAATAGAGATAACTCAAAAGTCATATGATACATTTGTTATATTTAGTAACTAATAAAGAATAAAGTGTATTTTTATTGATTTAAAAGTATAAAAATTATATATAGAAAAAGGCACATCCTAAATTGATGATTTACACTTTAAAAATTTTAAATTATAATCACCTTACAAAACGTAGATAAGTAAGGAGGGTTAGTATGAAAGAAACTATTTTAGAAATGGATGAAAGATTAGAATCAGAAAAAATAGGTCTCATAAAAAAAATAATGACTGGATTAAAAAGAGGAAACGTAAAAGATCAAATGTCATTATATCTGATTTTTCTTCCATTTATACTTTGGTATATGATATTTGCATATAAACCAATGTATGGTCTTATAATCGCTTTTAAAGATTACAATCTATTTAGGGGAATAGCAGGAAGTGAATGGGTAGGACTAGCAAACTTTACAGAGTTTTTAACAAGCCCATACTTTTATACAACTCTAAAAAATACAATATTTTTAAACATATATAGTTTAGTGTTTGAGTTTCCATTTGCCATAGTTTTAGCCCTTATGCTAAATGAGGTAAAAAATAGATTTTTTAAATCTTTCGTTCAAACAGTTTCGTTTTTACCATACTTTATAGCAATAGTTGTAACAGCTGGAATAACTATAAATATTCTATCTCCAAGTAGTGGTGTAATAAACCATATTTTAGAAAGATTTGGATTTGAAAAGATATACTTCCTATCAAAACCAGAGTACTTTAGAGGAATATTTACAGGAATGAATATGTGGAAAAGTACAGGATTTAATGCAGTTATCTATTTAGCAGCGTTAACAGCAGTGGACGAATCACTGTATGAAGCAGCAAAGATAGATGGAGCTACAAAGTTCCAACAGCTTAGATTTATAACTTTCCCATCAATTATCCCAACAATAGTTATAATGCTAGTACTAAAAGTTGGAAGTATGCTAAACGTTGCATTTGAAACAGTTTTACTGCTTTATCAACCAGCAACATATTCAACATCAGATGTTATAAGTACTTATGTTTATAGAACAGGTATGTTAATGCAAGATTTTGGTTTAGCAACAGCAGTTGGATTATTCAATGCAGTTATTGGATTTATCCTAGTTTACCTAGCAAATAGATGGAGTAAAAAGATAACATCATCAGGACTTTGGTAAAAAGTATTAACTGTTAAAAAATTTGAAAGGAGAGATTTATGAGTAAAATTAAAAGATCAAAAGATGAAAAAATATTTGATTTTATCAATTATTCCTTACTGGCAATATTTGGAATAATGTTTATATATCCAATTATATATGTATTCTCAGCATCAGTGACAAAACCATACCTTTTAGAGATAGGAGAGATGTATCTCTTACCTAAAGGGATTAGTATGGCATCATTTAAAGCAGCTATGAGTCTAGATGGAATCTGGTTAGCTTATGCAAATAGTATCTTTATAACAGTTGTAGGAACTGCTGTAAGTATGTTCTTTACAATAACTGGAGCTTATGTTTTATCAAAACCAGAGTTAAAATTTAGAAAAATTTTAACATTAATGGTTGTTGTGACAATGTGGTTTGATCCAGGAATGATCCCTAGATATCTGAACTTTAGAGACTTAGGTCTTATCAATAGTTATACATCTGTAATTGTAGGATTTGCAGTAAATACATTTAACGTAATAATTTTAAAGAGTTTCTTTGAAGCTGTACCAAAATCATTAGAGGAATCAGCTAGAATAGATGGAGCTACTCAGTGGCAAATTATGACAAAAATATATCTACCTTTATCAACTTCAGCATTGACAACAGTGTCACTGTTCTATGCTATCTCAAGATGGAATGGATATTTCTGGACAATGGTTTTATTAACTGATGATTCTAAAGTACCATTACAAGTTTTCTTAAAGAAGTTAATAGTAGAGAAGAATATGGCTGGAGAAGCAGCACAAATTATTACACCAGAAAGTTTAACATCACCACAATCAATAATATATGCTGTGATAGTTTTATCAATAGTTCCAATAATGATTATATATCCGTTTATCCAAAAGTTCTTTAGAAAAGGAGTAACTTTAGGAGCAGTAAAAGAGTAGATAACAAAGAAAATTAAAAATAAAAGTTCATAATATTTAGGAGGAGTTTTACTATGAGATTAGATACAAGATATGCAAATCATCCAGAGGATTCAAAGCACTATACAACAGAGGAGTTAAGAAAGCATTATTTAATGGAAACAGTTTTCGTTGCTGATGAAGTTAACTTAATGTATTCTCACGTGGACAGAGTTATAGCTGGAGGAGTTATGCCAGTTGAAACTGAAGTAAAATTAGAGGGATGTAAAGAGTTAGGATCTGAGTTTTTCTTAGAGAGAAGAGAGCTTGGACTTATAAATATAGGTGGATCAGGTAAAATAGTTCTTGATGGAGTTGAATATAAAATGGCTTCAAAAGATGGACTATATGTTGGAATGGGAGTAAAAGAGATTACATTTATATCTGATTCTCCAGAAAATCCAGCAAAGTACTATGTTAACAGTGCTCCTGCCCATGTAGCTTATCCTACAGTAAAAATAGATATAGCTAATGCTAATGCAGTTCATTTAGGAGATTTAGAGAATTCAAACAAAAGAACTATATTTCAATATGTTCACCCTGCAGTTTGTAAATCATGTCAACTTTTAATGGGAATGACTGTATTAGACCCAAATAATATGTGGAACACTATGCCAACACATACACATGAGAGAAGAATGGAAGTTTACTTCTATTTCAACATGGATGAAAATACAAGAGTATTCCATTTAATGGGACAACCTCAAGAAACTCGTCACATTGTAATGGCTAATGAGCAAGCGGTAATATCACCATCTTGGTCAATTCATTCAGGTGTAGGAACTAAAAATTACACATTTATTTGGGGAATGGCTGGAGAGAATCAAACATTTACTGATATGGACCATATAGCTATGGATCAGTTAAGATAATTGGGAGGAAATATGTTAAACATGTTTAATTTAGAAGGTAAAGTTGCAATGGTAACTGGAGGAAACGTAGGAATAGGAAATGCACTGGCAATGGGACTTGCAAAAGCAGGAGCAGACCTATTTATATTCACATATAATGATGACAATATGGAAAATGTCATAAAAGAGGTTGAAGGACTAGGAAGAAAGGTTGCTTATGCAACTGGAGATCTATCACAAGAAGATGTAGCTATGGAAGCAGTTAGTAAATGTATAGAGGCTTTTGGAAGAGTTGATATTCTAGTAAATAATGCTGGAACAATAAAAAGATCACCGATTTTAGAGGGACCAAACAGTGACTGGCAACAAGTTATTGACTTAAATCTATCTTCAATATACTATTTAAGTAAGACTGCATCAATAGAGATGAAAAAGCAAGGTGGAGGAAAGATAATAAACATAGCTTCAATGCTATCATTCCAAGGTGGAAAGTTTGTTC
>NZ_JBOFXD010000102.1:0-15413 GCF_051653945.1 Cetobacterium sp.
GAACAAACTTTCCACCTTGGAATGATAGCATTGAAGCTATGTTTATTATCTTTCCTCCACCTTGCTTTTTCATCTCTATTGATGCAGTCTTACTTAAATAGTATATTGAAGATAGATTTAAGTCAATAACTTGTTGCCAATCACTGTTTGGTCCCTCTAAAATCGGTGATCTTTTTATTGTTCCAGCATTATTTACTAGGATATCAACTCTTCCAAAAGCCTCTATACATTTGCTAACTGCTTCCATAGCTACATCTTCTTTTGATAAATCTCCAGTTGCATAAGCAACCTTTCTTCCTAGTCCTTCAACCTCTTTTATAACATTTTCCATATTGTCATCATTATATGTGAATATAAATAGGTCTGCTCCTGCTTTTGCAAGTCCCATTGCCAGTGCATTTCCTATCCCTACATTCCCTCCAGTCACCATTGCAACTTTTCCCTCTAAATTGAACATATTTAACATTTATTTCTCCCTCCTTAATTAAAACCCTAACTTATTTATTCTATCTTAACTGATCCATTGGAACGTGGTCCATATCAGTAAATGTTTGATTCTCTCCAGCCATTCCCCAGATAAATGTATAGTTTTTAGTTCCTACACCTGAATGAATTGACCAAGATGGTGATATTACTGCCTGCTCATTAGCCATTACAATATGACGAGTTTCTTGAGGTTGTCCCATTAAATGGAATACTCTTGAATTTTCATCCATATCAAAATAGAAATAAACTTCCATTCTTCTCTCATGTGTATGTGTTGGCATAGTATTCCACATGTTATTTGGATCTAACTCTGTCATTCCCATTACAAGTTGACATGATTTACAAACTGCAGGATGAACATATTGAAATATAGTTCTTTTATTTGAATTTTCTAAATCCCCCAATTGAACTTTATTAGCTGTTGTTCTATCAATTTTTACAGTTGGATATCCAACATGTGCTGGTGATGAGTTTATATAGAATTTAGCTGGCTTATCTTGAGAGTTTGATATAAATGTTAACTCTTTATTTCCCATTCCAACATATAATCCATCTTTAGCTTCCATATTGTACTCTGTTCCATCAATAATTACTTTTCCTGCTCCACCAACATTTATAATTCCAAGTTCTCTTCTCTCTAAGAAAAACTCAGACCCTAACTCTTTACATCCCTCTAATTTTACTTCAGTTTCAATTGGCATAACTCCACCAGCTATAACTCTATCCACATGAGAATATACTAAATTAACTTCATCAGCAACGAAAACTGTTTCCATTAAATAGTGCTTTCTTAACTCCTCTGTTGTATAGTGCTTTGAATCCTCTGGATGATTTGCATATCTTATATCTAATCTCATTTTTACACTCCCTATCTAAATTTTTATTTTTTAAAATATTGTGAAAATTCCCCCTGAATTAACTCTTGTAATCTTTTTATTCCACTATATAGATGTTCTGTTATTATCTTTTCAACTTTCTCTACATTCTTATCTTTTACAGCATCTACCAACTTTTTATGATCTTCATAGATGGCCTTAAAATTCTTTACTTCAAGTATGTCTAACATCTTAAATCTTTTATAATGTATTTGAGCTTTCTCTAACTGCTCCCAAATAAATATATTTTTAGTAAGTTCATACCAAAGTTTATGAAGTTGACAATCTAAATCATAAAACTCCTTTGTTTCAAACGTTCTTTTTAAAAGTAACTCTTGCAGTTTTAAGTTGTACTCCATCTCAGCTATAAACCTGTCATTCATCATTTCCATCGCATCTTTTATAATCTGTTTTTCTAAAACAACTCTCATATAGATACTCTGTTTTATGATATCCATATCTAATAAACTTACATAACTTGATTTGAAAGGCGCACTTTCAACCAATCCCATAGAGTTTAATTTCCCGAGTATATCTCTACTTGGAGTTCTCGAAACTCCATATATTTTACTTATCTCTTGTTCTGTAATTATTTGACCTGGTTTATATTCTAAATTCATTATTTTTTCTTTTAGCTCTTCATATATATTTTCCGTTGTATTTTTCACTGACATTTTTAACTCCTTAATCTTTCTGACAATTGTATACTTTTCCTTGTGTTGTATACGATTTAATAAGAGTATATAACCATATCTTTAGAATGTCAAATTTCTTTACTTTTTTACTAATCGTTACTTAAAACTCCCCCATTTTTACCAAATACAACTTTACTTTTACTCTCATTCTTAGGTCTACTTGCTCTATTTAAGAAATATCCTATTGTTGCATTTGTAAGTCCTATTAAGAAAAGTGTTACTCTTCCAAATATAGGATTTGGTATAACTACTAACATACATAGTATTATCCCAAATGCAAAAATCAACTTTCCAAGTATCCCTCTTTGTGTATTGTCTAGTTCATTTTCTCCTGTCTCAATAGCTATAACCTCTGTTGAGATATTATTGAAGAATTTGTTATATGATTCCTCTCTAGCTTTAGATTTAAATCCTTTGAAAAACAGTTTTGTAGACATAAAGAATCCACAAGTTATTGTAAACTGCGCACCTAATCCTACTATTAACTCCATATCCTTAGCTTCTCTAGCTGTAAATGGAACTGCTAAACTAAGAGCATTAGCTACCCATATTGGATTGTATAACTTCATAACTGTGAATGAAACCATAAATCCAACCAATACTGTTGCCCATCCAGCCCAGTCCGGAGTCTTCTTCACAACATAACCAAGCAGACCTGGTATTAAAATAGGTAGATCTAATAATGTTCCTATCATAAGAGTTATTGTAAATAAGCTTAAATTATTGAATTTATTCAACAATAACGCTATTGATATTATCATAACTCCGAAAAGGAAAGTTACAACTTTACTAACTGACATCATCTGTTTTTCAGTTGCATTTTTATTTACAATTGGACAATAGAAACTTTTTATAACTATTCCAGCATTTCTATTCAATGCTGAATCCATAGATGACATTGTCGCTGCAAAAATACCCGACATCATTATCCCAGCCATTCCAGCAGGCATCTCTTTTTTTATAAATGCTAGATAAACTCCATTTGTAATTGATTTTCCTAAAGTTGATAATCCCCATGTTGTCACATCAGGATTAAATGCTGCCATATACCAAACTGGTAAAAACCAAACTAGTGGACCTATCAACATTAATCCAAGAGCTAATAAGGCACCTTTTCTAGCATTTTTTGTATCTTTAGCAGAGAAAAATCTATACGCTCCACCTGTTAAACTACTTACACTGAAGAACTGTTTACAGAAAATCATTATAAACCAAATTGCAAATAACCAAACATAGTTTATATTTGGACCAACTATTTTATTAGTAGGAAGTCCTAAGTTTAAAATATTAAAGAATCCCCCACCCTTTATTGAAGCAACTATTGCACAAGCTACTGTTCCTACCATAAGAATTATCATCTGCATAAAGTCTGATGCTATTACTGCCCACGCTCCACCTGTTAAAGACATGAAAAGAACAACTAAACCTGTTACTAAAATAGTTATATCTATAGAAACTTCAAATACCGCACTTGCAAATATAGCTAAAGCATTTAACCAAACTCCTGCTGAAATTATATTTGGTAGCATAATAGCCCAAGTAAATACTTGTTCACTTGTATTTCCAAATCTCATTCTTATTCCCTCTATAGGAGTTGCAATTCTTAATTGTCTTGCCTTTGGTGCAAACCATAAGAAACAAGTTAAATATCCTAAAGCATTTGCATAGAAAACAACAACTGGCCCTATCCCTTTGGCAAATGCATCTCCAGCCATTCCTGTAAAAGTCATTGCACTAAATTGAGTCATAAAAGCTGTTCCACCAACCATCCACCATAACATCTTACCTCCTCCAGAGAAGTAATCATTTGTTGAATTTGACGCATGTTTTTGAAAAAAATAACCTATTGCCATCATAAACATAAAGTAGATAGCTATTACCAATATATCTATTTTCATTAATATCCCCCTTTGTTACCTAATAAAACAACTTCACTATAAGCTTTAAATAGAGGTCCTACTCCTTTAGGATCATCTACACCTATTTTTTCAGAGATATAATACTCAAAGCTTCCATCTCTATCCCCATTAAATGGTATAAGTCCATTTAAACCAGCCATTATACAGATATTTGTTAATTCTAAATTTCCATTATTCTCTTTTAAGTTACTGTCTATAACTGCATTAAAGGCTTTTTTCCCTTTTTCTAAATAACTTTCATCAAGAATATCTAATCTATTTCCTTTTAATAATGAATATGCGAACATTAAAGTAGCAGAAGTTTCTAAATAGTTTCCTTCTCTTTTTTCTAATCCCATAACTTGATACCATAGTCCACTTTCATCTTGGTATTCAACTATCCCCTTCATAAGTTCTACATATAAATTTACAAACTCATCTCTATAGCTTTTAAAAATTACTTCATCAATATTCTCTATAACATCTACTAATGCCATAGCATACCAACCAACAGCTCTTCCCCAGAAATTTTTTGATCTACCTGTTTCTTTATCAGCCCAGTTCATAGTTTTCGTTTCATCAAATCCATGAAAGTATAGTTTTTTATCTTCACAAAATAGATTTTTTCTAACATTTTTAAATTGAGTTAAAATATCTTCTAGTCCCTTTTCATCTCTATTTTCATTTGAATATATTGTATAAAAAGGTTGAGCCATATATAACCCATCTAACCAAACTTGGTAAGGATATCTTCCTTTATGCCAAAAATTCCCCTCTAATGTTCTTGGATGAATTTTTAGTAAATATTTTACGCTCTCTATTGCCTTTTTATATTTTTCATTTTTTGTTTCTTCAAAAGCAGTAAAAAGTACTCTACCTGAATTTATGTTGTCAATGTTGTACTCTACAGGATTTAATTTGTCTATTTTCCCATTTTCATCAATTCTTTTATCTAAATAATTTAAAATAAAATCTAAATATCTCTTATCCTTTGTAGCTTTGTATAAAGATTCAGACCCTATTAATATACATCCATCCTCATAGTTCCACTCAGATTTATAATCTTTATAATTATTTAAATACACATCTATGTATTTTTCAATTTGTAACCTTCTCATATTAAAATGTTCCCTCCGTGTTCTATATTTAATTTTTCATTTTAAAACTACTTTTAAATTCCCCTGGTCCAATTTTGTATACTTTATTTAAAATTGTATACGATTTTGCGTTTAGTATACACTTAAAAATGATAGATGTCAATTTTTTTTAATAAAAATTTCCAATAAAAAAACCTTCAAGTTAAACTTGAAGGTCTAAATTTTTACCATTTAGTTGCTGTGTAATCTCCAGTTTTAGAGTTTTTTACAACATTTACATATACAACTTTTCCAGAACTTTGATCTATATAATTAGATATTCCAGATATTAGATATTGATAATCTTGATTTAAATCAGGTGTCTCAGCCTGTACGTGTCCTTTCACTCTCCAAAGAGACACATTATTTGCATAAGCTGATAAACTTAGAGCTTTTACAAAATAATTTACATAATGGATGTTGGTGTACCAAGTTTCTTCAAATAATCCACTATGGTAGCCACCATATGTTTCAGGTACCGAAAACTTCTCCTCTGTTGTAAATGGTCCAGTTACAGTATAGTCATACACTATATTATATTGAGCTCCTTTATTTACAAAAGTTCTTGTATACCCTTTAGAAGCTAGCATATTTTGTAGTGAATTTTCAAAAGTCTGTTTTTGTAATCCAGCCTCTGTTCCTTTTGAAGAAAGGTAATATGTTCCTGCTTGTACTGTTTTTGTTGCATGTGAATCTACAGCTACCAAGTGTCCATCCATTAAAGATGTACACCCTTGAAATATTAGTAAAGCTAATGGAGATAAATAGGCTAACTTTTTTAACATAATAAACTCCTCCTTGAACTTATCTTCTTTGTAAATAACTTTACTATAATATTTTTGCTCTTCCTTTATTTCTTTTGATAAATTAAAATACATATCCAATATGAACTTGGAACAGTGCCTCATTGTTTAAAACGTTATTTGAAATTGAGAAGTCCATTGGTCCTAAGAATGTGTCCCAACCAATTCCAACTCCATACCCTTGCTTTTCCATATCCCAAATACCTTTTTCATTTCCAAATCCAGAATAGTAGTTGTATGTTCCAACATTATAGTTAAAACTCAAGTGTAAATTCTGTACAACAGTGTATTGTAATCCTAAACTTCCTATAAAGAAGTTATCTGTATAGACAGATGATATTGGTAATCCTACAAAAGCATAGTTTCTTCTCATTGGATTACTTCTCAGTCCTCCTAAATTAAATAGTTCAGATAGAGGTGTATTTTCTGCATTATACATCTGTCCTCCACTTAGTCCAGCATTTAAAGACCACTTACTACTCAATTGGAAATATTTCATTGCCATTACCGAATAACCTTCAAAAGAGTTTCCCTCTTTTGCGTTTGTTTCAGAGAATACTTGTAGTAATCCTTGGCCACCTTTTGTTGCATACTCTGACTGATTCATTGTGTCATAGTAGAAACTAAATGTATTTGTGAAATATGATCCATCTTTTTTAAAGTAAGAGAAATTCTCAAGCTTCTCTCCTGAAGAGTAGTTTGTTTCCATATTTTTATAACTCAATGTATATCCAGCAATTATATTATTAAATATAGTTGTTCCTATTGATAGATTTGTTTCAAAAGTGTTATTTTCATAAGTTGAAACATTATCTCCACCTTTATATAGGAATATAGGATTTAATCCATAACCTACCTCTGCTGAAACTAATAATTTATAATCCCAGATATTATACTGTGTCATATCTGTTAGGGATATTTTTGGATACTTTGATAACTCAGTCTTCAATGTATAATTTTTCTGTGATAGGTTAAATCTATTGAATACTGGTATCTCAGCTACAGCTTCTAATCCTGCTCCATAGTTTGAAATATAAGATAATCCAGCTTTTAACTTCGTATCCATTTTTTCTCTTACAGTAAAATTAACCGTATCTCCGTCAACCGTGTAGAAAACTCTATCCACATAATTTTTAGCAAATATCTTCTCTGTCCATAAATTTAACTCGCTTACAGTTAGCTCCCCATTTCTTGGTCTTAACTTTTCTATCTCTTTTAAAGTCAATAAGTCATTTCCAGAAATATTAATATTTTTTATATCAAATTTTCTATTTTTCATCTGAGCTTTTTTTAGACTTATCTCATTATATCTCTCTTTATTCGTTAATTTAGAAAGAGCATACTCAAGTTTTTCTGAGGCAATCTCTCCCTCCTCCACTAATTTTGGAAGATTATCAAAGTCTAAAGTACTATGTTTTTTTACATCAGGTGTAATTAAAATATCTGGGTAGTGTGTTTGTATCTCAGTATTTCTATCCCCATTATATGTGGATAACTTATCTAGTATTTGAATTATATTTGAATTATCTGTAATAACAATTGGTTCAGCAGCTATATCCACTCCTATAACTACATCTGCTCCCATGTTAATAGCCTGTAAAATTGGGAAGTTATCTGCAACTCCTCCATCTACATAGTAGTTATCTCCATCCCTTATTGGGTCTAAAAATGTTGGAATAGCCATACTTTTTAAAGTTGCTAGTGCTAAATCCCCACTATCTAACTCTACAGACTCTCCAGTTTGTAGATTAGTTGTCATAGCCCTAAAAGGAATTGGGAACTCTTTAAAATTCTCTATATTTTCCGCTCTTGCAAAAATCTTTTTTAACTCTAAATATATATACTCTCCATTTAACACACCCATTGGTAAAGAAAGATTAAAATCCTTTGTCAAAGATATATTCAATGGATATTTATTCGATTGTGTCTTTTGTACAATTCCCTCTAAATCTCTATTAGACGAATTTTTAAACAAGTCATAAAATTGTAAATCTGTTACTGTTTTTTCAATCTCATCAGGTGTATATCCTACAGAATACATAGCAGCTATTATACTTCCAGCACTGGTTCCAACTATATAATCTATTGGAATCTGATATTTTTCCAGTGTTTTTAAAACACCAATATGTGCAGCTCCCTTAGCTCCTCCTCCACTTAAGACTAGCCCTACTTTAGGTCTTGTTACACTTTGATTTTTTATAAATGCCTGCTTTAAACTTTCTAAATTTTTTCTCTTTAGCTCTAACTCTTCTATCTGTTTATCAATCTCTTTTATCTTCTCCGCTGCTGTATTAACTCTATTTCCAGAATCTTCAGTTGCAAAAATAGTTAAGCTAAATATCAAAAACAATACTATTTTTTTTAGGTTTCCCATTTTAATTTTTAATCCTCCCATATTTTTTTAATCCTTTGATGATAATATTCCAGATCCAATTACAAGTCCTAATATCACATTAGTAAGTACAATTCCAGTTATTATCTCTACAACAACTAAAAATTGTGCCAGCATAGTCATCGGATATACATCTCCATATCCCACTGTTGTTATAGTTATGAAGCTAAAATATATGTGTTTAAAGTAAAACTCAATTTGCGATAAATCTTGAGTTATCCCATTAAAAACTTGCTTGGAACTAAATAAGCTAAGTACAGTATATAATAGTCCAAAACTTATAGCAATAGTTATATAAGTCGTTATTACGACAACTACATCTTTTGGAACAATCTTTCTTCTACGTCTTAAAAAATCTGCAAAAACATATTTTAAAATTATTACATGACAAGCTATCAAAAGCATTATATTTACAAATGATAAAAAATGGAAAAAATACTTTAAGCTACCTTCAGCCTCATTAATATTCAGAGAAAAATTTATAATTGGTACCAATATCAAATAATAAAAAACTAAAGCTGTTGCTTTTAATGGCCCATCTTTAAATATGAAATTTTTCTGTTTTAAAAATACTATTGGTAATATACTAAAAAATACCTTTATTGAACTTAAACAGATTTCTAAAAAATCTATTCTTAATTTATCTTTATCTATCAATACGTGTGCCACAATTGATATTAAAACAGCAACTATTGCAGATAAGACTGCATTTTTAAGAAAGTCGTATATCTGTTCTTTTTTATATAGCCTCATTTAACCTCCTAAAATCTTTTTACAAAAAGTGCCTAGTTTAAACTAGGCACTATCTACTTTTTATTCTTTTTTCACAATCTTCTCCACCAAGAAATTTACATAACTCTATAGTTTTTGGATTTTCAAAAACTATTCCTGGAGGTCCCATTTCAACTATTTTTCCACCACTTACAAAAATTACACAATCAGCAACACCCTTAGCAAACTCCATTTCATGAGTTACTAAAACCATATCTTTTTTGTCTTTTCTAAGCTCTTTTATAGCTTCTAAAATCTCCTTTGTCAATGCAGGATCCAATGCTGAAGTTGGTTCATCTAAAAGTAAAAACTTAGGTTTTAAAGCCATAGCTCTAACTATAGCAACTCTTTGTTGTTGCCCTCCAGATAACTGATGTGGATATTTATTTTTATGTTCATAAAGTCCAAATCTTTTTAATAAAATCTCAGCTCTTTCTTTGGAATCTTTAACTGATACTTTATGAACTTTTTCTAAAGGTAACGTTATATTCTCTAAAGCTGTTAAGTGTGGAAACAGATTAAAAGCTTGGAATACTACTCCAATACTTTTTCTATATTCATGAAGCTCCTCTTCCTCTTTTGGAATTCTCTCGTCATTAACATAAATATCTCCACTATCCGAAACTTCTAATCCAGCTAAAATTCTCAACAGTGTAGATTTACCACCACCAGATGGCCCTACTATAACAATGGAATGTATATTTTTTATATCTAAGTTTAAACCATTTAATACAACTTGCTCTCCAAAACTTTTATGTAAATTTTCAATTTTAATTTCCATAATTAAACCTCCTCTCTAAATATTTAGAAAGGTGAGATATTGGATATGTTAATATCAAATATCCAACTGCTAAAATGCAATAGTTTTCTATTGGAGAAAAAGTTAAAGAGTCTACCTCTTGAACATTTTTTGTAAATTCATTTACTGCTATTATTGATAGTAATGATGAATCTTTAATTAGACTAGCAAATTGTCCCGCTAAAGGTGGCATCACTCTTTTTATAACTTGTGGAAGAATTATATATCTATACGTTTGAAACTTAGTAAACGCCAAAGACCTTGCAGTTTCAATTTGAGTTTTATTTATACTTTCAATTCCAGCACGAATAATCTCTGAAACATAAGCCCCCGAGAAAACTCCCATTATTAAAACTCCCATTAAATACCGATTTTCAATTCCAAAAGCTGTTCCTATCACATAATAAAATAGATAAATTTGAACTATTAATGGTGTTCCACGGATAACTTCAGTAAATCCTTTAGCGAAATAATATGTTGGTAAAAACCTTCCTCTTTGTCCTAAAACTAAAAGTCCACCTATTATAAAACTCGCTATTAAAGAAAATATCGATATTATCAGAGTCATCATAAACCCGATCATAAATTTATATTTATATTTTTTAATTATCCCTTCCCAATTGTATGGATAATCCAATCTACTAAAAGCAAAATGAAAAACTCCTAAAACTATTACAGTTACTAAAACTATATTTATCCACTTTACCGTTGTAGTTTCACTTTCAGTTTTTGGTCTAAAAAATAGAGTTTTTAGTATACTCATATCATCTCCTAATCAAAGAAGAAAGGTACATTTTTCTCTTTAAAGAAAGCTCTCTCCTCGCCTAAATATTTGTCAGCTAAATTATTAAATCCACCGTTAGCTTTATACTCAACTATAAACTCATCAATCTGAGCTCCTAAATCCTCTTCCCCTTTTCTATATGCTACTGCCCAAGGTTGTGATTCAGTTTCAAACTGAGATAATAGTGGTGTCGTAGTTTCTGAATTTCTTGTCCAGTTTCTATAAATTGTCAATGGATCATATATAAAAGCATCCACTTTCCCCTGAGAAACCTCTAGTACACAAGCACTCTCTTTATCAAAAACCATTATTTGTGCATTTGGGAAATATTTTTCAGCTACAGTGTGTCCACTTGTTCCTTTTTTTACTGCAATTTTCTTTCCCTTTTGATTTAATTCACTAGCATTTGTAATTCTAGATTTATTATTAACTAACATTGCTAAATAACTTTTTGCATATGGTATTGAAAAATTCACTGACTGTTTTCTTTCATCTGTTACAGACATAGATGATATCACTATATCTATTTTTTTTGTTTTCAATGCTGGAATTAATCCTCCATAAGCCATATCCTCTATAATAACATCTCTTCCTAAATACTGACCAAGTGCATATGCCATATCAACACTTATACCTGTTGGCTTTCCATTTTCATCAGACATTTCAAAAGGAGGGTATGCCAACTCCATTCCAACAATTAAAGGTCTTTCATTTGCAAAAACTAAACTTCCTAAAAACAATGTAAAAAAAAGTATTATTTTTTTCATAAATATCCTCCATCTTAAAAAAATTATTTTTATAGCTCTATTCTATTTCCGAATAGATCTAAATTTTCCTCTAAAATTTTTAATTTACTTCTACTTACAAATAAATTTTTTTCTCCAAAAAATGTTATTTTCTCACCTTTATAATCAATCTCTTTTAAAAGATCTTTATTTATTAAAGTCCCTCTATCAACTTTAATAAAACAATTAAAACTTCTTAACTTTTGTTCAACTTCTGAGAATCCTCTTTTAGAGTAATATACTTTTCCATCTTTTGTTGTAATCTCCGTTTTTCTAGATAATCTACAGTAATTTAAATATATAATATCTTCTATTTTAATTATTGCTTTATAAAAGTTATCATTTATAATAATCTCTTTTACATCTTGAAAAACTGTTTTTTTATTAAAAAGCTCGTCCAATGATTTCTCTATTTCAAAGTAATTATCTCTATAGATACAGTCATAGATCTCTCTTCTTTTAAAATACCCTTTTATTCTTCTATAATCATCATCTCTAGAACATAATAACACAATCGGAATATTTTTTCTACTAAAAAAGTGTATTTTGCTTTCGTCTATTTCATTCTTTAAATCAAGTATAACTGCATCTATCTCCTCTATCTCATAGGTAATTACACTTTCAACTGAGTAGAATTCAACTTCAAGAAGTTCTCTTAATATCTCTTGTAAATTTAAGTCTATATTAATCCCTATTTTCTTCAATTAAGTTCCTCCTGAAGTTTTTCAAGCCTATATCTACTTACAACTAACGATAGTTTTTCAGTTATATCTTCTAAATATCTCTTCTCCTCATAAACTAGTTTAACATCATTATTTTGAATTAATATTAGTCCTACAAATGGATTCTTATTAGTTTTTAATCTAACTGCATAATCATATTTTTTATCTATTATATCATTATTTTCTACTATAATTTCATCTTCATCATATACTCTATCTGATAAAATTTTTTTATAATCATCTCTCTGAGTAAATATTTTAACTCCCACTTCCCTAAGTTCTAAATTCTTTTTTAGCTCTTTTGAAAGCTGCTCTTTAAACTCTTCAGAATTTTTTGTTAAATACATTCTATTTATAAGATTTTCAATATAATATTTATCTACTCTCAGAGCTCCTGTTATAAAATATGTGTATAGATTAAGAATTAGAAAAGAGCAAACAATTCCCAATGCCAACCAGATATTTTCTGTTATAATAAAAAACAGATAAACATGTAAAAACATTTGAAACATCTTTAAATTAAGGGTTTTTACTTTTCCTATGGTATTCACATCTATTAAAAATATATACCAAAACACATAAACAAACTCAAACATATTCAAGTAATAAAAATATTTA
Source organism: Cetobacterium sp. (assembly GCF_051653945.1). Classification (GTDB taxonomy): domain Bacteria; phylum Fusobacteriota; class Fusobacteriia; order Fusobacteriales; family Fusobacteriaceae; genus Cetobacterium_A. The sequence continues at coordinate 12,765 of NZ_JBOFXD010000102.1, forward strand.
TTGTTGTTTATGAAAAGTTCCACAACTAAAGAGAGTATAATAAAACTTCCAATCATATATAGGTTCTTTTTTTCTATCTGTTTTATTATCTGTTTTTTCTTTGTCTTAAGAGAACTTAAAAAAAACATCAACAATATGATAATTAAGGCATCTATCCATACATAAAAAAATATCGACATTTTCAAAATAAAAAAATAGTTAATTGCTAAATAATTTAAGATTTTTCTATCTAATACAGTACTTAGTATAATAGCCTCTCCCATATAATACATTAAAAATATAATCCATAACCCTATATTTATAAGCATATCATTTTTTAATTTATCACTTTTATTTTTCACATATAACAAAAGGTATAATCCTAAAAGACTAGTAATTAAAAGATTCACTCTTGATAGAAAAGTATTTGAAAAAACCTCTGAATTAGTTAAAAGAATTTTTAAACAAAGGAGAACTATCGGAAAGACCAGCTCCTTTTTTAACAAAATCTCCTTTTTAAATGTATAAAGTAATCTTAAATTATACATAAAAAACAACCCTATTAAACAGTTTAAAAAGATAAGATTTTTTTTAAAATCATTTTTAGGAATATATTTTAAATAGTACTTAAGTGGTAATTCCTTCTCTTTTTTTACTTCGTATCTTTGAGTTAGTTCATTACTCTCTTTTACCTCTATCAAATAATCTCCAACTTCTCTGTTTACACTTATATAATCATTTAAATATGGAAATATTTCAACTGCTTTTACCTGCCCCTTTTCTTTTTTATAAAGAAATATATCCTCATGATTTTTATTAAAAATATCCTTGCTTTCTCTATCGGTAATTATAGATATAAAGTTATTGCTATCTCTTGACACATACGTTAAAAAAGATAGTATAACTATGAATATACCTATGTATATACCCATTCTTTTTCTTATGTTCATTCCTCCTCCTAAATTTTATAATCTCATACTTATTATAACACTTAAGCAGTATAATTGAAAAATAAAAAACCTCCCCAGAAAACTGAGGAGGTTTCTTATCTATTTCTAGACGTCGGGGCACTTCAAACTTTAACACAACGTTAATGTTTCAAGGGTAAGTTTCCTTACGCCCTAGATTATACATGTTTTTATTTTTTTTTAAAGTCCTTTAGAACATTAAGGGCATTTTCACACACAATTATTCAATTTCTGCGAACATTTCTTTAGGATTTAAATCTCCTCTCCACATCTTTTTAAAAGAGCTTCCCATCTTCTATCCACTTCATTTTGCATCTCCTCTATTAAATGCTCATTTCCAGGTTTAAATAGATGTGCAAATCTTCCTTGATCTTTTATAAACTCTGTAATTGGAAGTTTCTTTTTAGGTCTATAAGATAGTTTCCATTCTCCATTTATAACTTCAAATAGTGGCCAATAGCAAGTTTCAACAGCTAATTTACACATCTCCATAAGCTTTTCTGTTGAATATCTCCATCCTCTTGGACATGGAGCTAAAACATTTAAAAATGCTGCTCCCTCTGTATAGATAGCTTTTTCTGATTTTTCATGTAAATCTTTCATATTTCCTATGAATGTTGTTTGAGCAACATATGGAATATTATGATCAGCGATAATAGCTGTCAAATCCTTTCTACTTTGAACTTTACCATTGCTACCCTTACCGATAGGTGAAGTTGTTGTATCAGCATATCTCGGTGTAGCTGATGATCTTTGGATACCTGTATTCATGTATGCTCCATTGTCGTAGCACACATAAACCATATCATGTCCTCTTTCCATTGCTCCAGAAAGTGATTGGAATCCTATATCATAAGTTCCTCCATCTCCTCCAAAAGCTATGAATTTATATGTATCATCTATTTTTCCACGTCTTTTTAAAGCATTGTAAGCTCCCTCTACTCCACTTAAAGTTGCTCCTGCATTTTCAAAAGCACTGTGGATAAATGAATCTTTCCAAGCTGTATATGGATACATAAATGTTGAAACCTCTAAACATCCAGTAGCATTTGCAATAACTGCCTTATCCTCAACTTTTAAAGCTCTTAAAACTCCCCTTGCTGCTACTCCTGCTCCACATCCAGCACAAAGTCTATGTCCTCCAGTTAATCTCTCTGGTTTATTCATTTCCTCTTTAAAATTATATGCCATCTTACTACCCCCTTACTCCTAAGTGTCTGTAAACTCTACCAACTTCAAAATCATCTGTATGTGCTAAAAGCAGTTCTGGGTTGTAAGCTATCTCCACTTGATCCTCTATAAGTTGTTTTGCGTGTGCTTCATAAAGAAGTTCGTTGAATACTCCTTTTATAGTATCCACAGTTACATCTCTTCCACCTAATCCATATACATAGTTAAACATCTCTGGTTTATCGTGTGAATCATAAAGTGCTGATCTAACCTCAGCAAAAAGTGGTCCTCCTGCACCAGAGAATCCCTCACATTTATCCATTACCCCTACAACTTTTTTCCCTGTTAAAGTATATTTTAACTCATCAAACGGGAATGGTCTAAATACTCTAATCTTAATTAATCCAACTTTTTTCCCTTCTGCTCTTAACTCATCTACAGCTTCTTTTGCTGTTCCAGCAGTTGAGTTTATAACAACTATAGCTACATCTGCATCTTGCATTTTATACTCTTCAAAGAATGAGTATTTTCT
>NZ_JBOFXD010000103.1:0-6992 GCF_051653945.1 Cetobacterium sp.
TGCAGAATCAAATAGAACTTTTGCTCCACTTGCACCTTCAAGCATAGTTTTTTCCATTCTTTCAGCTGCACCAATACTTAACTTTTCAGTTGCCCGAATCTGAGCTTCTATTCTTTCTACTCCTGTATAAGTCTTCCCATCAATCTCTTTAGCTCCATCTAAAAGTCCTTGAGCCACTCTATACCCTTCTTTTCCAAATGCTTTTATAAGAAACTGTTGTTGTTGAAATTCATCCATTTTTTCTTTTTTAAAATATACAGATAATTGAGCTAAAAACTTATCAGTTCCTATGAAATTTCCATTTTTCCCTTTTGTCTTTATCCCTAAATTTTCAAACTCTTTAGCTTCTTTTAAAATTTTTGTATACATAGCTCCAAGTCCTGTTCCTGCTTGTGAGCCCTTTATACCTTTATCTGCTAGAAGTCCTAAGAGAGCTGAAGTTTCTTCCATTGATATATTCAATCCTTTTGATTGTGACGAAATATATTTAAAAGCTTCTCCAAGTTGCCCTACTCCAGTATTTGTTTTAGACATTGTATAAGCAAATATATCTGCTACCTTTGCAGCATCCTTAGCATCAAGTCCAAATGCAGTCATATTATCAGATACAATATCTGATACCATTCCTAAATCTTCTCCAGATGCAGCTGCTAATCTAAGCATACCTGGCATAGCTCCAATTATATCTTGAGTTTTAAAACCTGCTAATGCAAAATACTCCATTCCTTGAGCCGCTTGCTTAGCTGTAAAAGAGGTTGTTGCCCCTAAATTTAAAGCTTCTTTTTCAAGAAGTTTAAAATCTTCTTTAGTTGCTCCACTTATAGCTTGAACCCTTTTCATTTGCCCTTCAAAACCTAAATACTGTTTAGCTGAATCGGCTGTAAAATATCCCGCTGCTAAAGTTCCTGCTATGGCTGCTCCAGCTACAACTTTTCCACCAGTAGCTAATGCTTTTTTCCCAAGATTTCCTACTTTTTTCTTAAAATCAGAAGCCTTATTATATAACTTTTGTTTAGCTGTTGCTTTCTCCAGTTCCTTGGCAGTTTTCTTTATTTCATTTTGAAGCTGGCCATGAGGTATTTTTAATTTTGTAAGTTCCATAGAATATCTTTGATATGCTTTTCTTTCTTTATCAATGACCTTTCCAAGCTTTTCTTGTGTTGATGTTAATTTCTTATACTCTTTTTCTTGTGCTGCTGTTAAACTTCCATTTGTAGTTTTTATTTTATTTAACATTTGAAGCTTGGAGTTCATTTTCTGATATTCAAGCATATTTTTTGATAAATTTTTAGGCATCATTTTAGCTACATCATTTAAGTTTTTTTGAGTATTTTTTAATTTATTAAGTTCTTTAGCCATTCTTTGAACATGCTGAGGAACTGAATTATCTAACTGTGTACTCAATTTTAAAACCATATCCATGCCTTTTCCTTTAGCCATTCCCCCTCCTCTCTAAGTATTTCCTTCCGTTTACTTCTTTTTAAGCTTTTCTATTTGTTTCACCCATTGTTCATATAATTCTCTATACTCTTCTAATTCTCCTAAATCTAATTCCCATAGAAAATTATGATCTAGTCTCATATTCATTCCCATCGGGTTATTTAAACCTAAAGAGAGCTCAGTCACAAGCTCTCTAAAAAGTTCAAAAGGATTTCTATTAAATCCTACTATTCTCCCAAAAAATCTCTAACATGTCTTACTACCTTATTAGTATCAACTATGTGTAAGTCATAAAATTCTTTATATGGTATTCCTGTCATTCTCTCTGCCATCATTAAGAAATATTCATCATCTACTTCAGCTAGTGTTTTAGCTTTTGTTTGTTTCTCTCTATCATATCTGCTTTTACAAATCTTCATATCTTGCCCTGTTAATCTAGTTCTAAATTTAATTATATTACTACCTCTTATTTCCCCTCTAATTTTAAGAGTTCCATAATCTTGTTCTAACTCTTCAAAGCTATCCGCTTTTATATCTTGTCCCTCATTCTCAGTAATTCCATTTTCTAATTTGAATTTTTCTGTTTCGTCTTTTATTTCTGCTGCTGTTTTTGCCATTTGTTTATCCTCCTATTATTATCCTATTATTGCGTTTATTCCCGCTCTTAAATCTTCTCCATCTAAAACTAAAATTTCATTTCTTTGATCTATTTCATAAAGAACCGTTCCATCTATCTCTAATTTAAAATAAGATAAATTTATTTCTATTTCTGGCTCTAATTTTCCGTTTGGCCCAATCGTTCCTAGCTTGTGTGATTTTATAGTTCCTTTCACGTTTACAAACAACCCTATCTCTGCTGAATTATCATTCTCATCTAACGTTTGAATTGCTGCAGCTAAAACTAAATTTATCCCTTTTCCTGCTTTTAATTTTAAAGCTGTTTTATCTACTCCCAAAAATTTCATAGTTGTTGACATAGCTTCTGGCATGGAAGTAATGGTTTCTTTTATTGGCCCTAGTCCTAATACGTTTATTTCCTCTTCTTTAAAAGTGATATCTGGAAGTGGAAACTCTGCTACTCCAATTACTTTATCACTTCCATTTATTTTTACTGAACATGCTTTAACTACACTTGGTATCATCACTTACTCCTTTTACCCTTTATATATTTCAATAGCGAACTCTGAAGAGTTTTTTATATTAAATTCTAAATTTTCTCCTATAGGAACATCTCCATGAACTATGTACCATACAAATTTTCCACCTGCTATATTTTCTCCTGGATTATCTATAGCTCTAAATTCAACTCTTCCACCTAATATTTTTTCTTGTGATTTCAAACCTGCCAACCATTGATTTAAATTATCTCTAATAGCAATTGCTCTGGTTTTAGTCATTTTTTTATCGACTTCATTTTGATTATTAATACCGATTGTGTTACAAATAAATTGAATCATTCTCTTAGAATGAATCCAAATATCTTTTTTTTCTGTAGTTCCACCTGGTTGAAACGCTGAGGTTCTATTACCCCAGAATACAAGTCCTCCTGGTGTTTGAATGGCTGTATTTATTCCATTTTCATTTAGTAACTCCGCTTGTTTTTCATCTAAATTTAAATCTTGATAATTTCCATCTTCATCTTTATAAACAACTTTTGAAATTTTAGCATTTTTATTTGATGGGGAATCACAAGGAACTCCATCATTTTCCATATTTCCTCTTAGTAGTTCACAAGCTACTAAAGTTGATAAGTGTAATATATTATTTCCTAATACTCCCATTCCATAGTATAGTAGTTGTTCTGGATCTATTGCATTATTATCTTTTTTCCACTTAATTGCTTCTCCATATTTTATAGTTTCTGGAATATCAGCAATTATCACACTTTTCCATTTTCCACTATTTATCGATTGAAACTTAGTATTCATTATAGTTCTAAGCTCATTATCATGAGTATATCCCGGTGCTATTCCTGCACATGGAATCACACTATATTTAGTAAAAATTTCATCTATTAACTCTAATCCTTCTTTTTTAAGAGTATTTATGTCTACTTTTCCTATAATATCTTGTGATGTTATAAGAGTAGGATTTAAAACTTTTATACTTCCATCTATTGAAGTTAAGGTTAAATCTTCAAAATATATCTCTAAATACCCATTTGAATCAAAAGAAATCTCATAAGTTGAAGCTTCTATACTTTCTTCTGTTCCACCTTTTTTTAAAATTAATTCAGATGGAATTATTCCTACTTTTTCTATCTTAGCCATTCCATTTTTTACTATTACCTCTGTCAAAACTTCAACTGCACTATGTTTCTTAGGATCTAAAACATTTATACACAATACTGGTCCTACTCCAAAAAGTTGAAATGCTGAGTATAAAACTTCTGAGATGTTGAATCCTTCTATTTTGTTTACTCCACCAAAGTATTTTGTCGCTTCAGTTATATTCTGAATTAATATTGGCTGATTTATACAACTCATATCTCCCATGTTAATTGGTGCTGCCCCTAACACCACAAGAGGAGTTTTAGCGGATAGATAAGTCTTCTCTCCACTTTCTATTTCATTGGTTCTTAATCCATGCCTAAATTCCATTTAATACCTCCACAAAGGCTTTCTCTATTTTCTTTAAATAAAAAGCTGAATTTAATTTCATTTTTGGAAAATCACTTGTTTCTATAAATAAATCTTTAGCTTTTTCATTTTCTTTTGTTATTTTTTCTAAATCTTCTTTAGATATAATCATATTTTTTTTTAAAAGAAAGCTTCCCAATTGTAGGTCACTTGCTAAATAAATATATTTTTTACTCATTAAAATCCCCTTTCTTCTAATATTCTTGATGTGGGTGCAGGAATATCTGATTCAAAGCTAATTATATATCCCCAGAAATCCTCACCACACAATTCTGCATTAAAATCTCCTACTATAGTTGTTGGATCTATTGTAAATTTCCCTGGAACAAGACTATTTTTTTCTAATATTTCTATTATTCTCTCTGCTAAATTAAAGAGTTCCTCTTGTGCTTTATCATCATTCTCTTGTTTGATTCCAACTATTATTTCAAACTTTCTTTTTTTAAATACTCCATTTTTTAATTCTTTACTTGGCCTTATTAGTAGGAATGGATAATTATTTTCTTCCGTTCCTTCTTTAACTATTGCTTTTTCTTTAGGTAAGAATATTTTAAAAAAATTCAACCCTGAAATATCTAATTTTTCTTTTAAATGTTCTAAAATATTATTTTGAATAGTTATTGTTTTAGACACTCTCTAACTCCTTTTTCATTAACTTTTCTAAAGCTTCATTAAAAACTTTATTAGCACCTTTTATTACCTCTTCAGATACTTCTATACTTGTTGCCATTTGAAATAATGAAGGTGATTTTACTCTTGTAATGTGATTTCTTTCTGAAAGTCTTATATATAAAGCTAACTTACTTGTATCATTCTTATAAAATGCCCAGAACATAGTTTTCATTTCTGTGGCCCCACTTTTTTTCTTTACTTTTGCAAGTAGTTTATTTTCACTTCTTCCTGGAGTCATCATCGATACATAAAAATCACTTATATCTTTTCTCTTTAAAGAAGCTAATAATTTGCTTTCTCCACTTCTTGTTATTGTCTTTAGACCTGGGCTTACTAAACCTTCATAGATATCATATTCATCTTTTATTTCATTGCTTGCTGCTTTTTTTATATATGTTGTTGTTTTGGCTAAAGCTTTATTTAAAAGCTTATTAATTGTTCCAGATTTATTATTAAAAAATACTCTTAATTGTTCACTTAAATCTTTTTCTATTTCAACATACATCATTTTTCTTTTCTCCTTAGAGTAAATTCTTTTAAGTATCCATTATCTCTAATTTTGCTCATAATGTACTTTATGTTATTTATGTATATTTCAGCTCCCTGTTTAAATGTATAGCCTTTAAATGGCTCTGCATCTATTGTAAGGATTGTTTCTTCTTCTTTTTGATTCTCAATAGGATTGACTCTTGGATTTTTCCAAGAGTCACTTACTGTTGATAAGACACCTATTATTTCTTTTTCTTCCTCTGGAGGAAACTGAATTTTTAAAACTTCACCAAATTCATTAGGATTCATAAATACTTTTTTTACATCTTCTCTAATTTGTTCCTTCAGAGTTTTCATCTTCAGTTCCTACAGTATTTTTTTCTGCTAAATATTTCTCAATTTCTACTTCTAGATCCAATCCTTTTTCTGCAAATTTTTCTTTAGCTTCTTTGAAAACCTCATCTTTTTTTGTTTTTGTTAAAGCTATTTCATATTTATTTTGGCTAATTTCTTTTAACTCTTTGATAGTTATTAAATTACTTTCTTTTTGTGGAATCTCATCCACTTGTGGCTCGTCATTTTGTGGGGTAATCTCATTGATTTTTTCCATGCAATCACTTCTAAAGAATCTCTCTTCAATTTCTACTGTTTCATCTGGTTTATGTTCTTTTCCATTGTAATGAAGTGTACAATTTATAACTTTTATTAATATTTTCTTCATTTTCTCTCTCCTATCCAACTATTCTAATATGGTCCGCATCTTCTTCAATTTCTTTGGCTGCTGACATCATGCCTTCACTTACTAAAATTACACCTTTTTCTGGGTTCATTTTTTGTAATTTCTCTATTAAATCTTTTATTAACATTTTCTGCTCCTTATCACCTTTAGAATCATTTTTATCACCTTTACAAAATGAAACTATCATTCATTGCTATTTTGATAGCTTTAAATAGCTTCTTTTGTCGCTCTCAAAGCTTCTCACCTTTTCACTTTTTTGCTTCTCGTGATAATAAATAGCACTAGTTCCATTTTCAAATACTACATAGTAAAAGCACTTAGCTTTACCTTCAACGACACCTTTTAGCCCTTTTTCATCAACTACTTCACTACCTAGTTCTAATATATCTACAAAAGGAATTATTTTTATTTCTTCTAGCCTTACACCTTTATATTCATCAATACCTTTTAAATCATAAGTTCCGTTATCATTGATATTTGTTACAACACAATCATCATTACCATAATAGACCTTATTTCCAACTTCTAAACTCTTCATAATTCCACCCCTTAGATAGCTTCAAAATATACCCATGATCCTGGAACTTCTGGTCTTACAAATGGTGCTGATTGCAACTCTAATAAATCAGCATTTTTTTGCGGAACTTTTATTGCAACTTCTTGCTTCACATGAACTTCTAACGATGCTTGTGGATTCTCTCTAGCTACTATTGCAGCATACTCACATCTGAAAGATTTTTCTGATACATATAATCCACCTTTTTCTGGTAATAATTTTTCTACAACTCCATTTTTATCTACAAAGTCTACAAAAGTATAAATCGCTGTATTTATTTCTAAAATTCTACCTAAATATGCTACTCCTGTTTCAAGCTCTCTATTTTTCATTTCTGCGAAATCTGCGGAATAAGCTTTTAATTTCTCTACAATTTTTGGATGGTTTTGAAGTGCAGAACCAACTCTAGGTGATAAAATTAACACATCTGGAACTCTTCCAGTTTTTTCTTGAATTT
>NZ_JBOFXD010000104.1:0-15063 GCF_051653945.1 Cetobacterium sp.
ACTCAAATATATGCAGCATATATATCTGGGCCAGTAGCTGAAGCGATATCTCAAGGGAAGTTAGAAAGACCAGCTATAATGCATACACATGGTGGAAGAGCAAGAATATTTGAATCAGGAGAGAGAACTATTGATATTGCATTCATGGCAGCTCCTACAAGTGATGAGTATGGAAACATAAATGGTGTAGATGGAAAATCAGCTTGTGGAGCACTAGGATATGCTCATACAGATGCAGAGTTAGCAAATATAGTTGTAGCTATAACAGATAACTTAGTTGAGTATCCAAACACGACAATTGAAATAAATCAAACTTTAGTAGATTATGTTTTAGTTGTAGATGCAATAGGAGATCCAAAAGGAATTGTATCAGGAACAACTCAAATAACAAAGAATCCCATTGGATTAAAAGTTGCAGATTTAACAGCAAAATTTATTGAAGAGTCTGGATATTTAAAAAATGGTATGAGTTTTCAAACTGGTGCAGGAGGAATCTCTTTAGCTGTTGCAGCACAGTTAAAAAATATAATGAAACAAAAAGAGATTTGTGGAAGTTTTGCATCTGGAGGAATAACAGGATACATTGTTGATATGTACAAAGAGGGATTGTTTAAAGCTTTATTTGATGTTCAATGTTTTGACTTAGATGCTATAAAATCAGCTAAGGAAAATCCAGCACACATAACGATGTCAGCATCAATGTATGCTAATGCAAACAATAAAGGAGCAGTTGTAAATAAGTTAGATGTTGTTATTTTAGGAGCTACAGAGATTGATACAAACTTTAATGTAAATGTAACAACAGGGTCTAACGGGGTTATAATGGGAGGATCAGGTGGTCACTCTGATACAGCTGCAGGTTCAAAATTATGTATAATAGTATCACAGCTTGTTAACTCTAGAATATCTGTTGTAAAAGATAAAGTTACAACATTAACTACACCTGGTGAAACGGTTGATATTCTTGTAACTGAAAGAGGAATTGCTATAAATCCTTTAAGAAAAGATTTGTTAGAAAAATTTAAAGATTCTAAACTTCCGATAAAGACAATAGAGGAGTTAAGAGAAATAGCTAGAAATATGACTGGGCAAGAGAATGAAATTGAATTTGAAGATGAAATAGTTGCAGTTGTTGAGTATAGAGATGGTACTGTTGTAGATACAATAAAAAAAGTGAAATAAAGTTTGTGGAGAAATATTTCTCCACTTTTTTTATTTAATTATAGGAATAAAATATTCTTATACAAGCGAAAAAAATAAAATAAAAAATTCTTGATTTTGGAATTGATATAGTGTAATATATGTCTGTAAAGGAGGAACTATGATTGAAAATATTATAAAAAGTATGAAAAACAACTTATCTGAGAGTGAAAAAATAATTGCTACATATATTGTTAAAAATAAAAACGTAATAGGAGAGATTACTTCGACAGAGTTAGCTAAAAAAATAGGAGTAAGTCAATCTTCAATTATTAAATTTATAAAAAAAATAGGATTTTCAGGATACATAGCATTTAAGTTACAATTAGAAAGGGATTTAGAAAATAAAAAAAGTTCATCAAAAAATAAAATACATAGTGATATAGACTTAGAAGATTCTTTAGAAGAGGTTACAAAAAAAACATTAGCAGAAACTATCGAAGCTTTAAATAGTACTGTGGGAGTAATTGATTATAAAAATTTCGAAACTATTATAGAGAAAATTAGAGAAAGTGGTCGTATTTTGATAATAGGTGCGGGAATGTCATCTATTGTAGCTAGAGATTTAGAATTAAAATTAATGAAAATAAAAATAGACACTGTTCACTATGATAGTAAACAGATGCAACTTATGAAGCTTTCAACGATGAATGAAAAAGATTTAGTTATAGCAATATCTCATAGAGGGGAAACGCAAGAAGTTTTAGATGTTGTAAAAATTGCTAAAGATATGAAAATTTGTGTTGTATCAATAACATCAATTGGGAAAAATAGTCTTTCTTCTTTAAGTGATTATAATATTGGGGTTGTTTCTAAAGAAAGTATATTAAGAAGTTCAGCTATTTCATCGAGAATGGCGCAAATGATAATATTAGATAGTATTTTTTTAAGATTAATGCAAAAAGATTATAGAAAAGTAAAAAAATATATAGAAAAAAGTAAAAAAATAGTGGGATGGGTGGAAAAATAAATGGAAAAGATATTGGAAGGAAAAACAACGGAAACAAGAAATTTAAAGAGTATGAATATGGATAGTATGAGTATAAAAGAGATTTTAACACTTATAAATGAAGAGGATAAAAGAGTTCCAGAAAGTATTCAAGAGGTTATTCCAGAGATTGAGAAGGCTGTAAAATTAATAATAGAAGCTTTTAATAATGGTGGAAGATTGATATATATGGGAGCTGGAACAAGCGGAAGATTAGGGGTTTTAGATGCGGTGGAATGTCCCCCAACGTTTGGAGTAGATAAGACAAAAGTAATGGGATTGATAGCAGGAGGAGAAAAAGCTTTTGTGGAAGCTCAAGAAGGAGCAGAGGATTCTAAAGAATTAGCTATAGAAGAGTTAAATGGAATAGAGCTGAGATCAAATGATATAGTTTGTGGAATAGCAGCATCAGGAAGAACACCTTATGCAATAGGTGGAATTGAATATGCAAAAAAGTTAGGTTGTAAAACAATAGCGATTGCGTGTAATAAAAGAAGTAAAATTGGAGAGATAGCAGATGTGGCAATAGAGGTAGAAGTAGGACCTGAAGTTTTAACGGGGTCTACAAGAATGAAAGCGGGAACAGCTCAAAAATTAATTTTAAATATGATTAGTACTGCTTCAATGACAGGAATAGGAAAAGTTTATGAAAATTTAATGGTTGATTTAAAAATTACTAATGTAAAGTTACAGGAGAGAGCAAAAAATAATGTGATGCAAATAACGGGGTGTAGTTATGAAATCGCTCAAGAAACATTAGAAAAAGCTAATAATCAAGTAAAAGTAGCAATTATAATGGTTTTATTAAGATGTAACAGAGAAGAAGCAGTGGAAAGATTAAATGAATCTAAAGGTTTTATAAGAGAAGCAGTAAAATAATATCAAGGGGAGAGTAAAATGGATAATCAATCAATTGCAAAAGAGATAATTGAAAAATTAGGGTCAAAAGATAATATAGCAGTTATAAATAATTGTATGACAAGAGTAAGAGTTTCTGTTAAGAATAATGATAAAGTAGATTTTAAAAACTTGGATGAAATTCCAGGGGTTATAAAAGTAATAAAAGATGATACGATTCAAGTAGTTGTAGGACCAGGAAAGAGTAAAAAAATAGCGGATGAAATGAAAAAACTTTGTGGAGAAATATCGGCTAATAACGATGAATGGAAAAAAACAAAAGAGAGTGTAAAATCAAAGCAAAGTAAGTTCTCATCAGTATTAAGAAGGTTAGCAAATATATTTATTCCATTAATTCCAGCGATAATAGGGGCGGGGCTTTTAAATGGAATAGCAGGATATTTTCAAAATGTATATACAGCAGAAGGAATAAAAGATATGCCTATGTGGATAACATTTTTTCAAACTTTAGGTAGTGGTTTATTTGCATATTTTGCAATATTTGTGGGTATAAATTCAGCTAATGAGTTTGGAGCAACACCTGCTTTAGGTGGAGTTATTGGAGCAATAACAATAAGTGGTAATATAAATATATTTTCAAAAGCATTAGGCTTATACAATGCAGAAGTACCGTTAAATAGTATCTTAATTCCTGGTAAAGGTGGAATAATTGGTGTGATAATAGGTGTTGCAATTTTAGCTTGGGTCGAAAAGCAACTAAGAAAAATTATACCAGATTTTCTAGATACAATTTTAACTCCTATGATTGCATTATTAATAGTAGGAACATTAACAATATTTGCAATAATGCCTTTTGCAGGAGTAGTTTCAGATGGAATTATAAAAGTTTTCTCATTCTTTATAATGAGTGAAGGACCGATGGCAATAATAGGTGGATTTATATTAGCAGCATCATTTTTACCTCTATTAATGGTTGGATTACATCATGGACTAATACCATTTTATATGGTTCAACTAACACAATTTGGAAGTATCTCCTTATTTCCAATACTTTGTATGGCAGGTGGAGGACAAATAGGTGGAGCAGCAGCAATCTATATAAAGGCAAAAAAAAATAAAAAACTAAGAGATATAATAAGATCAGCAATGCCTGTTGCAATATTAGGAATAGGGGAGCCAATGCTTTATGGGGTAACACTTCCTTTAGGAAAACCATTCATAACAGCTTCAATAGCAGGTGGAATAGGTGGAGCATTTTTAGCAGCCACAAAAGTTCAAACAATAGCCTTTGGACCAGCAGGAATAACAGCTATTCCATTAGTTATTCCAGGAAAAATTTTATATTATATAATTGGATTAGCAATATCTTATATAGCAGGATTTATAATAACATATTTCTTTGGAATTCCAAAAGATATTGATGAAGCTGTATAAAAAATAAAAAAATAAAACTTTTTTTAAAAGATATTTGTCTAAAAGATATAATAAAGAAAAAAGTGTTATAAAAATAAATAATCTCCCCGTATTAAAAGAACCTTGTAAAAGAGGTTCTTTTAATTTTTTTAATAAAGGAAATGTGATAAAATTAGAAAAGAATATATTGGGAGGGATGAGATGATTTTAAAGTTTATAAATAAAATAAAAGATTATATAAGTGAATTGCAACTAACTCATTTTTATAGTCAAATGAAGGGAGCTTTAGAAAATTATAAAAGATCAAATTCAAATTTATGGGCAAATACCTTATGTTATTTTACAACATTATCTTTTATACCTGTTTTAGCGATAGCGTTTAGTATTGGAAGATGGTTTGGGATAGATAATTATTATCTTAAACAACTAACAGAGAGTTCCCCGTTAAATGAGGAGACTGTAAATCTTATACTAGAAACAACTCAGAATTTGCTACAAAATACTAGAAGTGGAATTATTGCAGGAGTAGGATTTTTATCATTAGGTTGGGTTATCATATCAATGTTTTCTGTGATTGAAAAAGCCTTAAATAGTATATGGGGAATTAGAAAAACAAGAGGTGTTTTTAGGAAAGTAACTGATTATTTTATTGTTTTTTTAATGTTACCAGTAAGTGTGATTGGAGCTAATATATTAACTAATCTAAAAACCGATATATTTTACAGTAAACATATAATACAGTTAATAGCACCATATTTAGCATTGTGGATATTTTTTATATTTTTTTATACTGTTCTTCCAAATACAAAAGTAAACTTAGTTCCAACTCTTTGGAGTAGTTTTATAATTTCATTTTTATTAAATCAAAGTAATATGCTATTAGTAAGATTACAGATAATAATAACAACATATAATAAAATTTATGGAAGCTTTTCAGTTCTGTTACTTTCTTTAATATGGTTAAAAATTGTATGGTTTTTAATTTTAATAGGAGCACACTTTTCATATATTTTACAAAATAGAGATAGTTTAGGAAAAATTGGAATAATAAAAAAAATAAATTTTATTTCAAAGTATAGGGTTACTCAAAAAGTATTACTAACATTGATGGAAAATTATTTGAAAAATAATAAACCAATATCTGCTATAGAGATATCTGAAAGTTTAAAAATACCAACAGAGTTAACTAGAGGGATTTTAGATATGTTAAAAAAAATGGGTTATATTTCAACGATTGAATGTGAAACAACAGATGAAAAAAATTATAAACTAACAATGAGTGTAGAGATAATAACATTTAAGAAATTATATGAAGATATGGAAAATTTTGGCGAAAATTATGTGATAGATGAAGTTAAATTTAATGAAAATTTTAAAGTAATCGAATATTTTAAAAATATTTGATTGACAAAGTTTTTAAAATATAATATATTTTTCTTACATAATATAGTGTAGGAGGGATTTATGAAAAATAAGATAAACGAGATACTGGTAAACGACGAAAAGGCTTCTTTAAATAAAATAGCTAAAGAATTAGATATTTCAATGATTGAAGTTTTAAGAGAGGCACCAACTGTAAAAAAGTATGATATAGAAAAAATCGATGACTTGTTCGATATATTAAGAGGGTGGGAAAAGGTATTTTTATTAGTTATTACTCCAAGTTTTGTATTAGAAATACAAGATAAGTTCCCAAAAGGATTTTATGCTCATGGATTCTTAAATTTCCACGATAAAAATTCAACAATAGGTGGACATTTAAGTGTGGGAAAAATAAAAGAGATTTTTTTAGTAAAAGATATAATGTTTGGAAGAGAGAGCTATTCTATAAAATTCTTCGGAGAGGATGAAAAGGAGATATTTGCAGTGTATGTTCCAAGAAATGAGAAGAAAGAGTTGATTGAAGAGTGTTTAGAAAGTTTTAAAAGTTTATAAAAGTAAAAATAGGGAAAAGTTATGCTAGCTTTTCCCTATTTTTTATTTTATTTGTGCTTAGAAATAATATCTAAACTAAATTCAGTAGCTTTATCTAAATCCAATTGGTCTGGATGTGATTTAGCATCTTCCCATCTTTTTTTTCTTTCTTCGTTTGGAGACATTTTGTGATCAGATGGAAGTGTTGATAACCAAGAGATTAACTTTGGATCAATGGCTCCTTGACAAAAGTATCCACCTAAAATATTGTTATTATTATTTTTTAATAGAGTTTCAATGTTGTTAACACAATCTTTAGCATGTTCAGAGTGTGGATAAGCACCTAAAGTAAAGAAGTATGCAACATTTTTATCAAAAATTTGTTTAGCTAAAGTCAATGCTGTTTGATCGAAAGTGGCTCTATCAATCCAACCACCTACAAAAATTAAATCATAATCTAAGTTTACAATTTCAGAGATTGGTAAAAGGTTAGCAGTTGGAATACCTTTATGAATAGCTTGAGCTATTTTTTCTGTATTTCCAGTTTTTGATGAATATGTAATAAGTATTTTCATAAAATTAAAATCCTCCCATTATTTTTGATTAAATTTAAATTCTTTATAAAAGTATAGCTTTATTGGTTTATTATTTAAAGTTACAGGAGTCAATTTCCACTTGTTTAAAGTTTTTTCGACTTCTTTTTGGAAACCTAAACTATCTTTATCACTGTAAAATTTAATATCTTCAATTTCACCATTTAATCCCACAAGAAATCTAACCTTAATAGAAACTTCTTTAGTGTATGATACTCTTTTAGCAGCTAAAGGATACTCTGGATCAGGTTGAGAAATAAAAGAATATTTAAGTCCTTGGACCCCTTGATTTTTAGCAGCAAATACACCTTGCGAGAGCTCAATTAAATCAGTATTAGTATTTGTAGGTGTATTTGTATTTTCTGATTGGTGAGATTTTTTAGTGAGTTCATTTTTCTTTTTTTCTAAAACTTTTTTAGGTTTAGAAATTTTTTTATTATCTTTTTTTATAACTTCTCTTTTTTTCTCCTCAAATTTAGGTTTATCTATTTTTTCTTCTACCTTTTCTTCTAAAACCTCTTTTAGAATTTCATCTGATGATTCGGTTGGTTGCGGTTGTGGAGTTATTTGCATTGAATTGAAATTAACAGAGATAGATGGAGTACTAAAATCATTTCCAACATTATTAATTTCAAAACTTTTGTTTGAATCTAAAGAAAAACCAAAAATAAAAATAAATATATGTAAAACTATTGAAAAAATAAAAAACTTCATAATTCCTCCAAAAAATAAGTAGTAAATCCATAATGATTATAACAAAAAATATTTTAATTATCAAATTATTTATAAAAAAATACTTTGTTTGAAAAATATATTGACTATTTAGTACAAAATCATTATAATAACTTTGAATGTCAAAATATTTAATTTTAGGAGGGAATGTATGATAGATATAATCAAAGCAGGAGGACCATTAATGGCTGTGATAATATTTTTATCAGTAGCAGGTCTTAGTGTGATATTAGAAAGAGGGTACTACTTTTTCAAAAATGAAAAAGATAATGGAGAACTTTTAATAAATCATTTAGAAAAATTTATCAAAAATAATGAAAGAGAAAGAGCTATAAAAGCATGTGATTGCTTTAAAAATACATCAGCAAAAGTAATGAAAACAATTTTAATAGAATATAATGGTGAAAAAATGAATTGTTGTACTTATGATTATTTAGAAGAGAAAGCAAGAGAGTGTGCCTTAAGAGAGATGCCAAAATTAGAAAAAAATATGTGGATTTTAGCTTTAGCAGCTAATGTAACTCCATTAGCAGGGTTATTAGGAACTGTAACAGGAATGATTGGGGCATTTACAGCTATGTCAAAACATGGAGCAGGAGATCCAACAGTTCTAGCTTTTGGAATTTCACAAGCATTAATCACAACAGCATCAGGTTTAATTGTAGCAATACCTGCTTTAATATTTTATAATTTCTACCAAAAAAAGATTGAAAAAGCATTGGTTGATATGGAAAAAAATGTAGTGGAATTTATAAATATTTTAAGAAAGATGTAGGTATAGAATATGTTTAAATCAAAAGGGTTTATGAATTATCAAAGAAAACAATTAACACCAGATTTAACTCCATTAATAGATGTAGTATTTTTACTTCTAATATTTTTTATGGTTGCTACAACATTTGATGATATGAAGGGTATGAAAATAGATTTACCTAAATCAGAGGTTTCTGAAATAACAGAAGCTGTTGATAAAATTTCAATTTTAGTTACAAGTAATGGAGAGCTAAAAATAAAAATAGACAGACAAAAAGAGAGTTCCATAGTAGATATAAGAAAAGATGAATTGCAAGAAAAAATAAAAAATATAATTGTACTAATGGAAAATAAAAGAGTAGCAATATTAGCTGATAGAGGAATCGATTATGGAGATGTAGTAGATATAATGTCAGATATAAAGTTGGCTGGAGCACAAGCAATAGATATAGAGACTAAAGGGAAGTGATTAAATAATGTATTTTGAAACAAGATATAAGAGTCATCATAATTCTAGTGGATTGATAGGAAAGTATTATCCTCAAAAAAGAGTTACAGAGGAAGAATTTTTAAACAGATTAAAAGAGGAACCTAAAGATGTTCCAAGAGCTATATATGTTCATACACCATATTGTGATAAAATTTGTTCGTTTTGTAATTTAAATAGAGAGCAATTGAGTGGAAGTTTAGATTCTTATGCAGATTATATAGTTAGTGAATTTGATAAATATGGGGACTATAGATATTTTAAGGAAAAAAGTGTAGATGTAATATATTTTGGTGGAGGAACTCCAACAGTTTATAAAAATAATCAATTGGAAAAAATACTTCAAAGTGTTAATAGAAATATAAAATTTTCTGCAGAATATGAATTTACTTTAGAAACAACATTACATAATTTAAATGATGAAAAAATAGAGTTAATGAATAAATATGGAGTTAATAGATTATCTGTAGGTATTCAAAGTTTCTCAGATGAAGGAAGAAAATTTTACAATAGAACGTATTCGAAAAATGAAACAATAGAGAGATTAATTCAATTAAAAGAAAAATTTAATGGAGAAGTTTGCATAGATATTATTTATAACTATCCAACGCAAAAAATAGAGGATGCTATAGAGGATGCCAAGATTATAAAAAAGTTAGATTTAGGAAGTTCAAGTTTTTATTCATTAATGGTTCATGAAGGTTCAACATTATCTCATGACATAAAAGATGAAAAAGTTAAAGTTCAAGAGGATTTAAAAAGAGAGAGAGAGTTACATGATGCGTTTATAAAAGAGTTAACTAAAGATAGTGATTATTATGTATTGGAGTTAACGAAAATAGCAAAAAAAGGAAGAGATAAATATAAATATATAAAAACTAGAAACTTTGGAGGAGACACTTTTCCAATTGGAGTTGGAGCTGGAGGAAATGTTGATAATATATCTATTTTTAGAATGAAGAAAGAGATGTCAATGTTTGTTGAAAAAAGTGATTATCAACAAAGATTGGATAAATTTAGCGGATTGTTTCAATTTCCACAAATAGATAAAAATATAGTAAAAAATATATTAACATCTGAAGAAATGATAGTTTTTGAAGAATTACTATTTGAGTTAAAAGAGAATAATTTTATATTAGAAGATAAAGAACATTATAAACTAACTGAAGATGGCTTATTTTGGGGTAACAATATATCTAGAGAGATTTTAACAACAGTTGTTGAAAAAACTTTAGGATTAATAAAAAAGTAATGGAGAGGGATTAAAATTATGAACAAAAGAATAGCAGTACTAAGTTTAATAGTAACAGCTTTAAGTTATTCAAATGATGATTTTTTCTATGAAGACGCTAATAAAGGGGTTAAATTAAATGAAAGTGTGATTTCAACAACGGGGTTTGAAATAGCACAAAGAAATGTAACAAATACAGTAACAGTTATTACAGCTAAAGATATAGAGGAAAAGAATTATCAATCTGTATCAGAGGCTTTAAAAGATGTACCAAGTGTCAATTTAATAGGTGATCCAAAAGATCCAATAATTGATATGAGAGGACAAGGAAGTAAAGCAACAGCAAATGTACAAGTTTTAATAGATGGTGTAAGTGTAAACTTATTAGATACATCTCATGCAAAAACACCAATTAATACAGTTCCGGTTGAAAATATTGAAAAAATTGAGGTTATTCCAGGCGGAGGAGCTATTCTTTATGGAAGTGGAACAAGAGGTGGAATAATAAATATTGTGACAAAATCAGGAGCAGGTTATACAGGAGGTTCTGTTTCAGGAGAGCTAAATACTTTTGGTGGAAAAAAAGGTGAGGTTTCTTATGGAACGACAGTTGGAGATTTAGGTATAAATATTAATTATACTAAGAATGATTACAAGGGGTTTAGAGATGGGGATGAATCAGATTCAGAGTATTTTGAAGGAAGTTTAAAATATAAAATTGATGAAAATCAAAGTTTTACCTTTAAGTACTCAAGATATAAGGATGATGCAACATCACCTAGAGCTCTTACAAAAGAGATGTTATCAAATCCTAAAAGTAATGGTCTTGTTGGTAAATATGATGAGTTAATTGTTAATAATACTAAGAAAGATGAATTTACAGGAAAATATGAGTACAAATTTAATGAAAAAGTAACTTTAGATTTAGTTGGATTCTATCAGAAAACAGATATATATAATGAAAATAATTATGAAAAAATGAGTTATAGTGTTAAAAATTATATGGATTATACTGACGAAAAGATAGGATTTAAACCGAAATTAAAAGTTAGCTATGGAGAATCAAGTAGTTTAATTTTAGGGTATGACTATATAAATAACAACTTGAAAAGAGATAGTCAAATGGATATGTTTAGTTCAGAAAAATATAAAAATGATTTAACTAAAGATACTCATAGTGTATTTGTTTTAAATAGAAATGCAATTGGTAAATTTGAATTTACTCAAGGTGTAAGATATGAATATGCAGATTATAAAACTGATAGATCATATACAAAAAGTTCTTTATCAAGTGGGGCAACAACATCAGATACAAGTATAAATAGAAAAACAACTATGGAAAATATGGCTTATGAGTTAGTAGGAAACTATTTGTATTCAGAGACAGGAAATATCTATGTGAAGGGAGAAAAAGGGTTTACTTCTCCAACACCTTCACAATTAGTAGATAAAATAGATGGAGCATATATTAATAATGATTTAGATTCAGAAACATATATAACATATGAAACAGGTTTTAAAGATTATATATTTGGAAGTTTTATAAGTGGAGCAATATATTTAACTGAAACAAATGATGAAATAGCAACAGAAAATTATACAGGAATGAATTTTAGAAATTATAATATTGGAAAAACAAGAAGATATGGTTTAGAGTTAAATGCAGAGCAGTACTTTGGAAATCTAACAGTAAGAGAAGGATATGCTTTAGTTAAGACAAAAATATTAAAAGATCAAGATAAATCAATTGAGGGAAATGAAATAGCAGATGTTCCTACAAATAGATTTAATATAGCATTAGATTATAAAATAACTTCAAAAGTTAATGTTATTTGGGATACAGTTTATTCGTCAGGTTATTATTTAAATAATAAAAATACAGAGGGTAAACAGAATGAAAACATTGTGACAAACTTAACATTAAATTATAGACCAGTTGAAAGTTTAAGAATTTATACAGGAATTAATAATATATTTAATGAAAAGTATTATAACTCTATAAGCTCAGATGGCAAAGAGTATAATCCAGCTGCAGAGAGAAGTCTTTACGCAGGATTTAAATATAATTTCTAAAAAATAGGAGAATTAATATGAAAAAACACATATCGTTAATATTAATTCTGGGAATAATACTAACAGGAACACTTTCTATTGGTTTAGGAAGTGTTTCTGTACCATTGGAACAACTATTTTCCATAAGTACAGCACCAGATTATATAAAAACAATAATTTATGATATAAGATTACCAAGAATAGTGATGGCATTATTAATAGGAATGATGCTTTCATCAAGTGGAGTTGTAGTTCAAGCAGTATTTCAGAATCCACTAGCTGATCCATATATAATAGGAATTGCAGCAAGTGCTACACTCGGGGCTGTGATAGCATATGTATTTCAATTACCAGATATTTTTTATGGGATATTGGCATTTTTATCATGCTTAATAAGTACATTCATTATATTTAAGTTATCAAATAGAAGTGGTAAGGTTGACATAACAACTCTTCTAATAGTAGGAATAGCTGTATCAGCTTTTATAGGTGCTTTTACATCTTTTGCTATGTATTTAATAGGAGAGGAATCTTTTAAGATAACTATGTGGTTAATGGGGTATTTAGGAGGAGCAACTTGGACAAAAGTATTTTTACTTATAATTCCATTAGTTTTTTCTTTAATATTTTTTTACTTACAAAGAAATCAATTAGATGCATTATTATCAGGAGATGAAGAAGCTAACTCTTTAGGAGTTGATGTACATACATTGAAAGCAAAAGTATTAACAGTGTCGGCATTAGTTGTAGCATTTTCAGTTGCTTTTTCAGGAATGATTGGTTTTGTAGGATTAATTATACCTCATTCAATAAGAATGTTAGTAGGACCATCTAACTCTAGATTAATTCCTAATGCTGCCTTGGCAGGAGGATTTTTTTTATTAGTTTGTGACACAATAGGAAGATTGTTTTTAGCACCTGTTGAGATTCCAATTGGAGTTGTTACGGCATTCTTTGGAGCTCCATTCTTCTTATACTTAGCATTTAAAGCTAAAGGAGGAAACTAATGGGTGTAAAAGTGAATAATCTGTCATTTTCTTATGGAGAGAGAGAGATTTTAAAAAAATTAAAAGTTAATATAACTAAAGGAAAAATGACGGGGATATTAGGACCAAACGGTTGTGGTAAATCGACATTTTTAAAGAATATATTAGGATATTTAAATCCAAGTGAAGGGGATATTGAGTTTAATGGAAAGGAAACAAAGGAACTTTCTAAAAAAGAGAAAGCAAGATTAGTTTCCTTAGTTCCACAAAAGTCAAATTTAATGACAAATATGTCAGTTAAGGATTTTGTTTTAATGGGGAGACTTCCTCATTTAAAATCTAGTTGGGCAGGATATTCATATGAAGATAGAAGAAAAGTTGAAGATAATTTAAAGTTTTTAGGATTGGAAAAATTTTCTGAAAGAGTAGCAATTAGTCTTTCTGGAGGAGAGTTTCAAAGAGTTTTATTAGCAAGAGCTTTAACTCAAGATCCAGAAATTTTATTATTAGATGAACCAACTTCAGCTTTAGATTTAAATCATGCAGTTGAATTATTAAATAAGGTAAAAAGCTTAGTGGTTGAAAAATCTTTAACAGGAGTAGCAGTATTACATGATTTAAATTTAGCTGCTATGTTTTGTGATGAACTTATTATGATGAAAGATGGAGAGATAAAATATCAAGGAACACCATCTGAAGTTTTGACAGAAGAAAATTTACAAAAAGTTTATAATTTAAAGGCTAAAGTTATAAAAGATCAGAGTGGAATACCATATATTATTCCATTAGTTTAGGAGGAAAGATGAAAAGAGTAATAACATTAATTTTTACTATTTTAATTAGTAATCTAGTTTATGCTTTAAAAATAGAAAATGATTTTATTATAGATTCAAGAGGGAATAAAATAGTAAAGAAAGAGTATAAAAAAGTTTTAATATTAGATCCGGCAGCAGTGGAAGCATTTTATTTAATTGGTGGAGAAAATAATATAGTAGCAATAGCAGACACTGCAAAAAATCCAATTTGGCCACAAGAAAAAACAAAGGATTTACCAAAAGCAGGAACAATAATGAAACCTTCAGTAGAACAAGTTTTAATGTATAGCCCAGATTTAGTAATACTAAATACTATGTCTGAAAGTTTTGGAGAAAGTTTAAAAGCAAGAAAATTAAACTTTATAATTAATGAAGCTAATTCTTTTGAACAAATTTTAAATAATTTAGAAATATATGGAGTTATAACTGGAAAGGAAGAAAATACAGATAGATTAATTGATAGTTATAATTTAAAATTAAAAATGATAAAAGAGAAAATAGCAGAAAAACCTTTAAAAATAAAGGGAGGATTTTTATTTTCAACATCTCCAATGATGGTGTTTAGTCCAAATTCATTACCAGGTCAAATTTTCGATACTTTAGGAATAGAAAATATAGCAAAAGGGTTACCAGGTGGAAGACCAATATTATCGCCAGAATTTTTATTAGCAGAAAATCCGGATATACTTGTAGGTTCAATGGCTATAAAAAATAAAAATGATATTTTAAATAGTAATCCAGTTGTAAAACAAACAAAAGCGGGACAAAAAGGGAATATAATGATAATTGAATCAGACAAAATACTAAGAGGAACGCCTAGAGTAATTGATGCTTTAGAGGAGTTATACAAGGAGTTGTCAAATGTTAAATAGTATTTTCAAGTACTATTTAAAAGAAAGAAAACTGCTAACTTATTTTTTAGTTAGCAGTTTTTTAGTGACTGTACTAGATTTATATGGACCGATAGTGATTCAAAATTTAATTGATAACTCAATTCCCAAGAAAAATTTAAATGAATTTTTTATGTTCTCAGCTTTTTTA
>NZ_JBOFXD010000105.1:0-5349 GCF_051653945.1 Cetobacterium sp.
CAAGACTACCAGACTATGATTATTCCAAATTTATACATACTAATGATATAACAGAGGCAGAATATAAAGGGACTAGATGGGCTTTAATATCATTTTTAATTTATATGGTTGTTGTTTTAGCAATGGTTTTACCTCAAAATTCAATTTTAAGAAATCCACAAACAGGATCAATCATGCAGTCACCATTTATGAGTGGAATAATTTTCTTTATGATGTTGTTCTTTTTAATTCCAGGAATATTTTTTGGAATAGGATCAGGAAAATTGAAAAGTGATAAAGATATAATAGATTTAATGACTAAAAGTATATCAGGACTTTCAGGATTTTTCGTTTTAATATTTTTTGCAGGTCAGTTTGTAGCATTTTTTACATACTCTAACTTAGGGACAATTATTTCAGTAAAGGGAGCAGAATTACTTGAAAAAACTGGCTTTGTAGGATTACCACTAATAATTACATTTGTGGTATTTACTGCAATTATCAATTTATTTATGGCAGTAGATACAGCTAAATGGGCATTAATGGCTCCGATTTTTGTTCCTATGTTTTATAAGGTTGGTCTTTCTCCAGAGTTGACTCAAATGGCTTATAGAATAGGAGATTCAAGCACTAATATAATTTCACCACTTATGCCATTTTTTCCATTGATAGTGGCATTTGCTCAAAAATATGATGACGAAGCAGGTATGGGAACTTTAGTATCAACAATGGCTCCATATTCTCTAGCATTTTTAATAGGATGGACACTATTACTTGCAGTTTGGTATGTATTGGGATTACCACTAGGACCAGGAGCTTTTCCTTTAGTATAAAATGAGGAGGAATTTTAATGAGAGATACAGAAAAACAATTTAGAAAATATATACCAAAAAATATTAATTATGTAATAATCTCTTCACCTGAAAATTTTTATTATATTTCAGGTTATGCATCACATCAACATACAGTCTCAAGAATGGCTGGTATGGCAGCAATAGTGATGGGATGTAATTCAAAAGAGGAGTTTACAAAACTTCTTGTTATGGATTATGAATACAATAATGTTATTAAATATGTTAAAGATAAAGATTATGAAGTTATTGCTTATGACACTTGGGTTGGAGTGAAAGAGGAGGAGGAGATATCTAAAAATAAATCTATAAAAAAGAATGACAAAAAAACAATATTCAATCTTTTAGTTGATATAATTGACGCCTCTAAAAATAAAAAAATAAAAGTTGGAATAGAAAAAGATTTTGTTTCAAGTAATTTTTATACTCAATTAGAAAGTATATTTCCGAATATAGAATTTATGGATATTTCAAATCAATTAATTTATTCGAGAAGTGTAAAGACTGAGGAAGAGATATTAATATTTAAAGAATTAATAAAGATTCAAGATAAAGCATTATTAAAAGTTATGAACAGTTTAAGGGTTGATATCAGTGAAAAAGAGCTAGCAGATATTTATATAAAAGAGGTCATAAAAAATTATGGAATTTCACCAAGTACTTGGAGCATGTTTGCAATTGGAGAAAATGCGAGTATATTAGGGTTACCTTCTGAAAAAAAATTAAAAAACGGTGAAGTATTTAAATATGATGGAGGAGTAAATAAAAATTTTAGTTTTTATACAACTGATTTTGCTAGATCATGGATTATTGGAAAAAAAGGTCAAATGTTGGTAGAATTAAAAACTAGACTCTTTGAAGCTCAAAGATTGATGATTGAAAATATGAAACCTGGAGTAAAGATAAAGGAGATTTTTAATTTAGGATATAACTATGTAAAAGAAAAGTATCCTCAGTATGAACGCGGGCATTTAGGACATAGCATTAGTTTAGGACCATCAACATGGGAGGCCCCATTGATAACTAAAACAGAGGAAAGAGTTTTAGAGAAAGGCATGATTTTATGTGTAGAAGTACCACTTTATATAAAAGGCATAGGTGGGTTTAATATTGAAGACATGGTTTTAATAAAAGAGGATGGAGCAGAAATATTAAGTAATATAACGCCACATTTTGGTGAAGGAAATATTTTTTAAAAATTCAAAAAATAGCTACCAATTGTTACTAATTAGTAGCTATTTTTTTATATTATGACCAGTTTTTAAATGGAGCTAAACCAGCACCAATTAAATTAGAAGATTCTCCATATTTTGAGAACTCTAAAATATTTGTATCCTTACAAAATAAATTGTTAAATACTAAATTTTTTAAATTTTCTTCTAAATTGAAGTAATCTTTATAAAAGCAGATCTCTCCCCCAATAATGATTTTGTTTAAATCAAAAATAAGTAAAAGCGTTTGAATAGCTTGAGCCAAATATTTTGTATATTTTTTTAATATTTCTTGTCCAATAGGAGTAATATGTAAATCATTAAAAAATATATCATTAAGAGTATGAATCTCTAAATTAAAATTTTCTTTGAAATCATTTATCAAAGCTGTATTAGAGCAATAACGTTCAAAGCAACCATTATTTCCACAAGTGCAGACTCTTCCATCGGGTACAATTGATATATGACCAATTTCACCCGCTTTAAAGTTATCTCCTTCATATATTCTATTATTTAATACAATTCCAGCACCAATTCCAGTATCAATAGATATAAAAGCTAAATTCTTATATGAAAAGTTATTTAAAATATATTCACCAAAAATTGCAGCATTAGCTTCATTCATCAAAAAAATAGGAAGTTTCATTTCATCTTCAATAAATTTCATATCCTGTGAAAAGATTTGGAAATTAGTACCTATTTCAAATTTTTTAAAAGTATCATCTACAATTCCAGGCAGTGATATTCCAATTCCAATAAGTTTATGTTGCTCTTCAAATCCCTGTAAAAATAGTTTAAGTTGTTGAACAATATATTTAGCAAAATTTTGATTATTGTAAAAATTATTATGAATTTCATTTTTTCTTAAACTCTCACCTAAAATATTAGTTATAATAAAACTAACACGATTAACTTCAAGCTTTATTCCTATTGAATATAAACTATTGGGATTAAATTTATAGGTTGTAGAAGGTCGGTTATGTTTGCTATTTTTCACTCCAATCTCTTTTATAATATTTTCCTCTAAAAATTCTTCGATATATTTTGTAACTGTCGGAAAACTTAAATTTAAATTTTCTGAAATATCCTGCTTATTAAAAATTTTATTTAATGAAATATATTTAAAAATTTTATTCTTATTTTTTAACTTTTCTTTTTTTTGATATCCCATATTAAGCACCCCTTTAATATTTTAATATAATATATAACAGAATTAACTTAAAGTCAATTTAACTATAGATAAAAAAATACTGAAAAAAATTTGACAATTAAATTAAAAAGAGGTAATAAAGAGTTTAATATAATTAAATTGACTTTAATCAGAAAACAAGGAGGAGTTATATGGAATTTTTTTCAAAAGTAGAGAAAGTTAAATTTGAGGGAAAAGATAGTAAAAATTTATTATCATTTAGACATTATAATCCTGATGAGATTGTATTAGGAAAAAAAATGAAAGATCATTTGAAATTTGCAATGTCTTATTGGCACACTTTAACAGCTGGTGGAAATGATCCTTTTGGAGATGCTACTTTAATTAGAGAATGGGATAGTTTATTGCCTATGGAAAAATCAAAAGCTAGAGTAAAAGCTGGATTTGAGTTTATGGAAAAACTTGGATTAGAATACTTTTGTTTTCATGATAAAGATATAGCTCCAGAGGCAGATACTTTAGAAGAGTATTTTAAAAATTTAGATGAAATAGTTGATTTAATAGAAAGTGAAATGAAAAGGACTGGAATAAAATTACTTTGGGGAACATCAAATATGTTTTCTAATCCAAGATTTTTACATGGAGCGGGTACAAGTTGCAATGCTGATGTCTTTGCATGGGCAGCAGCACAGGTTAAAAATGCACTAGATATAACAAAAAGATTAGGTGGTCAAGGGTACGTTTTCTGGGGAGGAAGAGAAGGATACGAAACACTTTTAAATACAGATATGAAGTTAGAGTTAGATAACTTAGCAAGACTTTTAACTTTAGCCACAGAATATGCAGATGAAATAGGATTTAAAGGTCAATTTTATATAGAACCTAAACCAAAAGAACCAACAAAACATCAGTATGACTTTGATGTAGCAACAGTTATGAACTTCTTAAGAGCATATAATTTAGATAAAAAATTTAAAATGAATATAGAAGCAAACCATGCGACATTAGCAGGACATACATTCCAACACGAGCTTCGTTTAGCAAGAATAAATGATATGTTTGGTAGTATAGATGCAAATAAAGGAGATTTATTGTTGGGATGGGATACAGACCAATTTCCTACAGATGTGTATGATGCGACATTGGCAATGTATGAAACACTTATGGCTGGAGGGTTTACAACAGGCGGATTGAACTTTGATGCTAAAGTTAGAAGAACATCAACGGATACTCTAGATTTATTCTATGCTTATATAGGAGGAATGGATACTTTTGCTAAAGGATTAAAAGTAGCAGCTAAATTAATAGAGGATAAAGTATTTGAAAACTTTATTGAAAAGAGATATGAAAGTTATACAAGAGGAGTAGGAAAGGATATAGTAGAAGGAAAAGTTACATTAAAAGAGTTAGCAGAGTATGCTTTGACATTGAAAGATGTTAAAAATGATTCTGGAAGACAAGAGATGTTAGAGAATATTTTAAATAACTATATTTATTAAAAAAGGGGAGATTGTTATGAAAAAAAAGATTTTATCATTAGGAATTTTTTTACTAGCAGGGGCTATGCTTAACACATCTTTAGAAGCGGCAAAAATGAAGATTGGAATGACAGTTGATGACTTAAGATTAGAAAGATGGCAAAGAGATAGGGATATATTTACAGAGGAAGCAAATAAATTGGGAGCGGAAGTTGTTGCAGTGTCAGCAAATGGAGACTCTGATAAGCAGATGAGAGATGCAGAAAATTTAATATCACAAGGAATTGATTTGTTGGTAGTAATTCCTAATAATGGTGATGTAATGGGTGCTATTGTTGATCAAGCACACCAAGATGGAATAAAAGTCTTAGCATATGATAGATTATTAACAAATTCAGATGTTGATGCCTATATATCTTTTGATAATGAAAAAGTAGGAGAGTTACAAGGGAAAGCAATTGTTGAAGTAATGCCAAAAGGAAGATATTTTATGATGGGAGGATCTCCAACTGATAATAATGCAAAGATGTTTAGAGCTGGACAAATGAAAGCAGTTCAACCTTATATTGATAGTGGAGAGATAGTAATAGTAGGAGATCAATGGGTAAAAGATTGGTTACCAGAAGAAGCTATGAAAATAATGGAAAATGCTTTAACTGCAAATGACAATAAGATAGATG
>NZ_JBOFXD010000106.1:0-13314 GCF_051653945.1 Cetobacterium sp.
GTACCATAAGGGGCTGTCTGTAAAACTCCTACTATCCCAGCTACGACCAGAGGGAGAAAGCGATGAGTTAAGTGACTATCTCTTGCCAGAAGTTATTTTATCTTTTGTATTTTACAAAAAGTTCGCTCAGCGGACTTTTCATATCAAAATAATTTTCTCCAAAAATTAAAACTTTTTTTAAAAAAATAAACGTCTAAAAGTTACAATAATAGTTAGAAGATAGAAAAGAATTTAAAGCAGTTAAAATAGCCATCACACAGTTTCAAAGATGTTTTAATTTTTAAAAGGAGGAGTTTTTAAAAAGTTTTAACAAATCGTGAAGTTGTTTTATCTAACTATTATGTTGAGGAAATAGATTTAAATGTTAGTAGATTAATTTATTTTAAAGAAGTTTTTTAATTTTTAAATGAAATAATTGAAAGTTTTAAAGTTATTCAAAGGTGATTCAGTAGTAAATAGAGGGATTTGTGATGGTTGCCCTCTATTTTTTAATTCAGTTAGAATATGTAATTATTTATAAATATTTTAAGGAGATGACCGTATGTCTCAATCTAAAATTAATTTTAAAATAGACAAAAAGTTAAAAAAAGAGCTTGATAAAATTTGTGAAGAAATAGGAATACCTTTAAACGTAGCTTTTACTATTTTTGCTAAGAAATTAGCTAGAGAAAGAAAAATTCCTTTTGAAGTTGATACAGATCCATTCTATAGTAAAAAGAATTTAAAGAGATTAAAAAAATCAATAAAACAAATGGAAAATAAAGTAGATATATAAAAAACCTGAGAATTTTCTCAGGCTTTTTATTTTAATAGCTATTTAGAAAAGGATCTAATGTTTTTTCTTTTACTAATCTTTCCTTCTCTTTTTCTCTTTCATCTTCTGCTGTATTTTGTATTTTTGCCATATATTCAAAAGCCTTTAATGAACTATTTACTACTTCAACAGCTTTTTTATTTATTATGTCTTTAGTATAACCCTTTTCAGAGAAATTTAACTTTCCTATAATAATTTGAGTACCGTTTAATTTTTTCTTCAGCGCTCTACCTCCATTATTATTTTCTTTTATTTAACTTTATTAAAACTAATAATAAAAGTAAAAAAGTTATTGGTTGTAATATTGTATTTAAATCTCTTAAAAATTCCATCATACTTTGTTTCTCCTTATCTATAAAATTAAAATCATCTTTGATTTTACTCTGTATTATTATATAAGATATAACAATATAAGTAAAGAGTAGGGGGATACAAAAAGTCCACCAGGTAGACTTTCAAAATTATACTATTTAAAAATTGATGTATCTCCTGCTCCACTTAAATCTTTATAGTAGTTTTCTAAATCTTTTAGCATCTTTTCTTTTAGTTTTTTTATAAAATCAGAATCTACCTTTTGCCATAAGTAAAAGCTAAATCCGATATTTTTAAGATCTTTTCCATAATAGATAAATCTCTTTCTTTCAAACTTCTCAAAAGGATTAACTATGATATTTCTTGTTATCTCTTTATCACTATTTAAATACTCAGCTGTATATGGACATGACTTTTTATCCACTGGTAATCCATCCTCCAAACGCTTTCTATAGTAACTTATGTAATCAGCTTTAACCTTTTCAAAATCAGCTTCTCCATCTTTTTCAAGATTTTTAATTAAAGCCAATATAAATATTATTTTATATGAAAGACTATAACTTCCTTCCTCTATAAACTCCCAGAAATCATCTAAGATTGTAGTTTCATCTCTTTTTTTCAGATTTTTTAAAACTCTTATCTCTTTAACTCTTTCAGGTTTAAATTTATAATAATTAACCCTTCCTAATTTAGTTGAATAATCAGGAACTATTTCTCCTTTTTTTATCCAAGCAGTTATAGTATCTGTAGAAAGGAATAACTCTCTAGCAAGTTCTTCAGAACTTATGTAATCTCCATAGATACTTTCAAAAGTTTCTATATCAACCTCTTGTAAATTTATCTCTTTTTCCAAAATATGTTCCAGGTAAATCATCTCTCCATTCCAAGATCTAACTCCTGTTAAAACATCTCCAAAAGGTGAATATAATGGATTTTTAAAAAGTGAGTTAGCTGTCCAAGGTACAGAAGAAAAAGAGTAGTTATCAACTACATCTATAAGATAGAGAGCTTCCTTATTCTCAGCTCTTCGTGTTCCTCTTCCTAGCTGTTGATAATAGATTACTTTTGACATTGTAGGCCTAGCCATAACTATTACAGAAGTTTTTGGAGCATCCCAACCCTCTGATATAAGTTGACATGAAGTAAGAAATCTAATCTCTCCATTTAAATACTTCTCAATATTTTTTTGTGAATCTCTATCTTTTCCAGAAACTGCAGCAGCACTTATACCTCTTTCATTAAGTAGTTTTGCCATCATAGATGCATGAGCTACATTAACACAAAATACTATTCCCTGTTTTGTAGAAAGGCCATCTACATCTTTTCCAAAGTATTTATCTATTGTATCAGCTATAAGTTCATTTCTAGAAGCAACAACAATCTTCTTTTCTAAATCTCCTGAGATATAATCCTTTCCATTAAACCTAACTTCTGATAGATCTATATTACTTTCTAATCTAAAGATTCTAATGGGAGAACAAATTCCATCTTCTATAGCTTCTTTTAAAGTTAGATTAACCTCTGTTGTAGAGAATATTGATTCTAATTTTTTCTTATCAAGACGCTCTGGAGTTGCAGTCATTCCTAGTAAAAAGTCTGCATTAAAATATTTTAATATTTTAGCCATACCTGGAGCAACACTATGATGAGCTTCATCTACAACTATATATCTGAAATCATCAGGTTTAAATTCATTTTTTCTATTTATAATTCCAGAATATGTTGAAACATGAATTTGATTATCTATAGAGTCACCAATTAATTTTTCAGAGAAAGTTATATTTAAATTTTTTATCCATTGATTTTTTAAAGCTAAAGTTGGAACTAATATTAAAACTCTGGCTTTTGGTTTCTCCTGGAGAAATAGTTTTATATCCTCTTCAGCTATAGTTGATTTTCCAGTTCCAGTTGGAAGAACTATAACAGTTGATTTGATTCCCTCTTTTCTCATTTCCTGAAGTTGATTAAGAGTTAAGTTTTGGTGTTCATAGAGTTTATATTTTCTATCTTGAATTAATAATCTCTGAGGAATAAACTCCTCTTTACTTCCCAAGTATATTTTCATCTCTTCAACCATTCTATCTTTAAACTCAATCTCATTAGTTGAAAATCTAAAAACTTTGTATCCTTGATAAACCAATGCATTTTGTCTTTCAATCTGCTTTATATATTTAGATAAACCAGTTTTCTGTGGATGATGATAACTTTCCCCATTTTCCTCTATTACAACCTTCTCATCTAACTTTTCTACAACATAATCAGCAAAAATATTTTCACCTTGAAATCCAATTAGCTGCTCCTCTTTTGAAAGAAGGTCATAGCTATCCTCTCCATAAAGCTCAAAGAAAACAGTTTCAAAGTGATGTTCAAGATAAGATGCATCAACTCCAGTACGCCCAACATTTTTAGTTGGAACTAATGGAATCTCTAAAGTTTTCTCTAAAATCTTACATAGGTTTTCTCTATTAAAATTTTCATTACAAAATCTATATAAAAATTTATACTTTTTCATAAATTGATTCTGAAGGTTTGTGTACTCTCTATATGAAAAAACACCACTGTTATCAATCTCAGTTATATTAAAATCTAAAATTACAATAGCATCTATTATTTCATTATAATAAACCTTAGAGCATATATCATCTCTATGGTTATAATAGTTTATAGTTTTTATTTCTTGAAACTCTAATCTCTCCATTAATCTCCTCCTGTATTCTAGATAAAGTATACATCAGAAAAAAAAGGTCTACAAGGATAAAAGATTTTATTTTAGAATTTTACTACATCTAGTATTTGGTAAAATAAAATTACTATATATTGTGTTTTATTTATAGTTTTTATTTGAAAAGTTCACCAGGTGGACTTTTATATGGCGGAGATTATAGCTAGAAGATAGATAAATTTATTTCCGCCTAAACTTTAAAAACTATGATAGATAGTATGTCTAGCTCTACTTACTAAAAAATGGGAATGTCCCAACAAGATAGCAGTAAAGGGAGGGAGGGAATTATTGAGTGTGGGCGTAGTTGCTGCCTCTTGCTCATGAAGGCTTTGCTGAGACGTACTTTCTCCTTTACAATCTCAGCGAAAAAAAGCCTGATTCTATCCCAGAGGGAGCAAAATGAGGGAAAGGCATTGGCTACCCCAAAGAGCGGTCCCACCAAAAAGGGAGTACCTTGACGGGGGATGCCGGAAGGGGGGCTTGGGGGGAAGAGCGGCGGGGGTGGCCCAAGCCCACACGTTTTTTATGAAAGAAAAAAGCCAGCGACTGACATCCCTATCTCTCACTGGAGATATATGCTTCATCGCTGGCTTGTCCCCGCCGAATATCGGCTCTCTCAGCAGGCGGGGTTTCTTGAATAAAAAATTACACTTTACTTCTTTAAATTTCTACTTCTCTTATAAAAATTTTACAACTTAATCTTTTCTCAATAGTTAATTTTAACATCCAAAAAGCATTGTCAGCATTTTCAAAATTATTAGTTATGCAACCAGAAGTAAATTGATGACAATTATCAAAAATAACATGATAGTTTCTATTTAAATTTAACATTTTTTCTGCTCGTTGAGAAAAAGAATAAGTACATATGGGAATATTATTTTTATCAACAAATGTGTATAATTTATTATTTCTAAATTCAGATGATGTTAAAAACTTGTTAATTGAAATTTTTCTTATTTTTCCATCTCCATTTAATTCGACTACTGAACCCTCTCCAATATAAATTCCACTATGTTCAAAAGTATTTAATAATCCACAAAAGATAATAGCTCCATTACTAAATTTCAATTTTACTTTTAAATTTGATTCGGCCTCTGCCTTATATGAATTTAACAAACTATCAACTGGATTTTCTTGTAATTTTTCACCTTTTTTCAA
This sequence comes from Cetobacterium sp., assembly GCF_051653945.1. Taxonomy (GTDB): domain Bacteria; phylum Fusobacteriota; class Fusobacteriia; order Fusobacteriales; family Fusobacteriaceae; genus Cetobacterium_A. Next base: position 5,007 of record NZ_JBOFXD010000106.1, read on the forward strand.
AGTACGATAAATTTTTGAGTTTTCTTTTAGTCTTTCGTCTACTTCCTCACTGCTATCTCCTGTATACCATGAAACCAATGTTTTAATAGTTTCCGTTGCTTTAATATCTTTAGATTTACCTGAAGTTGACCTTGGTTGACCCGTTTTATAGTCTTCAAAAATATCAAATATTTTAAACATAAAAAACCTCCAAAAATTTAATTCAAATTTTTAAACTCTCTTAATCTTCTATTATATTTTCCAAAATATATCTATAATCTTCTACTGTGTATGTATCTGACATAATTCTTGAAGCTATTTCTATTTTCTGAATTGGGCTGCCTCTTAAAATTTAATAATTTTTTATAGTAATAAGATTTTGGTTATTCTAAAATTAATGCAAATATTTAATTAAATTCCTGAATATATAAATTAGATATTTAAAAGAATCTTTTCATAAAAATGTTCTTTTTAAATACTTCTAACAATTCTAAAACCAATTATATCATCTGATGACAAATAATTTATACTTCTGGAATTTTCATTATTGATATGATTAACAAAAATACTATCTAAATTACTACAAGAAGATCCTCCTCTCATTTTTTTTCGATCATTAAATTCTGAGAAAATATAAGGTCTTTCTTCAGGAATAAACTTTGAAGTATATATATCTACTTCGCTATCATAACACCACTCAAAAACTAATCCACTACAATCATATAACCCTAGTTCGTTAGATTTCTTTGTTCCTACAGTCATTTCAACTCCTCCATTATTATAAAGAGCAACTTCATCTGGATTGTTGCTTCCTGAAAATGCAGTATCAAAAGTTCCATCTTGTATAGCTATTTCTCCCCCACGAGCGAACCATTCCCATTCTAATTCTGTAGGAAGTCTATATCCCTCTGTCATACTAAAATCTGCTTTATTTAAATCAACTTCGCTATTATTTGAATAAACTATTTTAACTAAAACTTCATTTTGAATTTTATAGACAGGAGTTAGATTTTCCTTTAAACTTAATTTATTACAAAATTTAATAGCTTCTAACCAATTAATATTAGACATTGCTAAATTTTCATCATTATTTAATATAAAGTTTTTATTCTCTTCTGCCCATATTTTTCTAGTTACTAAATATTTTGATACCAAGAGATCTCCAATTTGTCTTTCCATTGGAAACATCGAAGAGATATATTTTCCTCCTTGTACAAATATCATATTTTTATTCTCTGATTTCATTATAATTTTTTTATTTCTTACCATATTTTTTTTAGATGCAGATTTTATTTTAAACTTTTCAAATCCTTTTTTTAAAATTTCAATTTTATCTGCTAATATTGTCGATAAAGAATCAATCTCCTTAATATTATCTAAAAGATCTTGAGTATCTATATCTTCATCTCCATTAATAAAAGCTCTTTTTAATGTCAACTTTACTATTTCTTCTATATCTGCTCCACAATATCCTTCTGTTGCTTTAGCAAGTTTTAATATATCAAAATCATCTCTATTCTTATACCTTTTCTCTAAATGAATCCCAAAAATTTTCTCTCTTTCATCTTGAGTAGGAAAATCTACAAAGAAAACTTCATCAAATCTTCCTTTTCTTAAAAATTCAGGTGGGAATGTTGAAATATCATTTGCTGTTGCCACTACAAATACTGTATTTTCTTTCTCCTGCAACCATGTAAGGAATTGTCCAAATAATCTTTTTGTAATATCACTTGCTCCACCACTTTGGTCTATTCCTGAGAAAGCTTTTTCTATCTCATCTATCCATAAAATACAAGGACTTATTGATTCAGCAGTCTTTAAAGCTACTCTCATGTTGTATTCTGATTCACCTACATATTTTCCCAGTAATCTTCCTATATCAAGTCTTAATAATGGAGCATTAAATAGTCTTGCAGTTGCTTTAGCTGCTAAACTTTTTCCACATCCAGGCATTCCAACTAAAAGAACACCTTTAGGAGTATCTACGCCATAACTTTCTGCTTCATCTAGCCTTCTAAAAACTTGAGCACTTTCTTCTAGCCATTCTTTTAGTCCTTCTAATCCTCCAATATCTGTTATTTTTTCCTTAAAATCAATAAGTTCTAATACTGCAGATTTCTTTATTATTTGCCCTTTTTCTCTTATAATTATGTTTCTATCTGATATAGATATATTTTTTTTATTCTCTATCATCATATTTAAAACATGATCTATCTCTAATTTACTTAAACCTTTTAAAGAAATTGCTATTTCTCCAATATCTTCTAAATCTATTTTTACTTCATGAATTTTTCCAAAATTCAAAATATATTTTTCTATCTCATCTTGAGTCATATTTTGTACCTCTAAAATACTTGTAAATTTTTCTAATTCCTTTGGTACATTGTTGGAATCACTAATTACAATAACTGTAAAATTATAGTTTGGATTACAATATCTCAATTCTGCAATTTTTTTAAGATATGCTAGTACCTCATGTTTTTCCATTTCAACTTTAGAGTTTTTTACCAAAAGAAATATATTATTCTCATACCCTTCTGAGCAAATTATATCTAAAAAATTATATAAGCTCTTTATTTCTTCACTTATCTCTTTTGTTTCAAAATCTACTGCACCTAATGCTCTAAACTCATATACTATTTTATTATTAATATCTTTTATTGCTTCTTTTAATAAATCATCTATTTCTTTATAATCTGAAGTATTACACCAAATTATTGGCCTTCTTGCCCTTAAATATTTCTTTAGATTTGTCTTCATTTTTCCTCCATATATTTAAAATTTAATTACTTTATAAATGATCAAACCGTCCTAACTACCCTAAATCCTATCCGGCTACTTTTAACAGTTTTTGATAGCTTTCCTCTACTTGAAATTCTGCAATCTAAAGACAGACTATCCCAACTTCCACCTCTCAACCTATTTCTATTTTCTGAACCATTATAGATATAAGTTTTATTTAATGGCAATTTATCTTCACTAAAAGAATCAAAACACCATTCCCATACATTTCCACTACAATCATAAATTCCTATTTGATTTGAATGCTTTAATCCGACTCTTTTAGTTTCGTTAAGAGAATTTTCTTTAAACCATCCCACTTTTTGTAGCACATCACTCCCTGAGAACGAATAATTTGTATCATTTTGTAAATTTATTTCTCCTCCAGAAGCAAACCATTCCCATTCTAATTCTGTTGGTAGTCTAAATCCTTCTGTCTTTTTAAAATTTACATTTTCTGGAGATACAATTTTTCCATCTAGTTGAATAATATTTAAAAACTTTCTTTCTTCTCTGATTACTATTTTATAAACAGGATCTAGTCCACAAGCTATACTTAATTTATTACAAAACTCTAGGGCTTCCCACCAAGAAACAGAATCAACAGGTTTTTCAGATCCTAAAAATTTACTAGGATTATTTTTCATTATTTTTTGCCATATATTTTGAGTTACTTGATATTTTCCAACTTTTAAATCATAATTAACTCTATTTTTATTATAGTAAGAATTAGCAGCTTTATAATTTTCACCTTTAACTAAAACTAATTCTTTATTTTTTAAAAATTCAATATCTTTATCTATATTTTTATTATCTTTAATTATTTCATCTATATCATCTTGTATACTCTTTGATGCATCTTTCAGCCTAAACTTTTCTATATTTTCTCTCATAACTTTAATCTTATCCTTCAAAGTTAACGATAATGGTTCTATTTCTTTTATATTTTTTAATAAGTTATCAATTACTAATTCTTTATTTTTTATAAAAGCTTCTTCTATAGATAATTTTATAACTTCCTCTATATCAGCACCACAATATCCTGAAGTTTCTTTTGCTAATTTTAAACAATCAAAATTCTTTAAATTCTTTCTTCTTTTTTCTAAGTGAATTTCAAAAATTCTTTCTCTTTCTTGTTCATTAGGAAAGTCTATAAAAAATATTTCATCAAATCTTCCTTTTCTTAAAAATTCAGGTGGAAATGATGATATATCATTAGCTGTAGCTACAACGAATACTGCACTTTCTTTTTCTTGCAACCATGTTAAAAAATGTCCAAATAATCTTTTAGTTATATCACTTGCTCCACCACTTTGCTCTATTCCAGAGAAAGCTTTTTCTATTTCATCTATCCATAATATGCAAGGACTAATTGATTCAGCTGTTTTTAAAGCTTCTCTCATATTGTGTTCTGATTCACCTACATATTTTCCCAGTAACCGGCCTATATCTAATCTTAATAATGGTGTGTTAAATAGTCTTGCACTTGCTTTAGCTGCTAAACTTTTTCCACATCCAGGCATTCCAACTAAAAGAACACCTTTTGGTGTATCTACTCCAAAATTTTTAGCTCCTTCTAAATTTTTAAAAATAATCGATTTATTATTTAACCACTTTTTTAAATGTTGAAGACCTCCAATATCTTCTATTTTTTCTTTAAAATTAACTAATTCTAGAATATTAGATTTTTTTATTAATTGCCCTTTTTCTTTTATAATTATATGTTTATTTCTAATAGATAAAATTCGATCTTCTTCTAGCATCATATTTAAAACATGATTTATTTCAAGAGTTTTCAGCCCTTTTAGAAGAATTGATATATCTTTTATTTCATTCATATCAAATTTTATTTCGTTTTTTTTGCAAAATTCAAAAATATAAGAAGAAATTTCCTCTTCATCTAGTTTTCTTTCTTCTAATATACTTGTATAATCCTCTATTTCTAATGGAATCTCTAAAGAATTAGTAACTATTATTGTAAAAAAATTATAGTTATAATTTTTATAATTCAATTCTGCTATTCTTTTTAAGTATGCTAATGTTTCTACATTTTTTATGTCCTCATCTACATTTTTTAAAATTAAAAAAACTTGTTTTTCAAAACCATCAGAATATATAGTTTCTAAAAAATCATATAATCTTTTTACCTCTTCACTTATCTCTTTTGTTTCAAAATCTATTGCTCCTAAAGCTCTAAATTCATAAATGACTTTATTAGTATACTCAGTGGTAATTTCTGTTACTAGACTATCAATTTCATCATAGTTATTAGTATTACACCAAATTATTGGCCTTCTTGCCCTTAAATATTTCTTTAGATTTGTTTTCATTTTTCTCTCTTTTCCTCCAGATATATCAACTCTTTCTAAAACGGCCATAAATTTTTTACAAATGAAACTGCTTTAGATGCTGTGTTTTTAGTTGCATTCCATGTAGCACTTGCTACATTTTTTACAGCATTATACCCAGCTTTAGCTACATCTTTTACACCACTAACCACTGCATCTGCTATTTCTGTAGATCCTTTAGCAATATTACTAGCTATAGTAGAGCCAGCTATGCAACCAACGGTTCCAGCTGTTACTGCAACTATTGGAGCTAAAATAGTTCCAACACTTGCTATAACTCCTCCAGCTAAAGCTATACCAACAAGACCTCCTTTAATCCCACCATAAGTTCCAGCTAATATTGAAGCAGTTTCTTTTAGCCCTTCTTTCAAAGTCATATCTCCATTACCAACTGAAGAGGCTACTCCAACTAAAGAAAGGGCAGAGAAAGCTATCGTTCCAACAACGTTATTATTCTTTAAAATATTTGCAGCAACACCTTTAATAATTCTCTTTTCTACAGCAGTTTTTAATCCTCCAGCTATTGCAGTTGAAAGCCCTACACTACCTCCAGCTTTTAATCCATCTATTATGATTTCTTCAGCTTTTATCTCTTCTCCTTCAGTTAATTTTATTCCAGCAAAGAAAGCCATTCCTACTCCCATTCCTATAGTAGCTGATGTTAAAGCTTGTTTTGCAATCTGTTTTGATAAAATTTTTACATCTACATTATTTTCAAAAGTTTGTTTTGCAGCATCTAAATTTCCTTCTTGGACCTCTTTTTGGATAACTTTTGCATTTAATTTAGATAAAGTACTACTTTCTATTCCTTCATATTCAACTTTTGTATTTCCAATCTTTTCATACCCTTCACCATAAAGTCTTCTTTGAAACTTATAGTTTCCATTTTTAAAAAGCTTTTCAGGATTATCGCTAAGCTTGGCTTGATATTTTTTAACTATGTATTCTGTTTCCCCTTTTTTTAATTTTACAACTAAATCTACAGAATTTTTTCCATAACCTGTTCCTAGTTTAGGAACAAGAGCTTCAGCTCTAATTCCTGTAATATCTTTTAAAGCAGCATCAATGTTAAATGTATTTTCATGGAACTGTTCAAATATAAAGCCATCAAGCTGAGGATTTTGATTTATAATTCCTGCTTTAGTAGTCAAAGAATCTATCATCTTTTGATTTCCTTTTGCTATAACTTCATTAATATTGTCAAAATATCTTGTCATATTATTAAAAGCAATAACATTTGGCACTATCTCTATACCTTTAGCTATTTTATATATGCTGGATATATTTTCCTTTTCAATAGCTTTACTTGTAGATTTTAATTTTTCTTTAACTTTTGAAATTGTATTACCAAACATTCCTCTAGCAATATCTTTAGCTAATATATCACTTGGTGATATTCCTAAAGCTCTCTTTTCTTTTACTAACTCACATTCTTCTTTTACTAACTTAACACCAGCTATTAACTCTTTAGACTCCTTTATTAATTGTTCTTGAGTTTTTTCTGGAAACTCTTCTTTTAATTTTTCAACTAACCATTGTGTTAAATCTTGATTTCTATTGTTTATATAGCTTTTCAAGAATCTCTTTAAAATATCAATTACTTTCTCATTATCAACTATTAACTTTTCATCTTCTAAATTTTTCTCTATTATCTCTATTTCAGTTATATTCTCCTCTAATTGAGAAAATTCTTTTCTTTCTATAATTAACTGATAACCATTTTCTTCGCATAAAATTTCTTCCCAAATTTTTTTCACGAAAACCTCCCTATAAATATCTATCTAATGATTTTTCTAATTCTTTTTTAAACCACTCTCTTAAATCAAGTGGTTCTAATATTTCAACATTTGACAAAAATTGTGGAAAATATATTTTCGCTAATCTATTAGTACACTCTAAAAACCATATATCTCCAGATTTCTCTAATACCTTTGGTCTATTTAAAATAACTCTTTCAAATAATTTTTGCCCTTCTTCATTTATCTTAATTTTTATATTTCTTCCAAAAGATAAAAATGGATCAAAATTTTTATCAATATTATTAATATATTCTAAATCTTTAAACTCAATGTTATATTTTGATAGAGATATATTTTCAATATTAGCAATCCTATAATTTCTATAATCCTCATTTTTTTCACAATAAGAAAAAATATAGGTTCTATCCTCTCCAGGTGCTACTTTTAAAAAATATGGATTTATGGTTCTGATTTCTCCGCTATATTTAATATTAACTTTTTTTTTTTCTTTTAAAGCTAATTGTAACTTTTCAAAAATTTCTGAAAATAAAATCTGTTCTCTTATATATCTAGGATTATCTAAGTATTTAAAAAAAATATTTCTAAAAAACTCTGCTTCATTTTGGACTTCATGTTCCTTCAAAACTATATAATAAAGCTCATCATTTAACTTATTTAAATTAAATTGAATAATTTCACCTTTAGAAAATTTTATATCTAAACTTTCTATCTCTTTATTGGAATAATAATTAAATAGTTTATTTCCAATCTCTCCTGTTAATAGATTAAAATGTATTTCATCTTCTTTTATTTTTTCTTTTATAAAATAAGGTATTGTAAATCTAATCTTTTTTATTTCAATTCCCCCTCTCTTTGCATAAGTTTAGTATACTTGAAAATTTAAAAAAAATAAAGGAACATCTCCTTGTTAGAATTTGTTCCCTAAAATTAAAAAATAAATAACGTATTTACTGCTAGTACAAGAGGCACACTCGGCTCGCCTTAGCCAGTCCGTTATTTACGGCGGCCTCGCTTGGTGGCCGGGGCCCATCCCCCGCCGGCGTCGCTACAGATGTTTTTTTAGTACAGGCCGGCCCAGGTAATTTTTTAAAAAAACATCTTTCGCTGGCATCCCCGGTTAAGGTACCGTTTTATTTTAGTCGCCTCTTGGGGGATGGGTCTCTACTCGGTCTTAAGACCTCGTGCCCACGGCCACAGCCACATAAGCTCGCAACTATGAAAGACATATTATCTACCATAATTTTTGAAAGTTTAGGCGGAAATATATTTACTTATCTTCTAGCTGCAATCTCCGCCATGTAAAAAGTCCGCTGAGCGAACTTTTTGTAAAATACAAAAGATAAAATAACTTCTGGCAAGAGATAGTCACTTAACTCATCGCTTTCTCCCTCTGGTCGTAGCTGGGATAGTAGGAGTTTTACAGACAGCCCCTTATGGTAC
>NZ_JBOFXD010000107.1:0-2454 GCF_051653945.1 Cetobacterium sp.
TAAATGAATTTAATAAGTTAGATGTTGAGTATAGATGGGTAAGTCGTTTTATTTATATATCAAATGAAAACGCAATTAATTTAGCTCGTAAATATGAGGCAAAATCTAAGGGGAGAGCAAAAAGTGCAGGAACTGCTTATTTAGATCAGGCTACAAATACAAATGTAAACTCTGCGGATAGAGAAAAGCTGGATAGAGGACAAGAAGCTTCAGATTTACAATATGATTTAAAATCAGAGGAATTAAAAGCAGGATATTATACATTTACATTAATTTTAAAGAATGAAAATAAAGAGATATTAAAAGAACAGTTGGAAAAAATAATAACTATTCTTAATGCAAAAGGTTTTGTAGCGACTGTTGATAGAATTAATGGATTAGAAGCTTTTTTTGGAACTATGCCAGGTGATGTAGAGCATAATATAAGAAAACCAATAATAACTACTCCAAATCTATTAGATTTATTACCACTTTCATCAGATTGGAATGGAGATAAAATAAATAAACATGTAGGAAAAGAAGCACTTTTATTTTGTGAAAGTGGAGAAAGCACTTCTTTTAAATTAAATAACCATGTTGGTGATGTAGGGCATACTATGATTTTAGGTCCGACAGGATATGGAAAATCTGTTTTACTTTTAACATTAGCTTATCAATGTAGAAAATATGATGCACAAGTTATTATATTTGATAAAGGTGGTTCAAGTAGAGTCTTTACAGAAGCTGGTGGAGGGAAATTTTATGATATAGGAGAAGAACCTATTCAATTCCAACCATTAAGAGATATAGATAAAGAATCAGAATTAGAATGGGCTTATGAATGGCTATGTGATTTATTTGAAATGGAACGGGTAAATGTGAATAACACTCACAAGAATATTATTTTACAAGCATTAAAAATAGTTTCAAATAATCCTAAAGAATTGAGAACAATGTCGCAATTAAAATTACAGCTTCAAAGTCAAGAATTAAGGGATGTATTGGTAAAATATACGAATGATCCAGATAATGGATTATATGGAAATTACTTTGATAACGAAGTAGATAGTTTAACACCAGAACACGCAATACAAGTATTTGAAATGGAGCATATATTTAACTCAAAAATGTTGCAACCATTATTAAATTATTTATTCCATAAATTAGAAGTAATGATGTTTAATGGAAAATTAACTTATCTATTCTTAGATGAATGTTGGTTGATGTTAGATAATGAAAGGTTTGCAGGTAAAATTAGAGAGTGGGTAAAAGTTTTAAGAAAGAAAAATGTATCAGTTATTTTTGCAACTCAATCGCTAAAAGATGTAGAGAAATCTAAAATAAAGGACGCACTAATTGAAAGTTGTCCTTCAAAAATATTTTTACCTAATCCTTATGCTTTTACAGAGTACAGAGATTTATATATAGCTTTTGGGCTTCAAGATAAAACAATAGATATGTTATCAACTGCTAAAAAGAAAAAAGATTATCTTTACAAAGGAGAATTTGAAAAGTTCTTCCAATTAAATTTAACTCCATTAGAATTGGCATATGTAGGGTCTTCAACACCAGAAGAACAAGAAATGTGTAAAAAAATAAAAAAAGAAGTTGCAAATTTAGAAAATCCATTAGAAGAGTTTAATAAAAGATGGCTGGAATACAAAAATATAAACTTAAATGAGGAGTGGAGCTAATAAGAATGAAAAATTACAATAAATTAAAAAAATATTTTTTAATTATAATGTCTTTAATTCTAGGCACTTACTTATTAGGTGAGGTTATCGAAATAAACTTATCTCCATCAATGCCAGTAGGAATATATAGGGAATATAAGGCAATAAAAACAGATATAGAAAAAGAAGATATAGTAATATTTCCTATACCTGAAAAAGTAGAAAGTTATGTTCATGGAAGAGGATATTTACCTAAAGATATTAAAAATCTTATGAAAAGAGTAAAGGGGATAACTGGAGATAAAATTGAGATAAAGGATTACAAGTTATATATAAATGGAAAATATATAAAGAATGTGAGGAAATTAGATTCTTTAGGAATGAAGCTACCAGAAGTAAATGGACAAAGTTTTACAGTTAAAGAAAATGAACTTTTTGTTCTTGGTGATGAAGAGAATAGCTTTGACAGCTTATATTTTGGTGTTATTCAGAGAGAAGATGTTACAAAAAAAGCAAACTATTTATTTGTAAAAGAGATAACAATAAAAAATCAAAGCACAGCCTTAAATTAGGGCTGTGTTTTTAAATATTTGGAGGATAATTTATTATGTACTTAAAAAAAAATCAAAAGATTAATACATTGATACTAGCTATATTTTTATTAACTGGAGCAATAAGTTTTGGTGAAGAAATACCAGAAGAGAAATTAATAAATATTATGGAGACCGAGCTAATAAATGAAAATTTTGAAGATATATCACAAGCATATGAAAAAGCTAAAGGTATATATTTAAATCAAATT
>NZ_JBOFXD010000108.1:0-18343 GCF_051653945.1 Cetobacterium sp.
GCAAGAATATTAAAAACACTTTCTAAACATAAATAAAATTTAAAATTATGATGGAACGCCGTGTGCGGTGAAAGTCGCATGCACGGTGTGGAGCAGGGGAAAAGGTAGAGATAAATTCAAAGCCTTACCTATTGCTATATAATAGAGATACGTATATAACTGTCACTCCTGCATCAGGGTATCACATACCAGGTGAAATGGAAGAGAAAGTATTCATAGTATTGATGAAGATAATGAAGGATAAAGGAATGCCTCAAAAATTTTGGGTTACATTAAGTGAATTAAAAAAAGAATTGGGATTAAATACAAATAGAGCTAATGAACTTATAAAAAAAAGTTTATTGAGAATAGCGAATACTTTTTATAGTTTTAAAAATACTATGTATTTTAATGAATTAAAATCGGTTTTGAAAGAAGAAATAACAAGATCTATTTTTGAGTTAGATATTGTTAGTTTAGAAAGAAAAGAAAATGCTGAAATCAAAGCTCAAATAAACGATAAAAGAATTAAAGAAATTTATCAAATAAAAATATCAGATTTTTTTTATAAAAATATATTAGCAAAAGGATATTTAGTTTATGATGCTGCAGTTTTATTAGATATAGAATCAAGTACTGCTAGAACAATATATATGTTAATTGAAAAACTTAGATTTAATGAGATTTATTTAAAAATAGATGTTATGTATTTAATTAAAAGAATTCCATTAAAATATGATAAGAGCAACATTGGAAGGACTGTAAAAACTTTGATCAAAAGCTTTCAAGAGTTAAAAGATAAAGCTTTAATAAAGAATTTTATTTTGGAAAAAGAAGGAACTTGGGAAACTGCTGAAGTTGAGGTCTTTTTTTATGATTTTACTGTTCAAGATAAACAACAGAGATTTTTTGATGATTTAAATGAATTTAGACATTTAAGTCAAAGCCAGTTATTAGTTAGTCATATGGAAAATAAAGATTTACAGGATGATAATGCTGAAAATTTAAAAGAATTTATAGTTGTTACATCAGAAATGATAGAAGAAGTTTTAAAATTAATGCCTATAAAAGCAAGAAGTTTAAAAACAATGCCTAAGACAATAAAAGATGCTATTGAAAATTATGGATTAGAAAAAGTTCAAAAAGTTGCGGTATATATGAAAAAGAATAAAGTTGACAAAGTAAGAGCATATTTTATTAAAGCTTTAGAAAATAATTGGACAAAAGATGAAGAAAATGTAGTTATGGCTGAAAAAAAAGAAGAGTTTGAATTATTTAATACAAATAAATTAGAAGTTAAAGAAAATCAACTTGAAGATAAAACAACAAGAAAATCTTTAGAGAAATTTAATAAGTTATCAGAGGAAGAAAAATTAAAAATAGAAAAAAATGCATATGAGTATTACATAAAAAAATGTGGACAGGATACAAAAATTCAAAAAATTGCATTTAAAGCTGGAAAAACAACCATAATATGTGATTATTTAGAAGAAAAAAGATATTTTGAAAAAAAAATTGAAGTAAGTATAGAAGAAATAATCCCATTTAATGAGGATAAAAAGAGATTAAATTTAACAGAAGTTTATAAATCAATAAATGAAAAAATAACTTTTTATTCAGGATTATTAAATATGGACTCTGATCAGGAGATGTTATTGAGATTAGAAGTAGGCAAAGAGATTTTATTGAAAAAAAAATTAGAGAATCTTTTAGAAGAAGATATTATAGAAATGGTTAGATTAGTTGTTTTTAGAATAAATAATGAAAAAAATAAATAATATTTGGAGATAAAATGACATTAAAATTAGAAAAAGAGATTATTGAATTTTCCCCTTATAATGAACAAGAAAAATTAGATAAAAGTATTTTGTTGAATTTATTAAAAGATGAGAAAAATATTTTTTCAAGAGAAAATAAAACATGTCATTTTACAGCGTCCTCTTGGATTATAAATGAAGAAAAAACAAAAGTTTTGATGGTTTATCATAATATATATGACTCATGGTCTTGGACAGGTGGTCATGCTGATAAGGAAACAGATTTATTAAAAGTCGCTATAATGGAAGCTAAAGAAGAAACAGGATTAGAAAATATTAAAATATTGTTAGATGATATATTTTCTATAGAAATATTAACAGTAGATGGACATATGAAAAATGGGAAGTATATATCATCACATTTGCACTTAAATATTACTTATTTGTTAGAAGCAAGAGAAACAGATATACTTTTTATAAAAGAAGATGAAAATAGTGGTGTATGTTGGATAGATATAGAAGAAAGTGAAAAAATTTCAAAAGAAGAAAAGATGAAAGTTATTTACAAAAAATTGAATGAAAAATTAAAAAAATATCTTCGGTCATGACCGAAGATATTTTTGTTAAATTTCACAAATTAATCTAGAATTAATCTGAGGATTTACATTAACTCCGAAAGTTTTTAGATAATCAATAACAATATCTTCTACACTAGAGTAGTAATTAATGTTTTCTCCTTGAATCAAAGAGATATATTCTTCTCCACCTAATGACATAAAATCTGTTATAGCAATATTATAGTAATTTTCTAAAACGATAGAATTATTTTTTATATAAATCTCATTAACTCTTTTGTATGGTTGATTATTGGGGTTAAAAACGACTCTCATACCAGAAACTTGAGCCATTGCACCCAAAGGTTCAGGAAAAGCTTTTAAACCATTTTCAAGAGCTTCTTTTAAATTACTTCCTTTTATTTTTTTTGTAACAATATGATTATTAAAAGGAATTGATTTAAATATATCTTCAATTGTAATATCTCCTTGAGAGATAGATTCTCTAATGCTCCCACCATTAATAAGAACAGCATCAGAATTTGTTTTCCAGAGAATAGCATCAGTTATAAGTTGTGTTAAATTTGTTTCTTGGCATCTAACAGATTCTCGGTCACCAATTAAAGGAAATTTTGAATGAGCTATAGTTGTTTTACCAATAGAGCTTTGTGTATTTTGTATATCTGTAATCATATTTTCAATATAAAGATTACTTTTATAGGAATCCAAATCATTTGAATTCATTAATTTATATTTCCATTTATTTTTTTTATCGTTTAACTTTAATTGAATAATAGCAATATTTTTATTATAATTTCCAGATTGACTGATTAATGTGTTATTTATTATACATTTTTCTTTTATTTCAGTATGACTATGTCCATCAAGAATTATATCAATTTTGGAGAATTTATTAGCTAAATTAAAACTTTGATTAATATTTTCGGTACTTTTATCACATCCAAGATGAGTTATTCCCACAAATAAATCAATATTTTTATTTTCTAAACTATTTAAAAGATTTTTAACAGATTCTTCAGGATTTGTAAATTCTAAGTTTATTATATTTTTTGAATTTGTTTTATAATAAGTTTCAGGAGTAAGAAGTCCAAAAAAACATATATTAAATTCATTAAAAGTGACAATATCATATGGAAGAATATTGGTATTATTATTTTTATCAACTAGATTTAAAGCTAATGTCTTATAGGTCTGTAAATTTATAAGTGACTTTAAATGATTGAAACCATAATTAAAATCATGATTACCTATAGTTACATAATCAAATTTAAGAGCATTAAAAAGACTAATAATAGATTTACCTTTAGAAAAATTTGCAAAAGGAGTACCATGAAGTGTATCTCCAGAATCAACTAAGAAAACTTTACCATTTTTATTATTATTACGTAAAGATTCTAAAAAAGTAAATAGCTTAGAAAAACTAATGCTGTTATTTTCACCATTAACTCTTCCATGAATATCATTGAGATGTACAAAAGTTAAATCATAATTGGTATTATCAAAAATCATAATGCCTCCTAAAAAATGGTATTCATTCAGTTTATCACATAATTTATAAAAATGATATATGCTTCTTGATTTTTATAAATAAATTTTGTTAAGATATAACTGTAAAATAAATTTAAAAGGATGTAAAATTAATGAAAATAATAATAGATGCAGATGCATGTCCTGTAACAGATATAGCTGTTAAAGTAGCTAAAGAGAAAAAAATACAATGTTTAATAATATGTGATAATGCTCATAAAATAATAAGAGATGGAGCTGAAACAATAGTTGTTTCTCAAGGTGCAGATGCAGTGGATTTTGCTATTGTATCTAAGACTGACAAGAAAGACATAGTAGTTACCCAAGACTATGGACTAGCTTCAATTATTTTGTCTAAAGAAGCTTATGCAATAAACCAAGATGGATTGATTTACAGTAAATTTAATATAGAAAGTTTACTTTTCAGCAGACATATGTCTCAGAAAATGAGAAATGCAGGGAAAAGAACGAAAGGTCCAAAGAAAAGAACTGTGGATCAGAATAAAGATTTTGAAAAAAATCTATTAAAACTTTTAGAAGATATAAATAAATAGTTTGATTGAGGAGGAAGAATGGATATTAATCAATGTAAAAATTGTGGAAATGAATTAGAAAAAATTGGAAATGAGTATATTTGTAAAAATTGTAATAAAAGATATACGAGAAAAGCTTATTGTCCAAAAGATGGAATTGAACTTGAAAAATTAGCTGCATGTGGATCAATAAGCTATTGGTGTAACAAATGTAATGAATTAAAATCAAGAAAAGATGTTATTTATAAATTAGAAGAAGTAAAATAGAGGTTTAAGGGGAAACTATGGAGATAGAAGAGTTAGAAGAAAAATTAGAGAAAATATCATTGGGCTGTGAGAAATGTAAGGCTAAAATGTGTAGTATTTGTCCTAATGGACAGATAAAAAAGACAATTAGAAATAAATTAAAAATATTAAATCCATCTTTAAAAAAAGAGAAGAATTTAATAAAAAAAATAAAAGATTTTCTTACAAAAATTAAAACGAGGAAATAATTTTAATTATTTCCTCATTTATTTTAAAGTTAAATATTATCTTTAATAAGCTTTAACATTTGTTGTTTTGTCATAGCTCCTGGAATGGCAGTTTTTATTTCACCATCTTTTCCAATGATATATGTAGTTGGAAAAGCCCTAATTTTGAAGTTATCAAAATAGATGCCAGTTTTATCAAAAACTGTGGGAAAAGAATAGTTATTTTCTTGTAAAAAATATTTAATTTCATCAATATTTTTATCTTGCCCATTTGGATTTTCTTCCGTAACAGGATTTGCTATTCCTAGTATAATAACATCATTTTTATTTTCTCCAAGTTCTTTATAAAGTTCTTCAATGGTTGGCATTTCTTCTTTGCAAGGTGGACACCAAGTAGCCCAAAAATTTAGAAAAACAACCTTACCTTTATAGTCAGATAAGATATGTTCATTACCATATTGGTCCAATAAACGATAACTATCTTTAGTTAAGATGGTTTCTGTATTATTACTAATTGAACCATTGAGCGTTGATGGAATAAAATAATTGGATAATTGATTCGTATATCCAAAAAATGTAAGTGTACCTATAATTACTAAAAATCCTCCAGCAATTTTAACTGTGTACTTTAAAAAATTTTGCTTAGATTTAAAAAAGTTTAATAAGGTTGTTGTAAATAATCCTATTAATAAAAAAGGTATAACAAAACCCAACGAATAAATAAATATTAATAAATTTCCAATATTATTATCTTTTAAAGTAGCTGCTAAAATTAAAACTGAAGAAAGAATTGGTCCAACACAGGGAGTCCAAGCAAAACTAAATGTGAAGCCAGTTATAAATGCTACAAAAGGCGTTATTTTTTTATCACTATAAGCAATTCTTTTTTCTTTGTATAAAGGATTCAATTTAATTATTCCAAGTTGAAATAAACCTAGAATAACAATAATAACTCCACCTATTTTAGAGATTATATCTTTTTGACTAAATGCAAAATTACCAATTGTAGTAAAAGAAATTCCTAAAATAAAAAATGAAATTGAAATACCAAATATAAAAAATAGAGTATTAAAAAAAACTTTCTTTTGATTATAGCTAATATTTCCATAACAGTCACTTTTTTTTCCATTCCCAGCTAAAAAACTAAAATAAATAGGAATTATAGGTATTACACATGGAGAGAAAAAAGAGAGAAATCCTCCTAAAAAAGTTAAAAAATAAAAAAGTAATCCAACTTCCATAGTAAACTCCTTTATATTTAATTAATATCAAAAGAATACAGTATTTTTTATAGAAAAGCAAGACAATAAAAAGTTGATATTATTGTAATACCAACTTTTCACGCAGACATAGTATAAATATATTCTAAAATTTTCTTAAATCTTCATAATTTACATTCCAATTTTTAGAAAAAAGTATTTACTTTAATTCATTTTTGAATAGTCCCATATTGATAGTATCGTAATACCTACCATATCTATACAATTCTTTTCTATTTCTTCCTTCCTCTTTAAAACCTACAGCTTCGTAGCATCTTCTACCAGCTTCATTAAATTCAAAATAATTTAATTTAATCTTATGAATATTCATTTCTTCAAATAAAAATTTACAAAGAACTCTCAAAGTATCAGAGCCAAAACCATGTCCGTGATATTCTTTACCAATCCATAATCCAATTGTGGCTACACTGTTTTTTCTATCTAGACTATTTATTCCACATCCTCCAATATATTCATTAGTTTCAAGGGATTCAATTGCAAAATTAAAAAGTTCTCCATTAGGAGCTTGATTTTTATCCATAAAGTTTTTTTGAAATTCATAAGACAATGGAAAAATAGTTCCAATTGATAGAGTGTCTCTTAGATTGTCTTCTTCAATTAACTTTAAAACTCTTTCAACTTCATTTGAATTATAAGCTCTAAGCTTGATTTTTTTACCTTTAAACATAATAAATCCCCTCCATTTTGAGATATTGACATTTATATTACCTTTAATTTATTGAAAAGTCAAATATTTTTTCTATTTCTTAATACTAGAGAACTAGTCGCATGTTCATTTATATTTTATATAACAAAATAACTTTATATTTATTTTATATAATTTTATTAGAAGGGAAAATTTGCTATTATTATTGTATACAAAATTCGAGTTTTTTAGATAAAATGGAGGTAGAATTGGATCACAAAGAGAGAGAAAAAAAATTAAAAGAAAAACTAAAAAATTATACAATGGATGAATTACTTGATTTAGTTATACTAGGATTAAAGCAAGATATGATAGATAAAAAAATGGATGAGCAAGAAAAAGCTTGCTAAGATTAAAATAATATACAAAAAGCTTAGATTTCTATCTAAGCTTTTTATTTTACAAAGTGTTATGTATTATTGACAAATAATATACAATTAATGTATTATTTAGATAATTATATTTTAGGGAGGGCTGTATGAAATTTATTTTTAATCATTTTAATATTAATGTTTTAAATCTTGAAAAAAGTATAGAATTTTATGAAAAAGCTTTAGGACTAAAGGAAGTAAGAAGAAAAGAAGCGACAGATGGTAGCTATGTCTTAGTTTATATGGGAGATGGAGAAACAGGATTTACTATTGAGCTTACATGGTTAAGAGATAGAGAAGAGGCTTATGATTTAGGGGATGAGGAGTTTCATTTGGCTTTCGTAACAGATAACTATGAAGAGGCATATAAAAAGCATAGTGAAATGGGATGTATTTGTTATGAAAATACAGCTATGGGAATTTATTTTATCAATGATCCAGATGGATATTGGTTAGAAGTTATTCCACCAAGAAAATAAATAAATAACAAGGAGAAGAAGTTTTTTCTCCTTTTTTATTATAGTAGATTTTTAAAAATTATCAAGATGAAAATTAGAGGAGATATTAATTATGAAAAATTTGAAAATATATTATATTTATCACAGTTGTTTTGTGGTTGAAACAAAAAATTATCTCATAGTTTTTGATTATTTTAAAAAATCTTTAAAAAATAGGGATGATGATATATCGTTAGATGAAAAAATTTTAAATACTAAAAAGAAAGTATTAGTTTTTTCATCTCATAGTCATTATGATCATTTTAATAAAGAAATTTTTTCTTGGAAAAATAAATTTGGAATAATTGAATATGTTTTAAGTAGCGATATAGTTTTTAATAATGAATTACAAAATTGTCATAAAATTTGTGAGGATGAAGTTCTTTATATAAGTGGAGTAAAAATAAAAGCGTATGGATCCACAGATTTAGGGGTTTCTTTTTTAGTTGAAATAGATGGAGTGAAGATACTTCACTCAGGGGACTTAAATTGGTGGTATTGGAAAGATGATACACCAGATGAGGAAAAACATATGAAAGAATATTATCAAAAAATTATTGAACAAATTAGAATAAATAATAGTATTGATATAGCATTTTTTCCAGTAGACCCTAGATTAGAGGAGTTTTGTTATTTAGGTGGAGAATATTTTGCTGAAAAAGTGAAACCTAAAATAATGATACCAATGCATTTTGATGAAAATTTTTATATATGTAAAGAATTTAAAGAAAAAATCGTGAGATTTAATGTAGAAGGAGCTCTAATAGAAAAAACTAACTTTTTACTAAAATTGAAAACCAATATTTAGATATCAGTTTAACAAAATCCTAGCCTTGACTTTTATAAAAAAATAAAGTAGATAAATACTAATTAAAATTTTGTAAAAATACAAGGAGGGGCTTATGAATTTTTCAATTGATGATTTAGGTTTTTTAATTAGTTTTAATATGATTGGAACATTGGCAATTGGTTTAATTTCACTGTATATAGGATTATACATAAAAAATCACTCTAAATTTTTTAATAAATTTGGAATTCCAGCACCAGTTATTGGAGGAATATTATTTGCAATAATACATCTAATTATAAGGCAATTAGGAATTGGAACAATAAAATATGACACAACTTTGCAAGATCCGTTTATGGTAGTGTTTTTTACAACGATTGGAATAGGTTCATCAATTGCAGCACTAAAAAAAGGTGGAAAGCTTTTAGTTATATTTTGGCTATTAAGTGGTGTAATGACATTTATGCAGACTGTTATAGGAGTTGGAGTGGCCAAAGTAACGAATATTCATCCTTTATATGGAGTTTTAGCTGGTTCTGTTTCTATGAGTGGGGGGCATGGATCTGCTGGAGCTTTTGGAAAAACGGTTGAACAATTAGGTGTTATGGGAGCAAGTACAATGGCTCTTTCGTCAGCAACATTTGGTTTATTAGCTGGGGGATTATTGGGAGCACCACTAGCACTATATTTGATAAGAAAAAATAATTTAAAAGCAGTAAACATAGTTGGAAAGGACGACGTTAATTTTGAAGAGAAATTTTCATATCAAAATATAACAGCTGATGAATTATTAAAGCATATAGCTGTACTTTCAATAATAATGATGATAGGAACTAGTTTTTCATCTATGCTAAAATTATATTTTGATTTAGCTCTTCCATCTTATGTTGGCGCAATGTTTGTTGCAATAATTTTTAATAATTTAAATGTAAAATATAATTTCATTAACTTAAATAGAAATTTAATTGATATTTTAGGAATAACTTCTTTAAATATATTCCTATCAATGGCCTTAATTTCTCTAAGATTGTGGGAACTAGCTTCTTTAGCTGTACCAATGTTTTTAATTTTATTTGCTCAAGTTTTATTTATGGCATTTTTTACGAGTCAGATTGTATTTAAGGCAATGGGGAAAGATTATGATGCAGCTGTAATGGTTTCAGGAATGTGTGGTTCAGGGCTAGGAGCTACAACAAATGCAATGCTAAATATGGGTGAGATATCGGAAAGACATGGGTATACAGCTAACCCTTATTTAATAGTAACGTTAACAGGAGCATTTTTAATAGATATATTTCAAATGCCTGTAATTATTGGTGCAATAAATATGTTTAAATAAATTTAGATATCGAAGTGTATTAAAAACAAAAAAATTATATCAGTTGCAAAAATACGATACCATAAACACTTTAATGGATATAAATTGTAAATAAAAAACGTAATGAGAACATAGTTTAAAAATTGTATCCGAAATAAAAACAATTGTTGACATAAATTTACGAATATGGTATTATTAATTGAAACCGATGATTAAGTAAATTTAATACCCCCCAAAAATTTATTTAAATCTTTTTATTTTAACACTCCCCCGTGTTATAAAAACCTTCCTTTTCCCCAAAAGGAAGGTTTTTTATTTTTAACTTTTAAGTATAAAAGGAAAAATTATAATAATAAGAATATAAAGATATAATAAAATATAGATTAGGAGGTTTTTATGAAAACTTTAAGAGTATTTTTAATTTTAGGAGCATTAACTTTTGGATTAAGTTCATGTTCTTCATTAGATATGGAAACAGCAGGGGCATCAAAAACATCAAGTCAAGAATATTAGTAAGATATAAGAATAATAATAGAGAAAAAGTTGAAGAAATATTTACTTCAACTTTTTTTGTTATTATTTTTTTATAAAAAAATAAAATAAAAATTGATTTTCAAATTTAAAAATAGTATTATCTTATAAAATAGATTTGGGGAGGGTAATGATGAAAAAGTTATTTATTATTATTTTTGCATTGGGATTGGTAATTTTGGGAGGATGTGGAGAAAAAGAGAGCAAAGAAAAAGAAAAATTAATATTTGCTCAGTTAAGTGATCCTAAAACTTTAGACCCACAAAATTCAACTGATAATTATTCTCAGGTAGCTATCACACAAATATACGATAGACTATTTGAAATAGATGAAAAAAATGGAACTCCAGTTCCAAGTTTAGTTGAAAGCTATAAAAAAATTAATGATAATATTTTAGAAATAGTATTAAAAAAGGGTGTAAAATTTACAAATGGAGATGATTTAACCGCTGAAGATGTTAAGTTTACATTGGAAAGAGCTAAGGAAAATCCTAAGGTTGCCCATCTTTATAAGATGATTAAAGATATAAAAGTTTTAACTGATAATAAGTTAGAGATTATTACAGAAGAACCTTTTGCTCCTCTTTTAAATCATTTAAGTCATAAATCATCATCAATTATTAATAAAAAAGAGTTTTTAAAAAATTCAGAAAACTATTTTAACAACCCTATAGCAACAGGGCCATATAAAGTACAAAATTGGGCATTAGGAGATAGTATAACTTTAATTTCAAATGAAAGTTATTATAAAGGAAGTCCTAAAATAAAAACTGTTATAATAAAAGCAGTTCCTGAAGAAAATAGTAGAGTTATTGGTCTAGAAACAGGTGAAATTGATATGTCATTAGATATTCCTGTGATTTCGTGGGAGGAGTTGGAAAAAACTGGAAAAGCTAAAGTTTATTCAGCTCCTTCCACAACGACAGGCTACGTAGGTTTAAATACAAAATCACCAGCTTTATCAAATAAACTTTTGAGACAAATTATAGCTATGGCTATTGACAAAGAGAGTATTGTTGATACTATATATTTAGGAAAAACAAAAATTGCTAATCAATTTTTAGCACCACCAGTTTTTGGATATAATAAAGATGCTTCACCTCAAGAATATAATATTGAAAAAGCACAACAACTTTTGGAAGAAAATGGACTAGTTGGAACTAAATTAAAAATATCTGTAAGTAGCCCAGAAAGAGTTCAAGTGGCAACAATAATACAAGATCAATTAAAAAGGATAGGTATAGATTTAGACATTGAGCTTCTAGAATGGGGTGCTTTTTTATCTCAAACAGGGTCAGGCAATACAGATATGTTTATTATGGGATGGGGACCATCAACATACGATGGTGATTATGGGTATTATCCAAATATTCACACTAGTCAAATGGGAAGTAATGGGAATAGGGCGTTTTATTCAAATCCAAAGATAGATAATCTTTTAGAATTAGCTAGAAAAGAGAATAACACAGAAAAGCGAAAGGAGTATTATAAAGAGATTCAAGAGATTTTAAATGAAGATGTTCCTTTAATTCCTTTATATCATGGAAATGTTGTTTATGGAGTTAATACTAATCTAAAAAATGTTGAAGCAACAGGATATCCAGAGTTTTATAAATATGAATTTTAGTTTTGGGGAGGAAGTAATGGATACAATTAAATTATTAGAAAAATTGTCAAATTTACACGGAGCACCAGGTCATGAACAAGAAGTTTTAGAATTTATAAAAGATAATATGAAAGGTTATATTTGTGAGAAAGATTCTATAAATAATCTTTATATAAAAACGAATACAGAACGAGATAAACCTGTTGTAGCGTTAGATTGTCATAGTGATGAAGTTGGTTTTATAGTAGAAGGAATTAAAGCCAATGGAACTATAACATTTTTACCCTTAGGAGGATGGCATATAACGAATATTCCAGCACATTCAGTTATTATAAGAAATTTTAAAGGAGAGTATATAACGGGAGTTGTATCATCTAAACCACCTCACTTTATGACAGCAGAAGAAAAGCAAAGATTGCCTAAAATGGAAGAATTAGTTATAGATATTGGAACTAGTTCATATGAAGAAACTGTAGAGTTATATGGAATAGAAGTTGGAAATCCAATAACGCCAGACGTAACATTTTCATATGATGAAAAAATAGAAGTTGTTAGAGGAAAAGCTTTTGACAATAGACTTGGATGTGCTATTGTAATGGAAATTATGAAAGAGATAAAGTCTAAAGAATTAAAAGTAGGAGCAGTAGGAGTAGTAAGTGCTCAAGAAGAGGTTGGGTTAAGAGGGGCTCAGGTAGCCGCAAATACAGTAAGACCTGATTTTGCAATTATTTTTGAAGGCTCACCTGCAGACGATACATTTAAAGATGCTTTTTCATCAAAAGGTGCTATAGGAAAAGGGGTACAACTTAGAGTTTTAGATGCAGGAATGGTTTCAAATCCTAGGGTTCAAGAATTTGTAAAAAATATTGCAATTAAAAATAATATTCCATTTCAAGTTATAGCAAGAAGTGGTGGAAGTACAAATGGAGGTAAATATCATATAGCTGAAAAAAGTATCCCAACAGTTGTTATTGGAATTCCAACAAGATATATTCATACCCATTATACATATGCATCAGTAAAAGATTATAAGAATGCAATCTCTTTGGGAAGAAAGATATTAGAAGAATTATCAAAAGATATAATAAAAAGTTTTTAAATATATAAAAAAAATGTCAAGAAGTTATCTTGACATTTTTTTTGTTATAGTAAATTTAGAAGAGATTAGTCAATAATTTTAAGACCAAGTTCTCTAGCAATTATAGTTGCAGCAACTTCAGCAACTTCTCCTGTAAAAGAAACACATTGATTTTTATGTTCTTTTGCTCCCATATCCATTCCATGAGTTAAAATTTTGCAACATAAAACTTTATGATTTTTTCTAAACTCTTCTTGTAACTCGTAAGCTAGTTCAAGATTTTTATTAACTTTAGTATCTCCGCCTTTAGTTCTTCCAAAAAAATAACTAATTGCCATTACTCCCCCACTAACAGCTCCACAAACACATTTAGACTTACCAATACCAACTGGAAATCCTGAGGCAACAGCAATTAAGGCCTCTGGCATTTCAGGAGCAATATTATTTCTAATAGAGTTAACTATTGCTTCTGAGCAGAAAAAATCTCCTACTCTATACGCTTCTTCTGCATCAAATTTTATTTTTTTAACACTTATTTCTTTGTTCATTGTTTTCACTCCTTGTTTTACAAATTTGTTTGTTTATTTTAACATTAATATAAAAAAGTAGCAAAACAATATTAGAAAACTACTCTACAATTTTCCTATATCCACTTTTTATAAAAAATATAGATGATACTACAAGCATGATAAGCTCATTAACAGGGGCAGATAACCAAATTCCTTTTGTATTGAAAATTCCTGGTAAAAGAAATAATAAAATATTAATAAAAATAAGACCTCTTAAAATACTTAAAATACTTGATATAAAAGCATCTTCTACAGCTGTAAAATATGAACTAATAATAATATTAATTCCCATTAAGATATATGTAAAACTATAGTATATAACAGCTTCTTTAGTTAAAATAAATAGTTCTTTATTTTCTTTTATAAAAATAGAAACTAATTCATTGGCAAACATATTTATAATGAAAAAGAAAAATATTCCTAAAGAAAAAACCGTAATTGTTCCTATTTTTAATATTTTTAAAACTCTTCTATTAGACTGAGCACCGTAGTTAAAGCTTATAATAGGTTGTAGCCCTTGAGAAAATCCAATCATTGTCATAGTAACAAGAGTGGATATATAACTGATAACACTAAAAGCGGAGATTCCGTCATTTCCAATTATGGCCATTATATTTATATTGAAAGCCATTATAACTACACCAGTAGCCATCTCAGTTAAAAATTCAGAAGAACCATTATATAAAATAGATCCGACTATTTTTAGATTAAATTTAGTAAAAGTGTATCTCAATTTTTTAGCCTTAAATAAGAGATAATATCCTAACATTAAAGCTGTTGTCATTTGAGCAGCTCCAGTAGCAATAGCTGCACCCTTAATTCCCATATCCAGTATAACTATTAAAAAATAATCTAAAACAATATTCATAATAGCTCCACCCAATATACAAAGTAAAGAGTAATTAGGGCTTCCTTCTATTCTTACAAAACTTTCAAAACCGTACGAAAGCATATAAAAAAGAGTAAAGAAAGACAAATAAAACAGATAGGTTGTAGCCTCTTCCAAAATAATATCATTAGCTCCTAAAATTCTAACAACTTTTTCAGGAAAAATTATTCCAATCAAACTTAAGATTGAGCTAAAAACCATAAAAAGTTGTAGAGATGTACTATAAGATTTTAGAGCTTTTTTATCTTCTCCAGATCCAAGTTGAATAGCAATCATAGTAGAACTCCCAACTGCAACCATTATGCCAATAGCAAAAGAAAAATTAACATAAGGCATAACGATATTTACAGCAGCTAAACTTTTAGCTCCTAAGAATTTACCAATAAATATTCCATCCACTATTGTGTATAAAGAGAAGATCCACATGGTCAGAATAGAAGGAGCTCCATATTTAAAAATAAGTTTAAAAAGATTTTCATTTAATAATTTTTTTTGCATAAAAATCGCCTCCAACTATATTATAAACTCTAGAATAGTTCTAGAGTCAACTCTTTAATAAAATAAAAAAGTAGTGTATAATATTTATGAGGTGAGCTTATGAAAAAATATTACTCTATAGGAGAAATAAGTAAAATATACAATATAAGCGTTGATACATTAAGACATTATGAAAAAATAAAACTTTTAGAACCAGCTTTTAGAAAAAGTACAGGGTATAGATATTATTCAAGTGAACAGATTTGGAAATTGAATAATATAAGAAATTTAAGAGGATTGGGACTGGGATTAGAAGCTATAAAAGGTTTCTTGGAAACAAGAAGTGTTAATTCTACAGAAAAAGTTTTAGATTCACAGTTAGAAATTGTAGAAAGAGAATTAGAAAAATTTAGTAGATTAAAAGAAGAGTTATTGATTAAAAAAGCTAATTTAGAATATTTTAAAAATAACATATCTTTTGGAGTTCCACAATTAAAAAATATATCTAAGAGAAGAATTATAAAATCTAAAGGTCGTGTCAAAGATGATGGTGATATTGATTTTAAAATAAAACTTTTGAGTATAAAAACTCTTTCAGAAAATGATTTTTTGTTTACAGAAAATGAGTTTGGAGGAACTCTAAGTAGAGAAAATTTTTCGAAAAAAAGATATGATACTTATGAAGAAATTTTTGTAATAAATAACGAAGGAACAGAAGAGGGAGAGGAAATTGAAGCTGGGGATTATGTATCTATTTATTATAGAGGATACTATTCAGAAAATTATAGATATTATGAAAAAGCTAAGCGTTTTATCAAAGAAAATGAATTAAGTATTACTGGAGATATTTTTGAAATTTTTCATATAGATATACATACTACAGAAAATTCAGAAGAATATATAACTGAAATACAAATTCCTGTAAAAAAGCTATAGATTATTTGTTTTCTAAATAAAATATAAATGTTATAATCAAATAGGGTGATATGATGGGAAAAATGACAAAGGCTATAAGTAAAGAAGAGATAGATACTATTTTAGGATCAATAAAGATAAAACAAGATGTAAGAAATGCTTTATTAGTAGAATTAAATACAGGACTTAGAATTCAAGATATAGCTAGACTTAGATATAATGATATTCAATTTGGAAAATTAGAAATAATTGAGAAAAAAACAAAAAAGCCCCAAATTACAAGAATAAATATGGAGTTAGTTGAATATCTTTTTAAAAATAGAACTAGAGAGGATAATTTTATATTTGCCTCAAATGAAAAAGAAGTAAAAGCTTTTGTAAGAAAAGTACAAGATCAAATATTAAAAGCGTGTGATTATGAAAATATTGATAGTACTTTTATAAGTACGCATAGTTTTAGAAAATCTTTTGCTACATTAGCATATAATGAAACCAAAGACATTATGTTTGTACAACAACTACTAAATCATTCAAGTGTTTCTGTTACTCAGAAATATATTAGAGTAAATAAAGAGAAAGCTGACGATTATAGAGGAAAACAAAGGTTAGGATTTTAAATATTATATTATCATCACAGATAGAAAAATTGCTAGATGAGACTACCATAGTGATAAGGGTGCTACCAGAAAATAGTGTAATAAATTTTATCGCCCTATAAAGCTAAGGCTAAAACGATTATTAAAGTAAATTAATTTTTGGTTATTTACAAATAAAAAAGTCCATAGAAAATAACTCTATGGGCTTTTTTATATGATAATAAATTATTTTTTACCGTAAAGTAAAACTTCAGATTTATTGCTAGGAAGTTGAGTTGCTTTTACTTCAGTAAATCCAAATGTTTTAAATGTATCAATGTGTTTTAAAACTTCTTTTACAGATATTTTATCTCCAATTTTTAGAGTGTAATAAACTGTATGAATGCTCGGTCTTATAGACATGAATCTTTTAAGTTGGCCTAGAATAAGTGATGGTAAAACATTAACATCAGATACTAGGAGATGGCATGGTCTAGGAATATCAGAATCCTGAACTTTTTGCATAGGTTCCTTTATATGAGTAAACATAGGATTTTTTAAAAGATCTTCATTCATAAGAGCATTGTCTACTCCATAAACTCTGAACCCTCTTTCTACCATAGCATAACTTGCTCCACCTGGAGCTGAACCTAATTCAAGGACAGTTTCATTTTTACTACAATCATAGTTTGACCAGATTAAAGCTTCAGCTATTTTTAAATAAGCTCTAGATGGAGCTGATTTAGGAAGGGTTAGATTAGGATTTGCACCTGGAACAAGCCAAGAACATCTGTAAGCTTTTCTCATTCCTAACCAATATTCACCTTCTTTAACTTCTAATACATCTAAAATAGTATCTCCAATACTTGCAAATTTTCCTGAAGATTCACCATTTACGAAAGAAAATTTATGAATTGTATCAATAGAATATTTTTTTATCTCATTTTCTAGGTTATTTTTATCAACCTTTCCTAAAGATATTCCATATGCTCTTGCAAAAACTAAATTTAGCTTACTGTTGAGATTCAAAGCTCCACTATTATCTTTAAAAGTTATATAACCAGGTCTAGAATAAGCAAAGCTTAACTCAGGATATTTAATAGCTACCTCTTCTTTTAATAATTTTTCACTTCCAATATTAACAATTGTATAAATAAACATTAATCACTCCTAAAAATTACTATATCTTTTTTGACATAATAATATAGCATTTTCTTCAAAAAATCTCAAGATTGAAATTGTTATAATGAAAAATTATTATTTTACTTCGAAACTAAAAAAGCTCTTAGAAATAATTCTAAGAGCAAATTTTAAAATTCTTTTAATAGATTTAAAATTTCTATAATTTTTTTATTTTTTAAACTATAATGAACCCATCCGCCATCTTTTTTTGCGTTTAAAATTTCAGCATCTTTTAAAATCTTTAAATGTTGAGATAAATTAGATTGTCCGATATTAAAAGTTTCCTGTATTTTACAAACACACAAACCTTCATTTTTTATTAATAATTTTATAATACCAAGTCTTAAGGGATGAGCTAAAGCCTTTAAAATTGTAATCTCTTTTTCCATTAGTTAAACTCCTTTTGATGCTAATAAAAATTTCATAGTTATATAATAATATAAGAATTAAAAGAAAGTCAATACTTAATTAAAAGAGAGCAATTTTATCAAAACGCCCTGAGAAAACCTCTTCCTCTATTAGGTGGAGGATGAATCAGGGCAATCTTTTTAGTTTTTCAGATTAAAATATTTAGAAATTATGGTATAATATAATAATAATAAAATTTAAAAAATGGAGGTGAAATCTATGAAGACATATAACTTAGCTTTTAAATATAAGATATATCCTAATGAAACTCAAGCAAATACAATTAATCAAACTTTTGGTTGTACTAGGCTTGTATATAACAGATTCTTAG
>NZ_JBOFXD010000109.1:0-4822 GCF_051653945.1 Cetobacterium sp.
CTTTAGAAAACGTTGATCAATGGATTAAAAATGGTGTTGTTGCTGTTGGTGTTGGTGGTAAGTTAGCTACTGGACCTTCTGAAGAGATTACTGCTACTGCAAAAGCTTTTGTAGCTAAAATTAAAAAGGTTAGAGAGGAGATCTAATTATGAGTAAAATCGTAACTCTTGGAGAGATTATGTTACGTCTTTCTACTGAAAATAATAATAGATTTATTCAAAGCAACACATTTAGAGCTGACTATGGTGGTGGAGAAGCTAACGTAGCTGTTTCTCTTGCTAACTTTGGAATAGAATCTGAGTATGTTACTAAGCTTCCAAACAATCCACTTTCTGACTCTATTTTTAGATATTTAAAATCTAATGGAGTTGAAACTAAAAATATAGTTCTTGGTGGAGAAAGACTTGGAACTTACTACTTAGAAGTTGGAACAAGTGTTAGAGCATCATCTGTTATTTATGATAGAAAATACTCATCATTTTCTACTTTAGATTATAGTGAGTTGCAAATAGAAAAAATTCTAAAAGATTGTAAAATACTACATCTTTCTGGAATTACACCTGCTCTTTCTGAAAATTGCAAGGAACTTACTATTAAAATTATGGAAAAAGCTAAGGAGATGGGAGTTTTAATTAGTTTTGATTTTAACTATAGAGGAAAACTTTGGACTTTAGATGAAGCTTCTCCTGTTCTAACAAGCTATCTTCCATATATAGATATCTGTTTTGCTGGTATTTTAGATGCTAAAAATATTATAAAACTAGGAAATCATTCAGATTTAAATGAGTATTATAAAGAGATTACAAAAAAATATCCAAATATAAAATATCTACTTTCTACAAAACGTGAAACACACTCAGTTAATGAAAATTCTTTAACTGGTTTCATCTTTAAAGATGGTGAACTTGTAGCTTCACCTAGATATACTTTCCAAATTGTTGATAGAGTTGGTGGAGGGGATGCCTTCGTTGCTGGAGCTCTTTTTGGAATCTATAACAACCACTCACCTAAAGATATTGTAGATTTTGCAACTGCAGCTTCGGTTTATAAGCACACTGTAAGAGGAGATGCTAATCTAGTTTCAAAAGATGAGATTTATAACATCATCAATAATGGTATTTCAACTGTTTCAAGATAATATATAAAAAAATGGTAAGGAACTCATCCCTTACCATTTTTATTTCCATTTTTTAGAAACTCTTTAAATCCTCTTCCACTGTTGAAATAGTCCCAATATTAAAGTTATCTATTAAAACTTTTAAAACATTTCCTGATAAAAATGCTGGAATTGTTGGGCCTAAATGGATATTTTTAACTCCTAAATGTAGTAACGCCAATAAAACTATTACAGCTTTTTGCTCATACCAAGCTATATTATAAGCTATTGGTAGCTCATTTATATCATTTAATTGGAATACCTCTTTTAATTTTAAAGCTATTAATGCTAAAGAGTATGAATCGTTACATTGCCCTGCATCTAAAACTCTTGGAATTCCACATATATCCCCTAAGTTTAGCTTATTATATCTGTACTTTGCACAACCTGCTGTTAAAATAACTGTATCTTTGGGTAAGTTAGCTGCAAACTCTGTGTAATAATCCCTAGACTTCATTCTTCCATCACATCCTGCCATTACATAGAATCTTCTAATTGCTCCAGATTTTACTGCATCTACAACTTTATCAGCTAGTGCAAATACTTGGTTATGTGCAAATCCACCTATAATTTTTCCTGTTTCAATCTCTGTTGGTGCTTTACATGTTTTAGCTAACGCTATAACTTCTGAGAAATCTTTCTTTCCATTCTTCTCTTCAACTCTTTTCCATCCTGGGAATCCAGTTGCATTTGTTGTAAATACTTTTCCTCCATATGAAGCTCCCGCTTTTGGAGGTACTATACAGTTTGTTGTGAATACAACAGGACCATTAAATGTTTCAAACTCCTCTTTTTGTTTCCACCATGCATTTCCATAGTTTCCAGCTAAATGCTTATATTTTTTTAGCTCTGGATAATAGTGAGCTGGTAACATCTCTGAGTGAGTATATACATCTACTCCTGTTCCCTCTGTTTGTTCTAAAAGTTGAACTATATCATTTAAATCATGACCTGATATTAAAATCCCTGGATTATTTCTAACTCCAATATTTACCTCTGTTATCTCTGGATTTCCAAATTTTCCTGTATTGGCAGAATCTAATAATGACATTACATCTACTCCAAATTTCCCTGTTTCTAAAGTTAATCCAACTAACTCTCCTAACTCTATTGAATCATCTAAAGTTGAAACTAAAGCTTTTTCTATAAATATAACTATTTCTGATTTCTCATATCCTAAATTTACAGAGTGCTCATAGTATGCTGCCATACCTTTTAATCCATAAATTATAACCTCTCTTAAAGATCTTATATCTTCATTCTCAGTTGAAAGTACACCAATTGTTAAAGCTTTTTTATTCATATCCTCGATTGTTTTTACTGTAAATGTTACTGCATCATGCTCTTTTAATCTTTTTATATCTAATTTTAATTTTTCTAATTGTACCTTTACTTTATCTCTAATCTCTAATCCTTTTAAAATCTCTTTAGCAATCATTTCATCATCAAAATTTGCATTTGTTATTGTTATAAATAAAGAGTTTGTTATATAGTAATCAATCTCTGAATTTAATTCTTTATTTTCTAATCTATTTTCTAAAGATAGATTTTCTCTCAAAATAGATATACCTTTTGCTGTATAAATAAGTAAATCTTGAAGATTTGATGTAGTCGGTTTCTTTCCGCAAACTCCTACTACTGAGCAGCCTTTATTTCCTGCTGTTTCTTGACATTGAAAACAAAACATTGGTATTTTTTCCATTGATATCTCTCCTTATTTCTAAAATATATAAGTGGATTATATCAGTATAGTTATTTTTTTCCTGTAACATATGTTACATAATCAACTTTTTTTTCTAGTAGATTTTTTATATTTAAGGTATAATCAGTTTATACTAATGAAAATATTCTTTTTATAGGAGGAGATTTTATGAAAAAATATCTATTTGTTTTTGGTTTTTTACTTTTTTTTATGGGATGTAGTAATACAGAAGAATATGTTGTCTCTGATTTTTTTGTAGCAGGAGATTTTACTTATAAAGGTGGATTTGAAAATGCTGGTTCAAAAACTACTAGCAAAACAGTTCGAAAAAATGGTTTAAAATTTATTATTGAAGAAACTACTGATACGGCTACAAGAGTTGAAAGAGTGTATCTAGTTAATAGTGATTCAATCTCCCTAATCTATGTTGGTGAGAATACTCAGATAAATATAGATAACCTTAATTTAACTAAAGGTGAAGTTATTTTAAAAACACCATTTACAGTTGGAAAAACTTGGAAATCTGGTAACAATATCTATGAAATAGTTGAATTTATAGATGCTGAATCTGGACCTGAAGTTACTGTAGAAAAAAGATATCCTAGTGGAACAATAGAAAGAACTACTTATCAAAAAGGATTTGGTAAAGTACAAAAGACCACAACAATGGTGAATTAAACTATGAAAAAATTAGTTCCAGCTATGGAAAAAATTGATAAAATTTTTAACTATCTTTATTTAAAAGAAAAAGCTTCTCAAGCTGAAATATCCAAAGATTTGAATATCCCTAAAGCTACAACAAATAGATTGATCTATACTTTAGTTACAATGGGATATATCTATCAAAATGGAAAAGATTATACTTTAGGAAATAAATTTGACTATTTTTCAAATAAAAATAAAAACTATAACTTAATAAAAAATATTTCTTATCCGTATTTAGAAGAGTTATCTTTAAAGTTTAAAGAAACATTTAAAGTTAGTGTTTTTGATAAAAATAAAATTAGAGTTATTGCTTCTGTTGAAAGTAATGACTATTATAAGATTACTGTCCCTGAAAATGCAATCTTTCCTTTGCATGCTGGAGCAGCAAGTAAAATTTTAATCTGTCAATTAACTGAAAAAAAATTAAACTCTTTACTCCCTGAAGTTTTACCAAAATATACCGAAAATACTATAACTAATAGAGATACTTTAAAGAAAGAATTATTTAAAGTCAATATAAAAAAAATTGCATTTGATAATATGGAGCACTCAAATACTGTTAGTGCCATAGCTATTCCTATTTATGATAAAAGTAATAAAATTATAGCTGCCCTTAGCTGCCCTTTTTTTAGTAGTAGTACTAATGAATCTCATATAAATGAGATTATTATTGCTATGAAAGAGGTCTCTGAAAAAATAAGTAAAACTCTTGCTAATATGTCATATTAATTTTTTTATTTTCTTAAAAGGAAATTTCTAAAATTCTCGAATAATGAAAGTGAAGTCAGAAAATAAAAACTAAAGGTTTTTTAAACAAGAGGAGGATTTTTTATGGAAAATAAAGATCTAGTATTTCAAATGAACAAATTTGTAGGAGACTTACATGTATTTAAAACCAAAATACACAACTTTCATTGGAACTTAACTGGTGAGCATTTCTTTGTTATACATCCTATGCTTGATGGTATAATGGGTGAAGTTGATGCACAAATCGATTCTGTTGCTGAAAGAATTTTAATGATTGGGCACAGACCTTTTGGATCTTTAGAAATATACTTAAAGCATACTGTTTTAGCTGAAGCTGAAACTAAAGCTTATGCAGCTAAAGAAGCTGTTAAATTAATGTTAGAAGACTTTAAACTTCTTTTAGCTGAAGCTAACATAATAATGAGAATTGCTGAAAAAGAAGATGATCAAGAAACTCTTGCTCTAGTTACAGATATAGCTGCTTTATATCAAAAACATATCTGGATGTTTGG
>NZ_JBOFXD010000110.1:0-24031 GCF_051653945.1 Cetobacterium sp.
AGCATTTTGATTGCTTTTGAAAAATGCTTTTATTTTATCCTCAGAAACAGGGTTTGCTTCTAAGTGATTAATAGTATTTAAAAACTCCTCTTTATTGTCAACTTTATATCCAATATTAAGATTTAAAATATCCTTAGATATATCTTTAACATTTTGTAAATATGGACCAAAAATTGGGGCTTTTCCATAAAATAGTGGTTCCAATAAACTATGACCACCAATATTAACTAGTGTTCCACCAACAAATACAATATCAGCAATAGAATAGAATTTTCTTAGAACACCCATTTTATCAACAATAAGTACTTGAAACTCTTCTGAAGATGGATCTGACTCTAAATCAGTTAATTTTTTATATGTTAAATTTGAACTTTTTATCAAAATTTCAATTTCGGGAACTCTTTCTAAGTGTCGTGGTACGATAACAAGAAGCGTATTTTTAAGATTTTTAAAAATATCTATAAGAATAGAATCTTCTCCCTGTCTAGTACTGCCAGCAACAAAAATTTTTCTCATATTACTGTTTATAAATCTCTTAAGGTTTGACATATCTTCAGAAGAAAATGTTTCAAAAGAAATATCAAATTTTAGATTGCCAGTGACAAATACTTTGTTTTTATTAGCACCTAAAAGAACTATTCGATCTTTATCCTCTTGAGATTGCATAAAAAATCCAGATATTTTAGAAAAAAGAGGTCTTATAATCCAAGAAATTTTTTTGTATCTAGGAAAACTTTTATTTGAAATTCTCCCATTAACAATAAATATTTTTGAATATTTCGAACCTAAGTTTATAAAGTTAGGCCAAATTTCAGTTTCTATTAAAATTATTTTAGAAACTTTTATATAATTAAATATTTTTTTTAGTATAAAAATATCATCTAATGGAAATCTTAATATAGATATTCTATCATCTTTTGAGTATTTATTCATAGCGATTTCATAGCCAGTATCAGTAAAAACTGTAAGTAAAATATTTTCATTGAAATCATTTTTTAGTTTTTTGACTAAGGCATCTATAAGATTGATTTCTCCTACAGATGAGCAATGAATCCATATATATTTTGCATTCTTTTCTAAAATTGATAAGTTTTGAAAAAGTCTTTGAAAAACAAATTTCAATTTTTTAGGTTTGAATAGCAAAAAAATAAAGAGGAAAGGATATAAAAATCCTCTCAGTAGATTGTAAAACATAGTTTACCCTCCGATTTTCTCTTTAATTAAATTAGATATTGCTTGAACACTTTCTTCGATATTAAGAAAGCTAGTGTCAACTTCAATAGCATCTTCAGCTTTCTTTAAAGGACTCTCTTTTCTTGTAGAATCAGTATGATCTCTTTCTAAAATATCTTTTAAAACAGTTTCAAAATTCTCTATAATTCCCTTTGAAGCATAATCTTTAACTCTTCTTTTAGCTCTTTCCTCAGGAGAAGCGATTAAAAATACTTTTAAATCAGCATTTGGAAAAACCACTGTTCCAATATCTCTTCCATCTAAAATAACTTTTTTTCCTTTACTAATCTCTCTTTGTAAATCTACTAATTTAACTCTTACAGCTTTGATAGCAGACACAGGAGAAACAATTTTTGTAACTTCAGGTGTTCTTATTTCTAAAGAAACATCCTTACCATTTAATATAAATTTATCATTGATAATATCAACTTTAATATTGTTTAAAATATTTTCTACATCAGAGATATTATTGAAATTAATATTATTTTCAAGGATATAAAGAGCTACCATTCTATACATAGCCCCTGTATCAAGATATGTTAGGCCAAAATTTTTAGCTATAACTTTAGCAATAGTACTTTTTCCACTTCCTGCTGGACCATCTAAAGCGATAATATAGTTTTTCATTTAATCCTCCTAGGCTTTAATAAGAAGAGCTCTCCACTCTTTATCTCTTTTTATTTCTAGTATTTCAAGTCCTTTTTCTTCAACCTGTTTAACTATTTCAGGAAGTTTATCCTCTATAATACCTGAAAAAATAATTAATCCATCTTTTTTAGCAACTTTAAAAATATCTTTTAAGAGTAAAAGAATAACATCTGCTAGAATGTTTGCTACTACAACATCAAATTGCTTATCCTTAACAACTGAGATTAAATCTCCTAAATAAACTTCAGCAGTGTCAGAAGAAATTTTATTTAACTCAAGATTTTCCTTAGTAGCTTCAACAGCTAATTCATCTATATCAGTACCATAAATATCAGTAGCTCCTAATTTTTCAGCTGCAATCATCAATATTCCTGATCCAGTTCCTACATCGATAACAGAGTTTCCAGGTTGTATATTTTCTTCCATAATTTTTAAACAAAGAGATGTTGTTGGATGTGATCCAGTACCAAAAGCTCTTCCTGGGTCCAACTCAATAACTAACTCATTCTCTTCAGGTTCGTATTCTCTCCAAGTTGGTTTAACAACAAACTTTTCACTAACTTTTTCAGGATATAGATACTTTTTCCAACTATTTTGATAGTCTTCTTCATCATATTCATAAAAATCAATTGTAAAAACAACGTCATCTCTATCGTTAAATCTTTCTTCAAAAGCAGTTTTTATTAAATCGTTTCTTCTTTGAGAATATGGATTCATTGGAAAATATGCCGAAACAGCATAATCAACCATTAAAAATTGCTTTTCATCTTTATAAAAATCTAAAGGATTTTTTGTCTTTAGAGGCTCATCAATTTTTAGACCAGTAGCTCCAAATCCATAAAATATATCACAAATCTCTTTTTGTGTATCATCAATACTATCACTTTCAAATATAACTTTTATTTCAACAACTTTCATAAAAACCTTCCTAATTAAATATTCCTAACTCGATAAGAGAAAGGTTGATTCTTTCTATTTTTATACATTCACCAGTTTCATCATCTAATTCGATATCTAGACCATTTATTCTTTCTTTTCCTTCTGCTATCTCAAATTTTTGAGGCAAAGCAGTTAAGAATTTAGGAATAATAGATTCTTTGTTCATTCCAATTATTCCATTGTCTGAACCAGTCATTCCAACATCACTTATATAGCCAGTACCTTCAAGAAGGATTTTATTATCAGCAGTTTGCACATGTGTGTGTGTTCCGTAAACTATAGAAACTTTTCCATCTAAATAGTTTGCTAAAGCTAATTTTTCTGATGTTGCCTCAGCATGAAAATCTATAATAATATGTTTACATTCTTTTCTAATCTCTTCTATTAAAGAGTTTGCCACTGTAAATGGACAATCAATTGGTGGCATGAAAACTCTTCCTTGAAGAGAAACTACACCTATTTTATTTCCTTTTTTATCTTTTAAAATTGTGTATCCAGTTCCAGGAACACCATTGGGATAATTATGTGGACGTAGAACTCTGTTTGATCTATCTAAATAGTCATAAATTTCTTTTTTATCCCAAATGTGATTTCCACTTGTTATAACATTTACTCCCCAATCTAAAATCTCATCACAAAGTTTTGCAGTTATTCCAAATCCAGCAGCAGCATTTTCCCCATTAACGATAATAAAATCGTAATTATTTTTATACTTATCAAGATATGCCTTTAAAGTTTTTCTACCTGGATTTCCAACAACGTCACCTACAACTAAAACTTTCATTATTTACCTCATTTCTATATTTGTATTACCAAAAAAGATTATAACATTTTTTACTAAAAATTAAAACTTAAAAAATAGTTTAAAAAAAACAAATTGAAAGTTGACATCTACACAAAAATAGTGTATTATTACGGGAGAGAATATAACAGACTAGGAGTGACGCATATGTTAACTAAAGAAGAGTTTTTAAAAAAAATAGGACAAAGTGAAGATGAATTAAAAGCAAAAGGTCTTGAGCTAATGTTCATAGGAGAAGTTGGATATGGTGACGATGAAGATGACGGTTGGGATGTAGTTTATATTGATCCAAGCAGATGTGTAGAAGTAGGAATGGGTTGTAAGTGTGCTGTTGGTGGTACATTACACGATAAATTATAATATAAAATTAAATTTAACTAAGTATAGGAGATTCCTATACTTTTTTTATTTAAATTTACTTTAATTTCTAGAAAAAAATATGTTATAATTTCATTATAACTATTTGAATGAGGAGCAAAGAATGAAAAGTAGTGGGTTGGTAAAAAAAATAGCGGGAAATAAAATTACAGTTTCAATGTATAAAGAGAGTGCTTGCTCGCACTGCAGTAAGTGTAGTGATAGTGCTAAAATAGCAAACGATTTTATATTTGTATCTAGCGTGGATAATATTAAAATAGGTGATATTATAACTTTTGAAATGGAAGACAACCAAGTTTTCAAAGCTGCAATAATAGTTTATATTATACCATTGATATTTATGTTTTTAACTTACTTTCTAGCTTCTAATATGGGATTATCAGAAGGGAAATGTATAGGGGCAAGTTTTAGTGGATTAATAATAGCTTTTATAGGAATATTTTTTTATGATAAATTTGTTGTAAAAAATAAGATGGAAAAATCTGTAAAGATAATAGATATAGAAAAGAGATAGCAGGGGGAGTAACTATGTTAAAAAAAATATCAGTAGTTTTTTATTTAATATCTCAGTTAGCTTTTGGAAACTATTCACAGGTAGATTATTCTAAAATTTTAAACAAAAATGGAAAAATTTTCGTCAAAAAAACTGGAAGTCCTCTCACTGGAATGGTGACTTTTCAAAAAGATAGAGAGTTTTATAAAAATGGAGTTCCAGAAGGGAAGTGGTTATCTTTTTATACTAACGGAAATATAAAATCCATAGAAAATTGGAAAAATGGAGAGTTGAATGGAAAGTATGTCTTGTATAGTGAGGATGGGTATAAAACATTTCAAACATACTATTTAAGAGGAAAGGATCATGGTTTATTTAAACTGTTTCATGAAAATGGAAAACCACATATAATAGGTAAATTTTATAATGGCCAAGCAGTTGGAATTTGGAGTTACTATAGTAAGAGTGGGAAATTAGTAGGGAAAAGAGATTATACTTTAAACATAGATCATTTTGATCAAACAAATTAAATTGGGAGAAAATAACTTTATGAAAATAAAACTAAAAAGATACTTCAATAGTTCAATGCTGGTAAATCCAGATAAGGCTAAAAACTTTTGTGATAAATTAAAAGAAATTTTAAAGAAAGAGGAGGAAGTTGTCTTAGATTTTGCTGGAATTCAAGCGACGACTTTAGTGTTTTTATTTGTACTTTTTACTAATTTGTGGAATGAATATGGAAAAGATTTAAAAAATAAATTAACAATAAAAAATGGTTCTCAAGGGTTATTTAAACAGATGATATATTTGAAAGAAAACTACAAAGAACTAAAATCAAAGTTCTTAGGTGTCCATCAAAATTTTGAAATAGCTTATATTGGATAATTGTTGACAAAATTAATAAAAAATGTTAACATTAAATAGTAAAGAAACTATACCAAAAAGGGGTGTGAAAATATGTTTTTTGAAGAAATACAAAATGAAATTTATGATAGTACTTTTGATGCAGTTTATAATGCGTTATTAGAAGAGTATAAAGAGGGAACGTTAACACTAGAGAGGTTAACAATGAATATAGATGAGCAGCAACAAGTTTTGTTAAACGGATTTTTCGAAGGAGAAACAAAATTTGCTTATGCTAGTGCAACAGTAGATGCACATCAATATGCTCTTGCTATGATAAAAAAAGGATTAGTATAAAACGAAAGGAGTGAATTATAATTCACTCCTTTCGTTTTTATAACAAAATTCAATATTTTTACATTGAAATCAGAACAAAATATAAAAAAGAATGTACCAAAAAAAAACTTGACAGAAAACTGTACTTATTATATACTAATAGCGAGACCGAATTTGATTGAATAGATCTATATACCCCCCAAAAATCTATTTTAATCTTTTTTATTTTTTAACACTCCCCCGTGTTATGAAAAAACCCTCCCCCCAGGAGGGTTTTTTATATTCCTATAAAAATATTATTTTAGAAGATTTAAAAGTAACGGTGCAATAAAAATTGTAATTATACCAGCAATAACTATAGATAGAGCACTCATTGCTCCTTCTACCTCTCCCATTTCAATAGCTTTACTTGTCCCAACAGCATGACTTGAGATTCCAATTCCAAGACCTTTAGCAACGGCACTCTCAATTTTAAAGAGTTTTAACATAAATGGTGCAAAAATATTTCCAGCTATTCCAGTAACCATTATAGCAAAAACTGTAATAGAAGGGATTCCACCGAGCAGTTTACTAACTTCTATTCCAATTGGAGTCGTGATAGATTTAGGAACAAATGATAAAAGAATAATATCTTGAATATCTAGTAATTTTCCTAAAAAAATAACGGATAAAATAGCGGTAATAGATCCAATCAGAGCCCCTATTAAAATAACTTTATAGTGTTTTTTAAGTGTTCCTAACTCTTTATATAAAGGAATGGCTAAACATACTGTAGCAGGAGCTATAAAAAATCCTAATATATCTCCTCCTTTATTATAATAAGATGTAGGAATATTAAAAACTTCCATAAACATAAAGATAAGAATAAGAGCTACGAAAATTGGATTTAAAATAGGCCATTTAAATTTATTAAAGATATCTTTTCCAATTTTAAAAGCAATTAAGCTGATAAAAATTCCAAAAAAAGCATTGTCAAATAAAAATTCTTTCATTTATTTTTTCCCCCTCATCATAAAATCTACACATAGAGCAGTAACAACCATTGTAATTAAAGTTGTAGATATAAGTAAAAAAATTAATTTAAAAAAGTCAGTTTTTAAAATATCAATAACATCTAAAAGTTTAACACTAGGGGGTATAAAGGTTATAATCATATTTGCAATAAAAAACTCACCGACATTTTTAATACTATTTAATTTTACTACTTTTAAAGAAAGAAAAATAAATAAAAGAATTAAACCATTAACTGTTCCAGGAGTAGGAAGATGGAAAACCTTTTCTAAGATAACTCCTAAATAGTTAATACTTAAAATAATAAGAAATTCATATAACAAAATAAAACCTCCAGTAGTATTGTATAAAAGATTAAAGAGGTGCTCCATAGGAACACCTCTAAATATAA
This sequence comes from Cetobacterium sp., assembly GCF_051653945.1. GTDB lineage: Bacteria > Fusobacteriota > Fusobacteriia > Fusobacteriales > Fusobacteriaceae > Cetobacterium_A. Next base: position 7,075 of record NZ_JBOFXD010000110.1, read on the forward strand.
AACTAGTCTCTTCTTTTCATTTGTGGGAAAAGTACAACGTCTCTAATTGATGGAGAACCAGTTAATAGCATTATAGCTCTATCAATACCAATTCCTAATCCACCTGTTGGAGGTAAAGCATACTCTAAAGCTTCGATATAGTCATCATCTATAATAGCAGTAGCCTCATCGTTTCCTAGTAAAGCTTCTTCAACTTGAGCTTCAAATCTTCCTCTTTGATCAGCAGGATCATTTAACTCAGAGAATGCATTTGCATATTCTCTTGCATCAATAAATAACTCAAATCTATCTGTAAATCTAGAATCTTCTGCATTTCTCTTTGCTAGAGGAGAGATTTCAACTGGATGACCATAGATAAATGTAGGTTGAACTATATGCTCCTCACATTTTTGCTCGAAGAATTCGTTGATGATATGTCCAACTGTTGTCATATGATCAGCAACTTCAACATGGTGTTGTTTAGCTAAAGCTTTAGCTTCTTCAACTGTTAAATTTTGCCAGAAATCAGCACCAGTGATATCTTTTATCATATCAACCATATGAATTCTGTAGAACTTTCCAAGGTCAATCTCTTTTCCATTATACTCTATTTTAGTTGTTCCTAAAACCTCTGTTGCAAGGTATTGGAATAAACTTTCTGTTAAATCCATCATATCGTTATAATCAGCATAAGCTTGGTATAATTCCATCATTGTAAACTCTGGATTATGTCTAGTAGAAATTCCTTCGTTTCTAAAGTTTCTGTTAATTTCATAAACTTTATCAAATCCACCAATTATTAATCTTTTTAAATAAAGCTCTGGAGCGATTCTTAAATATAACTCCATATCTAAAGCGTTATGGTGAGTAATAAATGGTCTTGCAGCAGCTCCTCCAACGATTGGGTGCATCATAGGAGTTTCAACTTCTAAGAAGTCCTTTTTATTTAAAAACTCTCTGATACCATTTATAATTCTAACTCTTTTCATGAAAGTTTCTTTAACCTCTCTGTTCATGATAAGGTCTAAATATCTTTTTCTATATCTAGTTTCAACGTCTGTAAGACCGTGGAACTTTTCAGGAAGTGCTCTAACATTTTTTGATAGTAACTCAACTTGAGAAACTCTTAAAGTTAATTCACCTTTTTGAGTCATAAATAAAGTACCCTCAACACCGATAATGTCTCCAGCACCTAACTTTTTAACTATTTCAAAAGCCTCTTCTCCAATTTGATCTTGTCTAATATAAACTTGGATTTTTCCAGTTTGGTCTTCAATGTGAGCAAATACGGCTTTACCTTGCTCTCTGAATCCCATAATTCTTCCTGCTGTTTTAAAAGTTGTCTCTGTTTCAGGAGATGATTTTAAAAGATCTCCAATCATATGAACTTTATCATATTTTTTTCCGAATGGGTAAACTCCAAGAGCTTCAATCTCTTTTATTTTTTCCCATTGCTCCATAACAAGACGTTCTTTTCCAACTCTGTCAAAGTATTTTTCCATAGTTTTTCTCCCTTTTTAAATTTATAGTTTCAATAAATATATGCTACTTTTTCTACCCCAAGTGCTACTTGGATTATTTTCTCTAGATTTTCTTAAGTAATCTTTTGCTTTTTCAATATCTCCTTTTTTGTGATAGATAACTCCTAAGTAATAATATAACTCAGATGTATTTTCACCTGGAGCAGTAATTTTATCAAAGTCAGACAGAGCTTTATCAAAATCATTCATTGAAAAGTATGTCTTACCACGATAGAAGCTGACTTCAGAGATATTTGTTGAACTGCTTTCAGCTTTATTAAAGAATATTAAAGCTTCACTATAACTTTTACGATTAAGAGCGTCTATTCCATTTGTAATATTTTTAGAAGAATCAGAAGGTGATACTATAGATGTAACAACTTCATCTTCACTTACGTTATTAGAAGATAAAATAGAGTTCTCTGATGTAGGAGTAGTTAAGTTAGAAGAATTAGGACTTAAGTTAGAAGATGAATTAGCTAAACTTAAATAGTAATTTTCTTTATCACTATCCCCTTTTTGTGTGTATAAATTTCCAATTAATAAGGCTAAGTCTGTGCTTTGTGAGTCACTATAAAAATTTTCTAAAAATTGTAACTCATCTGTAGTAGCATTATTTTTACGTTGAATAGCTCTCATTATTTCAGTGTTTAGTTTTAAATTACTTCTATTGTAATCTAAATAATAGTTGTTAATAATAAAACTTTCATTGCTAGATTTTTCCTCAAAAGCTAGAAGTTTTATTTTCTCATCTTCATTGAGAGAGAAATTTTCTTTTAAATATCGAATCTCTTTATTAATTAAAAGTTGATTTGCATTTGCAGAACCTAAATCAAGTACCATAAAGGCTACATCTTTTTGCTTACTGTTTGTTGGAAAAGCGATTAGATATAACTGAGCACTTTTTACCAATAGATCTAAATTTTTATTATTGTAGCTGTTTAAAATTATATCATAATTATCTTTCTCAGTAAAATTATATTTCAATTTATTTTTTATCTTAACAGTACCAACATATGTGAATCCTTTGTAAATCTCAGCAATATATTCACCTTGATAAAGACTATTGAAATTCAAACTATCTCCACTGATATTGAATGTAAAATCATTTTTTATTGGAGAAGAAATTATTTTAATTCTGTCAGCATTAATATTGTTAACAATTAAAGTTTCTCCTGCATAAACCTCCATAGGTGCCATCATTTGAGATGGAAGGTATTCACGAATAGAGTTTGTTGATGAGTCTCTTTGTATAAGATCATATAAATAAGCTACACCAGATTCATTAAGAAAAAAGTTATCTTGTTGTAGAACTGGATTTTTTACACTAGGAACAACAACTTTGCTTTGAGTAGGAAGTTGTGTTTGAAGATTAGTACAACTAAAAAAAATTAAAGCTGTCGCAGAAATTAAAAGTATTTTTTTCATTTACCCCTCCTTTAATAAAAAATAGAGCAAAGAGATTGCTCTATTTTAGTGTTTATTGTACTTCAATTATTTCAATCTCTAATTGGTTTATCTCTATATTATTATCATATATAACATAGGCAATTGTCAACTTATTTTCAGAATAAACATATTTTTTACATAAAACTGTAAAATTTTTATTGAAGTAAGAAGTTCTATAAATAAAATCTGTTTTAATTTCTGGTTTAAGTAAAAGTTTACTTTGAATCTCTCCAAACTTTAGTATTTCAGTAGAGTAAGGGGATATTCTTATCTCGCCGTTACCATATTTATTGTCATAAGTAAAAATAGTGATATCATTTTCAATCACTTTTTTTACAATCATTTTTTGAGAAATGTTTTCTCCAAAAGAGTCAGTACTATTAATAATAATTTTAGCCATTAATAATAATCCTTTTCATCGTCATCATATCCCATATCATAATAATCATCTTGGTCATAAGAGTCTTCACGATCATAATATTCATCATCATCCCAATCTCCTATGTTATTATCTGCGCCTAAATACTCTTCTTTCCAGAAATCTAAAACAGTATTTATTTCTGCAGCATCATCAACAAAAATTAAATCGTCCTCGTCCTCATCATATAAAAATATATAATTAGTCCCATCGAAATCCTCAGTTATAAGATATTCTTTATCTCTTATAATCAGATTTTCTAAAACTGTTATTTCAAACTCCTCGTCATCGATGTTGTGATAAAAAGTTTCTCCTTGCGAATACATTGTTTCCTCCTAATAATTTATAAAAATAAAGTTAAAAATAAAATTAAAAACTACTTATGATATTTAGTGTTTTTTATGATACTAAACCATCTGTAAATTTGCTCAATTAAAATCAATCTCATCAATTGATGCGGAAAAGTCATTTTTGAAAAACTCAGTTTTAAATCAGCAGATTTCCTTATATCTTCTGAAACACCATAAGAACCACCGATAATGAAGTTAATAGTGCTATCTCCATTAAGACCTATTTTTTCAATTTGTGAAGCCATCTCTTCAGAGGAAAAATTCTTCCCTTGAATATCTAAAAGGATTTTAAACCCTTTGTTTTTTTCTAAAGTTTCAAGAATAGATTTTGATTCTTTTTCTATAGACATATTTCTATTTGAATCATTACCATCCTCTTTTAATTCAAAAATTTTCAATTTACCAAAAGCTTGCATTCGTTTAGCAAACTCTTGTATTCCATCTAAAATATATTTTTCTTTAATTTTACCGACACATATAATATTTATATTCATTTTCTTTTAAATCCCTTCTCCATATCCAATAAACTTATTTTAAAAGTTATTGGTCTTCCGTGAGGACAAGTAAATCGTCCAATTTTATGTAACTCTAAAATGAGTTTTTCCATTTCAGAAATAGATAATTTTTCATTAGCTTTAATTGCACTTCGACAAGACATTGAAATAATCATACTTTCAATAACTTCATTTTTAGAATTTACTTTAGTAATTCCTTCTAAAACTTCAAAAAAAATATTTTCGAAAGAATCTTTAGTATCTAAAGTAGGAACAGCTCTAATTAAAAAATCTATATCATTAAACTGATCGATTTCAAATCCAAAATCTTCAAAGAAACTTAATTTTTCTTTTAAAATCTCTATTTGTTTTAATGTTAGTGAAACTTTAATAGGAACTAATAAAGCTTGTGAAGATACTTTGTGTTGTGCATACTCTTGTTTTAACTTTTCATAAAGAATTCTTTCGTGAACAATATGCTGGTCATAAACTATAAGATCACCATCTTGTTCAACTAGTATAAAAGAATTAGAGAATTGTCCGATTACTTTTATAGCAGAAGAAGTCAAAGATTTATTTTCGATAAAAGAATCACTAATAGTATTTTTAGGTGAAGTATCAGGAAGTTTAATAGATTCCTCTAGAGAAACATTTGATTCTTCAGTTTCTAATTGAAGAGTAGTTACTTCACTTTTAGTCGGAATAAATTTTGTTTCTGTTTGAAAGTTTAAAAAATTTTCTTTATCAATAGTTGAATTATTCTTTTTTTCTAAAGAAGATTCATTTTCCTTTTTTATTTCAATCACTCTTTTTATATCATTAATTTCAAAATTTTCAAAAGGTTTTTTTGAATCCTCAGAAATTTTTATATTTTCAAAGTTTAAATTTTCTTTTTTTACCTCAAAAGTAGGCATATTAAAATTCTTATCAAAATTTAATTCAGACTCTGTAATTGAATAAATGTCATGATAAATTTTATTTTCATCAGAGAATTTGATGATTTTTTTTGAAGGATGAACATTGACATCAATAGATTTAGGGTCCACTTTTAAGTTGACTATGGCAAATGGATATTTTCCTCTCATTAAATGGGTATAGTAACCATCGATTAAAGCTTCTTCAATAATTTTAGCTTTTACAGGTCTGTTATTAACAAATGTAAAAATAAAATCTTTTGTAGATCTTGTTAAAGAAAGATTTCCGATATATCCAAACTCAACTTGTTTTAAATTTTTAAGTGTTGAAACTCCAAAAATTTCGATAATAGTATTTTCAATTCCAGTACCACTAGTACGAATATTTTCTTTACCATCAATAGCAAGTATTATAGAAACCTCGGGATTAGCTAATGCTTCTTGTAAAACGATCTCTTTAATTTTTGTATTTTCAGTTGTGTCTTTTCTTAAGAATTTTAATCTAGCTGGAGTATTAAAAAAAAGATTATTTATTTCAATTTCTGTACCAGTACTTTTTTGAGTATCTTTTAAATTTGTTATTTTACCAGCTGTGACACTGATTGAATATCCAGAAGAATCTTCTTTTCGTTTTGTTGAAATAGTCATTTTAGAAACAGCAGCTATAGATGAAAGAGCTTCGCCTCTAAAACCATAAGTACTTAAGTTAAAAAGATCATCTTTAGATGAAATTTTACTAGTAGCATGTCGCTCAATACAAAGAAGTAAGTCTTCTCGACTCATCCCTTTACCATCATCAGTAAACTTAATATTTTTACCGCCATTTTTAACGTCTATTTTTATATATTTGCTATTGGCATCTAAAGAGTTTTCTAAAAGCTCCTTAACTAAGCTAGCAGGATTTTCAACTACTTCTCCAGCAGCAATCATATTTGATAAAGATTCGTCTAAAATTTTAATAATTCCCAAAATATCACCTCCTACAAAAATTGTAACATTATTTATTATTATACAGATTTAAAATAATTTCAACTATTTTTTTTAGAAAATATAAATTTTATAGTAAAAATTATTATGATATAATAAAAATATAAAAACAACGGAGGGAGAAAAGATGAGATATTTATATCTAATTATATTGACAATAATGCTTGGAATTAGAAGTTTTTCCTATAATGTTGATGATTATATATTTTTTAATAAAGCTTTAGAAGCTAACAAAAAAGAGGACTATAAAAACAGTTTATTTTATTATGAAATTTATCAAAAAAACTTTCCCTATTCTTATCCATTGACGAGTAATTATGCAAAATATTATATAGCAAAAAATTATATGGATATGAAAAAATATGATGAAGCACTTTTGTTTTTTAGTAGAGCGGTATATGTACCTGAAAGTTATGTAAAACAAGAGCTTAAAAAAACAAATTATTTTCAGTATAGAAGAGATTATAATGTTGCTAAAATATATCAATTGAAAAATGATAAAAATAGATCTATTGAATATTATAAAAGATTAGTGACAGATTATTATGATCCTCAGTTAGAACCTTATGAAAAAAAAGCTTTAAAAATATTAGAAAAGACTAATGAAAAATACAGATATATTTATGAAATAAAGTATCAAAATAATTTAAAATTAATTGATAAGTTGGATAAAAATGAGTTATCAAATTTAGCAAATTATTTTTATGAAAAAAAAGAGTATGAAAAAACAGTTGAAATTTTAGACAAATTAGGTAGTTATAACGAGAAGAAAGTAAATCAAAAAATAATCTATTTAGAAAGTTTATTAAAATTAGATGAAAATAAAAAGGTTATAGAGCTAACAAAGGATGCACGAGTAGGAGAAGCGAACTTTTTATTTATAAGAGCTGTTGCCTACGAACAGAATAAAGACTACTCTAGAGCTATTTATAACTATGAAAAAATACAGGATATAAAATTTAAAGATCGAGCAGCTTTTAGAATTGGAAGAATTTATTATAAGATAGAAGATTATGATAAAGCTAAAGAAGTTATAGAAAAAGTGACTCAAAAAAATGAGAGAATAGACTCTTTGTTACTAGATGTGTATATAAAATTACAAAATAGAAAAAAATTTATGGAGTTATATGTTGAATTTAAAAATAAATATCCAGAAAATTCTAATACAGGTTTATACTATATGGTTTATACCAAACTTATGGAAAAAGATAGTAATTCATGGCAATTAGCAAATTATAATATATTTTATGCAAGTAATTATGTTGTTAGGAATTATGTGAACTCTATAACAGATTTTGAGATAAAAAATACATATAAAGAGGAAGTCTTAAGAGATGCATTAACTCAAATTGGGGCATTAAAAAATCCTGAGTTATTAGAATTAGCTGTTCAGAGTAATAATTTTGATTTAGATACAGAAACTATCCAGGATAAAATAACAATAATGAATAGCTACATCGATAGTAAATTTTATAAAGAGTCATTTAAAAAGGTCAAAACATTTAAAAGAGAGTTCTATAGGTATAGAAATTTATTGCACTATGTCTATCCGAAATACTATAGAGAGGAAGTTCAAAATACTAGAAAAAAATATTTAGTACCCCAATCGCTAATTTATACGATTATGTATATAGAAAGTGGTTTTGATAATGAAAATGATAAATTTGAAAGAGTTGGATTGATGGGCATACCAAAAAAATTGATCAAAAATAAAGATGAATATTATTATAACCCACAAATCAATATAGAGACAGGAACAGAGATATTAAAAAAAATATATGATAAACATAATGGGATGATTTTAAAAACACTAATAGAATATATTTATGGAGAAAAAGTTTTAAAAGGTCTAAATTTTGAATTAGATGGAGATTTGAAGTTAGAAACAATAGTGGATGAAAAATTTCAAACTGAAATAGAAGAGATAGTATATACATATGCATTTTATAGTGCAATATATAATTAAATAAAAGAAAGGTACAGGTAATGAGAAATACAAAATGGATATTAAAATCAGAAGATTTTAAAAGTGGAAATAATAATATAGATAAAGAGATAGAGCAAATTTTATACAATAGAGGAATTGAATCAAAAGATGAAGTTGAGTTTTTCATAAATGGAACATTAGAAAATTTAATGAATCCTAGTCATTTATCGGATGTGGATAAAGGAGTGGAAAGAATACTAAAAGCTAAAAAAGACAATGAAACAATTTGGATATATGGTGATTATGATGTAGACGGAATAACATCAACATCCCTTTGTTATCTGGCATTAAAGGAGTTAGATATCAATGTAAAGTATTATATTCCATTGAGAGATGAAGGGTATGGGCTAAATAAAGATGCTTTAAATTATATAAAGGAAGAGGGGGGGAATTTAATAATAACAGTTGATTGTGGAATTTCATCTATTTCTGAAGTTGAACATTGTAATTCTTTGGGTATGGATATGATTATAACAGATCATCATGAGATAAATAATGAACTACCTCCTGCATATGCAGTTATAAATCCTAAAAGAGAGGATAATAAAAACTCTTATAAATATTTTGCAGGAGTTGGAACAGCTTTTATGTTACTACTTGCTCTGTATAAAAAATTAGAGAAAAAAAATGAAGTATATAAATATTTAGATATAGTGGCCATTGGAACAATAGCTGATATAGTTCCGTTAAAAGGAGAGAATAGACTTTTAGTTAAGAGAGGACTAGAACTTTTGAAAAGTAGTAAGTGGCAAGGATTGAATATGCTCATGAAAAGATTATTTGAAAATCCTATGGAGAAAAAATTTGACACATATGATGTTGGATTTATAATAGCTCCTATTTTTAATGCTGCTGGAAGATTGGAGGATGCTAAAATGGCAGTTGAACTTTTTGTTAGTGATTGCCATATAACTTGTGATAAATTAATATATGAATTAATAAATAAAAATAGCGAAAGAAAAGAGATTCAAGAGGAGATTTTAAAAAAAGCTATAGATAAGATAGAAAATGAAAAACTAGATGAAAACAGTGTAATTGTTGTTGCAGAGAAAAAATTTCATCACGGAGTTATAGGGATAGTAGCTTCAAAAATCTTAGATAGATATTATAAGCCTACTATTATTATGGAGATAAAACCATTGGAAGGAATTGCAACAGCTTCATGTAGAAGTACAGAAGCTTTTAATATGATAGGAGCTTTAAATTCAATGAAAGATATCTTTATTAAATATGGAGGTCATGCTGGAGCTGCTGGTTTCTCCATTGCTATTGAAAATATAGAGGAGTTTTCAAAGAGAATAAATGAGTATGCAACTGAAAATTTAAACAGTGAAGATACAAAAAAACCTATAAAAATAGATTGTGAGCTTTCTATGATAAAGATATCTTTTGATTTAATGGATAAATTATCTTTATTAGAACCATATGGATTTGGGAATGCTTCGCCATTATTCGCTCTTAAAAATTGTAATTACACAAACTTTAGGGCTATTGGTAAAGAAAAAAATCATTTAATGATGGATTTAATAAAAAATGGAGTAGAAATGAAAAACTGTGTATGGTTTAACAGTGAGGATATGCTTGAAACAATACTTAATAATAAAGAGATTGATGTAGCATTTAAACTTAAAATGGAAACATATAAGGATAAATATCAGTACAAGATCTTTATAGAGGATATAAAACCATCTAAAAATATTGTAAATGACATAAAGGATTTAGAAAGTTTGTATAATCTAAAGTTTCCTATAAAATCTATTTTTTATACAAGAAGAGATTTAGAAAATGAAAAGTTAAATATTAGTTTTATTAACGAAGAGGTTTCTATTAATATTGGAAGAAATAGCATTGGATTTTTAGATAATCAAACAAAGTTAGTTCTAAAAAAATTGAATGATTATTACGGATATAAATTTAACGTCAATGTTGATAAAATAATAAGAAAAGATGAAAATTATAATGTCCATATTTGGATAGATAAGGATGAAGAGTTTAAAACTTTATCTTTTGAAGCTGGAAAAATATTTAAAGAGATAAAAGAGTTTTTGATAGGTGATTTGGAGTATAATTCGTTACAAAAAAGGGTTTTAAAAACAATATTTAAAGATAAAAAAAATGTAGTTGTCAGTTGTAAGCCAGGAAGAGGAATGGGAACGGTTATAAAGACAATAGAGATGTACTATAAAGCACTTGGAAAAAAAGTGGGAGTTGTAAGAGAGGGAGAGATAAAAAAAGAAGGTTATGACTTTTATATCTACATAGGAAATGAAGTTTTAGAAGCAAGTAACTATAATCTATTTATAACAAGTAATAAAATTTATTGTGATGCTTGTGAGTATATAGAAGATAGTTATAAAATTCCTCCAAACATAGAGATAGTTGATGCGGACGAATTGGAATATCATGAAAATATATTTAGTATGGTACTTCCATTGAAAGATAAAAAAAGAGTAATTGGTAAGATAAGTAAAGGAGAAAAAATATTTGCTTCTGAAGATGTAAAAATTATTTTATAAAAAGAGATTATTAAAGTAGGAAAGTTAATAAAAAAATAGAAAAACAGGAAGAGAGTGATTTTCCTGTTTTTTGTTTGTGATAAAAAATAAAAAATTAACCTTAAAAATTTATTTGGATAAAAGGAGGATAAATTTTATGAGAAAAATAGTTTGTGGTGATGGAGGTAAAGTTGTACTGTGTAAGGAGGGTATTAAAGAGGGTACAGAGATTGGGAATAGAGTTGAAGAACTAATAGATGAAATAGAAAGAAGATACATGAGTGTTTATGTTTCAGATTCATATGAGGATTTAGAGGATGTAGTGATATACGACAAGAGTATAGATTGTTTATTATTATCTTGGCCAAATAATAGAGAAGAGAAAGAAGCTGTAGATGTTATAAATAAGTTACACGAGAGTCAAGATGGTGTACCTGTATTTTTATTGACACATAGAGCTGATGCTTTAGAAAATTTAAGTAGAGAAGTTTATGAACATGTAGAGGAGATAATTTGGATTTTACAAGAGGAGATAGGGTTCTTAGGAGAGAGAATCCAAAGATCAGTAGAGAGATATAATGATAATTTGCTACCTCCATTGACAAAAGCTGTATTTAATTACAATAAGGTAGCAGAGTACTCGTGGGCTGCTCCAGGGCATCAGGGAGGAGTTGGATTTACAAAAACAGCTTTAGGAAGAAGATTTTTTGATTTTTATGATGAAAATTTATTTAGATCAGATACAGGAATAGAAAGAACATCGATAGGATCTTTATTAGATCATACAGGAGCATTTTTAGAAGGGGAAAAACTAGCAGCAAAAGTGTTTGGAGCTGATAGATCATACAATGTTCTTGTTGGAACTTCGGGCTCTAATAGAACGATAATGCAAGGTGTTTTAACAGATGAAGATATAGCTTTAGTGGATAGAAATTGTCATAAATCTATTGAGCAAGGATTAATAATAACAGGTGTAAAACCAGTTTATATGAAGCCTACAAGAAATAGATATGGAATAATAGGACCTATACTACCAAATGAAATGGATAAAGATGAGGTTATAAAAAAAATAAATGGAAGCCCACTAGTTCCTGAAAAAATGAAATCACAAAATCCAATATACTCAGTTGTAACAAATTGTACTTATGATGGAGTTTGTTATAATGCAATGAAAGTAGAGGAATTATTTCAACCGTATATAGAGAGAATCCATTTTGATGAAGCTTGGTATGGATATGCTAGATTTAATGAAATGTATAAAAATCATTATGCAATGAGAGGCGAAGCTAAAGATTACAAAGGTAATGCAACAGTATTTGCAACACATTCAACTCATAAATTGTTGAATGCTTTATCACAAGCATCATATGTACATATGAGAAAAGGAAAAAATCCCATAATAGAGGAACGTTTTAATCAAGCTTATATGATGCATGCTACAACTTCCCCTCTTTATGCAATTGCAGTATCAAATGAGGTTGGAGCAGCAATGATGCAAGGTAAAACAGGTAAAATTTTAACAGATGAGGTCTTAAAAGAAGCTATTGATTTTAGAAAAATGGTAGCAAAATACCATAAAGAATATGGTCAAGGAGGGGAATGGTTCTTTAAACCTTGGAATGCTGAAACAGTAAAAGATTCCAAAACGGGAAAAGTTTATAATTTTGAGGATGCACCAACAGAGTTATTAATGAGAGAACAATCTTGTTGGAGAATGGATCCCAAAGATACATGGCATGGATTCCAAGGATTACCTGAGGAATGGGCAATGTTAGATCCTATAAAAGTGAGTATTTTAGCTCCTGGAATGAATGAAGATGGGGAGTTGGCAGAAAAAGGTGTTCCAGCTCAATTAGTTTCATATTATTTTTCAAAATATGGTGTAGTTCCAACAAGAACAACTGATTTCCAAATAATGTTTTTATTTTCAATGGGAATTAGTAAAGGGAAATGGGGAACACTGTTAGACCTATTAGTTTCATTTAAAAGAGAGTATGATAATAACACTCCGTTAAGAAAAATATTTCCAGAATTAGTTGAGGGAAGAGAGGATAGATATGGAGATTTAGGAATGAGAGATTTAGGAGATGAAATTTTCCAATATCTAAAAGAACATAATTTAGGAAAATATTTAAATGAGGCATATTCAGAATTACCAGAGCAGATTATAACTCCAAGAGAAGCGTATAATAAAATAGTTAAAAATGAAGTGGAGCTTGTTCCTGCCAAAGATTTAGAGGGAAGAGTAGCAGCAAATGCTGTAATACCATATCCACCTGGAATTCCAATGTTAATGTCAGGAGAGAGTTTTGGTGTAGCTGACAGTGCTCAGATATCATATTTAAGAGCTTTAGCTACATGGGATAAACAGTTCCCAGGGTTTGAACATGAAACAGAGGGGACGGCAGTACTAAATGGAGAATATCATGTTCTTTGTATAAAGAAATAAAAAAATGGCGGTGAGACCATGTATAAGGAGTTAACTACAAAAATAAGAAAATCTTTAAGAGAGCAATGGTTTTATCATATAATAGTTGGTATGATATTTCTAATTTACGTTGCTATAGTAGTGATTGGAAATGGAATATTTTTAGATGATGTAGTAAAAAACTTAGGGTTTCTGTTTCTTTTAACAGGAATAGGAGATTTGATTTATTCTTTTTCTGGAATAGGAGAAAAAGAGTTCCATTGGGGCGAAATATTCTTTTGGGGAATACTTGAATCTTTTTCTGGATTTTTACTTTTATCAAATAAACTTTTAATAGCAGAAAGAAACCTGATAGAAGAGGTTAGTCTAGCGATAGAAAAAGTTACCGCTACAAAAGTAGAGCTTCAGGGATATATAGTAATATTTTATATAGGAACATTCTTAACCTTTAGAGGTATAAGTCATATTGTAACTAAAATTTATGAACCAGAAGGAATAACTCATAATAAAACTTTAATAGTGATAAAAAGAGTGTTGATTTTAGATGGTTTTGTAGACTTTATATTTGGAATAGCAGTAACATTAAGTATGTATTTAGCCCAAGGGATATTTTATTACATTCTATTAATGTATATATTGATAACGTCAATATTAACAATTACATTTGGATTGGCATCGAAATATTCTTTAAAGGTTGAAAAATTAGAAGAAGAGTTAGAAGAGGTTAAATAATTAAATAAAACCATGAGATAAAGTTATTAACAACTTCATCTCATGGTTTTTTATTAAAATTTATTTATTTTTTGAATTAAAGTCATCTAACTTCTTGTAAAGCATTACAGCAGCACTGTTTAAAAGCTTATCTTTGATGAAGTCATTTGTAGGACTCTCAAAATAATCTGTTGCAATGAGTGTAGCTAAACCATGTCCAAATAACCAACAATCTAGAAAAAGGTCATGTTTAAACTCAGTTGGTAAATTTTCAAATCTCTCATCTTTTTCCATTTCTACTTTCATAAGATCTCTGAACCTTTTTAAGAGATTACCATATGAATTATCTCTAAGGAATATTGACTTGAATAGTTGCTTCTCTTCCCTTGCAAATGCACAAAGTCCAATACCACTATTAAGAAAGACCATGTCAGTTTCAGGTCTAACCACATATTCTAAGAAAATTTTCTTGGCTCTTTCTATAAGTTCTGTTTTTAATTCATCCATAGAAGAGTAACAGCTATAGATTGGAGCTGGAGAACAATTTAAAGCTTTAGCTAGATTTCTTGCAGTAATATCATCTAAACCGTATTTTTCAAACATTTCAAAAGCTTTTTCATGTATTTGCTCTCTTTTAAAAATTGCTTTTTTGGGCATTAATTCCTCCTAAATTTTATAAATTAAAACTTCTTTACAAAGTTGATACCTACACTAGATATCTCTTTTTCATATTTTATATCATTAACTGTTCTTGAATCATAAAGGTAGTGATTAAGGGCAACAGTCCACTCTACAGTTTCATTAGGTCTGTACTTAACTCCTGTTCCTAACATTGTAGAGTTTAAAGCGTACTCAGTAGCTGCGAAACTCTTATCAGGAGCTCCTGTATCAGCATAGTTAAATCCAACAAGCCAAGCGATTTGTGGAGTAAACCAGTACTCAGAACCAACAGATACTTCCCATCCATTTTTGTAATCTATGTTCATACTTCCCACTCTATCCATAGTAGCTGATTCGTTGAAGTAGTAGTTTCCACCTACAAAAGTAGTCCATTGATCTGTTACTTTATAAGATGCTCCTAGAGCAGCTAAAGCAGGTAAATCTCTTCTTGTTTTAAGACCGTCTACATATACAGGGTATTGTCCTAATAAGATATTTGCAATTTTGTTTGTTTTATCATAATCTGATTCAGTTTTAAAATCTAATTTAACTTTAGTATCATATCTAAATCCAATATTTAATCTATCATTAGGAGCATAGTTTAAACCGAACTGTCCTCCAAGACCAAACGCTTCTCTTTCAGAATCAATTTCAGCACCATTTGTTCCAAAAGCAACAAAACCGAATTTATTTGTTTCAGCCTTAGCTTTTAGGGTTCTTTTTCCATAAACCCCTCTAATTGCTAATGAAGCTGACCATTTATCAGTTAAATTAAAGGCTTTTCCTAAAGTGGTTTGAGCATACATATTAGAACCTTTTAAGTTAGCACTATTTAAAAGATTGTTTCCGTCAACTTGTCCCATCCCAGGTATATCTATAATCAAAGGAATACTGTCTTTATACTCTAATTCAGCTCCTCCTCCAACTCCTCCCATTGTCCAGAAGTAAGCTCCGTCATCTGTCTTCTTATAAAGAGCAAAGTTAGGTATAGGTGAAGAAAGGTTAGTTGAGAAATCTCTTCCTCCTTGGCTCATGTTTTGATCACCAAAGGCATACTGAATTCCACCAACAATGTAAGTTCCATTTTCTAATTTCATTAAACCAGCTGGGTTGAAATAAACTGTAGACCCTACATTTATTGCACCTTGTTGTGCTGGATTTCCACCGTATTCAGCTGAATAGTTTTGAATATGATCTATAGATGCTCCCATAGTAGAAACACTTAAACTAGCAATTAAAGCTAGTAATGATAATTTTAATCTGTTCATTATTATAATCCTCCCTAGTATTTTTTACAATTACTAGTGTAATATAACATATGTTTTTAAAAATTACAAGTGTTTTTTACGTAGTGGATATAGATAAAATCTTTGAATTCTCTTCGGTTAGCAATGTTGAAAGTTGATAGATTTAATTCAGGGAAAAAAGTATCTCCAGAAAACTTACCTTTAATATAAGAGAAATGAAACTCATTAATTAATGGTAAAAAATATTCATATATGGTTTTGCCACCAATAATAAAAATTTTTTTGTCAGTAATTTTTTGTAAAGATAACGCTTCTTTTAAAGCGTTATCTGGGCAGTTAAATATTTGAATATCTTTGTGAAAAAAACTGCTATCCTTAGTTAAAACAAAATTGATTCTGTTTGGAAGAGGTCTTCCAATTGATTGAAAAGTTTTCCTTCCCATAATTACAATGCTATTACTAGTAATCTCTTTAAAAAGATTTAAATCTTCAGGAATGTTCCAGGGCATACAATTATTATTACCGATTAAATTATTTTCATCCATAGCAACAATGAGTGAAAGCATGTTTACTCTCCTAAATCAAAATTATTTTGTCTTAATGCTTCGTAAAGAACTATAGCAGCGGAATTTGATAGATTAAGAGATCTTCCCATTTTAATCATTGGAATAGTTATACAAGTTTCCTTATTAGCTTCTCTAATTTCTGCAGGAATTCCTCTAGATTCAGGACCGAAAACAATAAAATCATTTGGATTATATTTAACGTCTGAATATTTTTGTGTAGTTTTAGTAGTAGCAAAATAAAAGTTAGATTCTGGGTAAGCTGCTCTTAACTCTTCATAATTTTCCCATACTTTTAAATCGATTAACTCCCAATAATCAAGACCAGATCTTTTAATCTGTTTTTCATCTAAAGAAAATCCTAAAGGTTTAATTAAGTGTAGAGTTGTATTTGTAAGAACACAACTTCTTCCAATATTACCTGTATTATAAGGAATTTCAGGTTCCATTAGTACTATATTCATAAAATCCTCCTAAAAAATAATATATATTAAAAATATATGTAATTTTATCATAAAAATAATTATAAAACAAAATAAAAAAAGTTGTTGACATGGTTTGAAAGTTATGGTACTATTATTTCTGTCAGCGGGAAACACCGCAGACGAAAGTTAAGAGAAAAGGACATTAACAACCGAATAGAGAAAATAGTCAGAAGTTATGAAAATAACAAAACGCCAGAAATGGCAAACCAATAAATGGTGTAAACGTAAGTCTTAGGACTTTAAATATATTTGAATGAAGAGTTTGATCCT